>CAYNUT010000020.1:0-42842 GCA_964400595.1 uncultured Neobacillus sp. | reverse complement strand
GGGAAAAGGCACGAAGCTTGCGACATATGCCGCCCGTTGTATCGAAAATGAAATCCTCATGCATTTAAGAGCCCTTAAGAAAACAAAAAAAGATGTTTCCCTTCATGACCCGATTGGCCAGGATAAAGAAGGAAATGAAATTTCACTAATTGATGTACTGAAATCTGAATCAGAAGATGTTATAGACACGATTCAGCTTAATATGGAGCTTGAAAAAATTAAGAAGTATATTGAAGTTCTCGATGACCGGGAAAAGGAAGTCATTATCGGCCGCTTTGGACTGGATTTGCAAAAAGAAAAAACCCAGAGGGAGATTGCCAAAGAGCTTGGCATATCACGAAGCTATGTCTCTCGGATTGAAAAAAGAGCCCTCATGAAAATGTTCCACGAATTCTACCGGGCAGAAAAAGAACGAAAGAAAAAATAAGGATTAAAAAAGAGCCGGTTTATGAACTGCACTTCCAATTGTTATGTGTCTAACAATTGGGGAACAGTTCATTTATCCAGCTCTTATTTTTTTCCTTCGCTCAGAAGATTCACCCATGTTTTCCCGCCGTCTGTCGATTCATATAAATCATTTTTATATGTCGTGAATGCTAGTTGACTAGGATTTTTTGTATTAACAGCCAAGTAGGTAATCGGGTTGTCATAGTCAAGAAACGGAATCGCCATGTTTGCTTGCTCACCTGTTTCCGGATTTAGGCTTTTTAAGAGAATAGCATTGTTTTCCACACTGGAAAATAGCAGTGAATCGCCCATAAACGTTACTGCAGTCACCATAAACGGCGCTGTTATCAATTTCATCGTGTTTCCATTATCCGTCGAATAATAGACCCCGGACCTTGTTGACATCGCGATCAAATCCCCAGTTTTCGGGTGAACGGCGATCATCCCATAGGAATCAGCCTGAAAATCCTTTAGAGCACTTTCTGTCCAAGTGGCTCCGTTATTCTTTGAATAATTCAGCCCAGCAGCTAACTTATTATTTGGCTGTTCATTAATCACATAAATGGCATCTCCTGAATAGCCTGCCCCCACGAAATGAAAGGTATTTTTGCCGTAAAAAGCCATTTTCTTAAGCGCTTCGCCTTTATCTGAACTTTGCACCAGACCAAGCCGATCTTTCAAGCCTGACCCTTTTTCAGGCTGGCCGCTTGCAATAAATCCAGTTCCTATAGCTTGAAAACCGATATACTTGTGGTTGTTGGCGGTTGTTTTGTACCACTTGGCATCCTTATACATTTTTATGCCGTTATCCGCCGCTAAATAAAGACGATTATCATTGCCCGGATAGCCAATTCCGAATATTTGCTTCACCTTCAATGACGGGGCTTCGACGATTTCAAATTTCGTCTGCACGTTCAACGCTTTTTGCTGCTTTGTTTGTTCATCACTCTTGTTTGTACAGCCGGAAGCGGTGACTAAAAATCCTATTAAAATAGCAAAAAAAGCCTTTTTTCGGATCTTCACTCTTTTTTCCTCCCTCATGAATCCTTATCCATCCACTTATACCCCACTCCCCAGACCGTTGTCAAATATTCATCAACAGAAAAGCCGGTCTTTCTCAATTTATCCCGTAAATTGCGGACATGGGAATCTATTGTCCGGTCTTCGGTTGCAACAGAATATCCCCAAAGCGTTGTCAAAAGGTGTTCTCTTGTAAATACCTTGTTTCGATACTGCAGAAATAATCCCAGCAGTGAGAATTCCTTTGGTGTCAATGGTATCTGCTGATTATGGTATGAGACTGTAAAAGAATCTTCATTCAATAAAAGGCCATTAAATGCAATAGCCCCTGCATGTCCTTTTTTTCTACGTAAAATTGCTTCGATTCGTGCCATTAATTCTTCTTCATCGAATGGTTTTGTAATGTAATCGTCTGCGCCGATTTTCAAGCCTTTGACGACGTCAATTTTTTCACCACGGGCCGTAAGCATAATAATCGGGATATCCCAATTTTTCCGAATCTCCATGCATGCTTCCCACCCGTTCATTTCGGGCATCATCACATCAAGCAGAATAAGATCTGCTTGATCTGTTTCCAAAAAATGTATCGCCTCGAAAGCAGAGTTCATTTTTATGCATTGGTAACCCTTCGGTTTTAAATAAAGGGCAAGTAAGTCCAACATTCTCGTTTCATCATCGACTAATAGGATTTTTTGCATCAATTTCCCACCTGCATATAGTGTCATGACCTAAATTATACAATAAATAACGGCAAATAGATGTGAAAATTCTTTAGTTCCCAATTGGACATACACATTTGCCTATACATGATTAGAAAAAGACTCATAACCTATTATAAAAGGATAAAGGGGGAATCAGATGCCTTACGGTTATCCCTTTTCTTTCGGTTACCCTGCTGCCTATCCTGCTTATCCAGGTCCATGCACCGGCTCCGGTGGAGGTGTATGGATTGCTGTCATTATCGTCTTGTTCATACTATTATTCATTTTCGGAGCCTGGTGGTGGTATACCTGTTTTTATTAATTCTTTCAAAAGGCTGGTGCGGCATGCATCAGCCTCTTCCTATTTGTTAAAAAACCCAAATAATAGAATTATTCAAATAATAGACATATAATAAATTAGGCATATTTAAAATGGGGGGCCTTAGAATGACTGCCGTTACATATTCAGATGTTTGGAATCTTGATGTATTTTTTAAAGGAGGAAGCGACTCTCCTGAACTTGCGGCCTATTTGAAGGAAACCGCTGATCTGATAGTGTTTTTTCAAAAAAAAGTAAACGACTGGAAACCTCTTAATGCAGTAGAAGATCAAGAGTGCCTGTATGAATTGCTGGTGGATTTTGAACAGGCAGCCAAGAAGCTTCGCCAGGCAGGAGCATTTGCCGGCTGTCTGCAGGCGCAAAATACCGAGGACAAGAAGGCTTACTCCCTTGACGCTAAAGTAACTAGTTTAAGTGCTGCTCTGCAAACAGCACTTGGTGCGTTTGATAGCCTGCTGACAGCCATTGATGGGGAAGTATGGCAAGAGCTGCTTGCTGCCGGGCCATTAATCGAGCTTTCCTTTGTCTTAACCGAGCGCAGGAAGCGTGCAAAAGAAAAGCTTTCCAAGGAAGAAGAAGCATTAATCAGCGCTCTTGGGGTTGACGGCTATCATGGCTGGGGGCAATTATATGATTTGATTGTCAGTAAAATCAAAGTCTCATTCAATGAAAATGGAGAGGATAAAGAGCTTTCAGTCGGGCAGGCGTTTAACAAATTCTCAAGCCCTGACCGCGAAGTACGTGCATCCATGTTTAAGAATTGGGAAAAGGCCTGGGGTGAGCAGGCAGATTTCCTCGCTAAAACATTAAATCACCTCTCAGGTTCCGCCTGAATGTTTATCAAAAAAGAGGCTGGGAAGAGGCATTGAAGGAACCTCTCAGCATATGCCGCATGAAAAAAGAAACACTTGAAACAATGTGGAATGTCATATCGCAACATAAGGAGAAGCTCGTTGCCTATTTAGAACGCAAGGCAAAGCTGCTCGGGCTTGAAAAGTTAAGCTGGTATGACTTAGAAGCCCCATATGGAAAAACGGAGTCCAAGGCTTCCTTTCAGGAAGGAGCAGAATTCATTGAACAGAACTTTGCACTGTTTGGTGAAAAGCTTGCGTCTTTTGCGAAGAAGGCTTTCAAGGAGCAGTGGATTGAAGCGGAGGACCGGCCTGGAAAAGCCCCGGGAGGCTTTTGCACTTATTTTCCGGAAAGCAGCGAGTCCCGGATTTTCATGACTTACTCGGGAACACCGAACAATATATCCACGCTCGCTCATGAGCTAGGTCACGGTTTTCATTCTTACGCCATGAAGGGAGTTCACCATCTAAATCGCAATTATGCAATGAATGTAGCCGAAACAGCTTCTACGTTTGCGGAAATGATTGTCGCGGATGCGGCTGTTAAAAATGCGAAAAATGAGGAAGAAAAGCTTGTTCTTTTGGATGACAAAATTCAAAGAACGGTTGCTTTATTAATGAATATACATGCCCGCTTCCTGTTTGAAACACGTTTCTACGAGGAAAGGAAGCCTGGGCCGGTGTCGGTGGAAAAATTGAATGAATTAATGCTCACCGCGCAGAAGGAAGCGTATTGCGATGCTTTAGATGAGTATCATCCATTATTTTGGGCCTCTAAGCTGCACTTCTTTATCACGGGGGTTCCGTTCTACAACTTCCCGTATACATTCGGATATCTTTTCTCGCTTGGCATTTATGCTGAGGCACTAAAGGAAGGGAAAGGATATGAGGAGAACTATGTTGCCCTGCTTAAAGATACAGCATCGATGACTGTTGAAGACCTTGCCATGAAACATTTGGAGGCGGACCTCACCAAGCCGGACTTCTGGGAAAAAGCAGTAGGTCTTTGTCTCGATGATATCGATGAGTTCCTGGAGTTAACCGCGATGAAATAAAAAAAAGAAGCGTCAACCGATTATTTCGGCTGATGCTTCTTTTTTCCAGCTCCGGCTCCCGGTGATGAGTGTTCCTTCGTCACAAGATGGCCGCTTCCGCTTTTCTTATTCCGCACTTAATTCAGCTAAAATCACGCAGCCGATCGCCCCAGTAATCACGAAAGCCATAACAACCATAAACATAATCTCCACCCACCCCTTAGATAGATTCTGTTTGTTGCTAACTTGAATTTATCACATTTACACAGTATCTATCTTCAGGAAATTCGAACATTTTGTCAACAAATATTTATTTCTGTTAGTATATCCGGATAACTATGGTATTATTAATCTTTTTTCTTTGGCTTAAAAATTAACGTCCATAATAAAACATGCAGCGGCATCCCGTTTACCTCCTACTTTTTTCATATCAACTAGGTGGTATCCATCATTTCCCACAAGCTAGCTCCTCTTCCCTGCATTAAATAAATCATTAATAAAACCACCTTTCTCATTTTGATTTTTTATTCTATTACATTAAGCGATACATGGAAATTTGCCGATCTTTATTGTGTTCGTAAAGCTTTTCAACCAATTCTTGATGAACAGCTTCTTCAAGACTGACTTTACGTTTTTTTATCGTAATCGTGAAAAATAAAATATTTAAGGTCATGACGATCACTTCCTTTCACTTAAGATTTAAGGTTTATTCATTACACCCAATGATGCATGGAAATTTGGCGATCCTTATGGTCTTCAAATAACTTGTCAACCATTTCTTGTTTTGCTGCGTCTTGAAGGCTCAATTCGCGTTTTTTAATGGTGATGGAGAAAAATAAAATATTCACGGTCATGTTTTTCACTTCCTTTCATTCAATTTTTGCGCAAACTTCTTCAGCACAATTTCCAATGTATGCAAAACATATCCGAGTGGCGCTCAAAAAGGGCACAAAAAGGCCGCAAGAAGAGGCATCCCTTGCGGCCGGCTTGTTTTTAGGCACAAAAAAACCGCAAGGCGTCATTCTCCCTGCGGCATGGATATGTAATGTCACATAAATGCTTAAGCAATCCATTCCAATCTGGTCGAATGCGGGATATTCAAATATAAAGTTTTCATGCCAGCGGCATTCGCTAAACACATCATCATCTTCTTCGACCTCCTTTGGAATTTTTTTCTTGCTACGGTAATTATATCCACGCACCCATACTTTGTAAACCCTTTTACTTGAATTTTTTTCAAATTGATGAAAAGGCCCTTTGTTTGTGGGCAAAAAATAAGCGCCCCCATCGAAAATGGGAACGCCTGTTATTTAAAGAAATCCTCGTCTTTATCCATTTCCATCAGCCTGCTTTGGCACATTTTCGATTGAATAAAGCACAAAAGAGACACGAAGAGAAATGACAAAGATGCAAGAATCATAATAGTTAAATCCATCTCCGATTTTGCATCAGATGGAATGATGACACCTAAATAAAAAAAGATACCAATAGCCAGCAGAACAATAGCGAAACGCTTAGAATCCACCATCTTCTCATAAACAAGCTTCGCCTTCTGATTCATCGCAATCAACCTTCTTTTCTAGGAATCTACTAAACTACTGTACCACAAAAATCCCAAGAAAAGCCGATGTAAAAAATGGGTGTCCACCCCAGGAGGACAAAAACCTAAATTTGTCCACAAGCGGTGCCTGACACCCATTGCAATACTAATACTGTTCTAGTGTTATTTTAATGCTTGTGATAGGTCATCGATTAGGTCTTCGATGTCTTCGAGGCCGACTGAGATGCGCACCAGGCCTTCGGTGATTCCGAGTTCTGCCCGGCGTTCTGCCGGAATGGAGGCATGAGTCATTCTGGCCGGTACAGAAATGAGGCTTTCTACAGCGCCGAGGCTTTCGGCTAAGGTAAAGTATTTCACCTTCCTTAAGATTTGGTCGGCATTTTCCGCACTTCCGACATCAAAGGAAACCATTCCGCCAAACCCCCTAGCCTGGCGCTTAGCAATATCGTGATTCGGGTGTGTCTCTAATCCAGGATAGAATACCTTTTTCACCTTCGGATGGCCCTGTAAGAAGTCGATAATGGCCTTTGTATTCGCTTCTGTTTCTTCCATCCTGACACCCAGTGTCTTTATACCCCTGATCAGAAGCCATGAATCCTGAGGCCCTAAGACACCGCCTGTGGAATTTTGCACGAAGTGCAGGTCTTTTGCAAGCTCGTCGCTATTTACCACCACTAAACCTGCCACGACATCGCTATGGCCGCCAATGTATTTTGTCGCGCTGTGGAGAACAATATCTGCACCCAGCTCAAGCGGATTTTGCCAGTATGGCGTTGAAAAAGTATTATCAACAATCGTCAGGAGATTGTGTTCCTTAGCAATTGCAGCAGTTGCGCTGATATCGGTAACCTTTAACAGCGGATTCGTCGGAGTTTCTAAATAAATCGCTTTTGTGTTTGGCCTGATTGCCTTTTTGATATTCTCTAAATTGCTTGTATCCACAAATGTCGAATCAATGCCGACACGGTTTAACACCTTCGTCATGACACGGAATGTTCCGCCGTAAACATCATCAGTCAAGATTACATGGTCTCCGCTATTGAACAGCATGAAAACTCCTGTAATTGCAGCCATTCCCGAACCAAAGGCAAAGCCGGCGGTTCCGCCCTCAATGTCTTTAATCAGCTCTTCCAGCGCATGTCTTGTGGGATTGCCGGTTCTGGAATATTCGTAGCCTTTGTGGCCCCCGACACCTTCCTGCTTATAGGTGCTTACTTGATAAATTGGAAAAGAAACGGCACCTGTAGCGGGGTCCTCGCTAATCCCGCCATGAATCAATTTTGTTTTTCGCCGCATGCTAAATACCTCCTTGAAAAATTCTCTTGCTGAAATAGCGCTCACTTCCATCGGGAAAAATCACCACAATATTGGTACCTTTCCCTGCAGCTTCCGCTTCCTTTAAAGCCGCATAAAAAGCCGCCCCGGAAGAACTTCCAACTAAAAGACCTTCTTTCGCTGCCAATTCCTTCACCAAACCGAAGGCAGCATCGTCCGATACTGTGTGAATCGCATCAAAATAGTCCGGTTCCATAAACCCCGGCAAGAATTCCATGCCAATCCCTTCGGTCTTATGCGGACCTGGTTTTCCGCCGTTTAATATCGAACCCTCAGGCTCCACTATTACGGTCTTTATATTCACCTTATTTTCTTTGAGAAACCGGGAAGTGCCCATAAAGGTGCCGCCTGAACCGGCACCGGCTACAAAAATATCTATTTGACCCTCAAGCTGATCCCAAAGCTCCGGACCAAGTGTTTTATAATAGGTCACCGGATTAGCCGGGTTGGCAAATTGCTGCGGACAATACGATCCTGGAATCTCTTCCAAAAGCTCTTCAGCTCTTGCAATCGCTCCCTTAATCCCTGCCTCTGTAGGGGTATGGACTATTTTCGCGCCAAGTGCCTTCATGATTTCCTGTTTTTCCATGCTGAACTTCTCTGGAACACAAAAAATCACCTGTACCCCTCTGCCGATTGCGGCCAATGCCAATCCAATTCCTGTATTTCCGGCAGTCGGCTCAATCACCGTGCCGCCTGGCTGCAATTTCCCGCTGGAAAAAGCTTCGTGTAAAAGCTCTAATCCAAGCCGGTCCTTCACACTGCCGCCGGGGTTCATGAACTCAAGCTTGGCAAAAACTCGAACGCCCTCGGGCAATGAAAACTGTGTGATTTCTACCAATGGTGTATGCCCAATTAATTCATGGACGTTTCTATAAACCTTCATTACTACACTCCTAAGAGTTTTTTACGGCAGCCACCATTTTCATAACTAAAGTGGCAGAATTGGTTGCCGCTTTATCAATAAACTGATCAAAAGAAATTTCCGACTCTTTTCCGGCAATGTCCGAAAGTGAACGAATAATCACAAATGGAACCCCGAAGCGGTGTGCCACCTGGGCAATTGCCGCCGCTTCCATTTCGACTGCCTGCAAATCTTCAAATTTTGAGCGGACAAATTCAACACGCTCCGGGTCCTCCATGAAAGAATCTCCGGTAACAATTAACCCTTTGACAATTTGGAAACTATCAAGTTCATTGGCTGCCGCTACAGCAACCGCAATTAACTTTTCATCTGCTACAAAGGCTGCCGGAAGCTGCGGTACCTGGCCATATTCATAGCCAAATGCCGTTACATCGACGTCATGATGGCGGACTTCTGTGGAAATAACTGCATCCCCAACATTTAGTGCTGGATTAAACCCCCCTGCAGAACCTGTATTAATGATGCAGTCAGGCTTATATTTTTCAAGCAGAATCGTAGTGGACATGGCCGCATTCACTTTTCCTATTCCGGAACGCAGCAGAATGACATCCGCTCCGTGCATTTTGCCAAACGTAAACTCACAGCCGGCAACTGTTTCTTGCATTTGGTCTGTTATATTGTCCCTTAGTAATGTCACTTCTTCTTCCATTGCTCCGATGATGGCGATTTTCATGATATAACCTCTTTCATAATGTTTTACGCCTTCCATTACCCAGGACAAACTCGTTAAAGCGCGTAAAAGTAACGCTAAAACCGTTTTCCATATAATATGTCTTGGATAGGAATCATTGTGTATTATTCCAATTCCAAATCATTTGCCAGGTTATGAAAGCTTTCCTTTATTGCCTTTTCGATGGAATTATTATAATTTCCCTCAGATTCAAACAACGTATCCGCGAGAACTATTTTACCTCTTTCAATAGAAACGTGCCATAAAGCGCAAAGACATTCATTATTTCTTCAAAGAACTTACACATCATTTTATCATATAATTCTTATTTGTATACTATGATTAACTGCTTCTTATCTGATCCTATTGCCAGCTGCCATTAATTTTGTAAAATAGATGTATGAAAGGGATGATTAGATGAATTTTCAGTTAGAATTAATCGAGGATAAAATTGAATTTTTTGAGGCCCATAATCTTAAAACGCTGCAAAAGAAGATTGAATCACAAGTGGAAGAAAACAGGGCCATCCTGCTGGGGGTACACTCCGTATCCCACCAGATGCATGTCAGTGAAGATGGACAAACCTATTTCACTGCTGTTGTTCATTTTAAAAAGAAATAGGATGGAGCCACGCCAGCTCCATCCTTACATAGTCATTTTTCAAGTTTTGCTAGTTCTTCCACTTTCGTCGGCATCCAGCCTTCCCCTTCAACCCATTTGATAAAAACCCTGTAAATTTCGGGTTTATCCTTCGTGTAGACTGTACCAACCGAGGCATTTTGTGCCGTTTTATCGCCGCCAAGCCAAAAGACCTTCATTGTGCTCGGGTCTAGTCCAGTAGCATAAGAGATGGCATTGAGCATCTCCTGCCAGTCGACGGAAGTAGAATCATATACAGGTGCATGATCTCCCGTCTGCGAGGTTCCAACTGGTTTCCACGCTGGGTTTTCAATCGTTTTTAAGACATTCGGAGAACCTCCTCCATCCGTTACCACTGCCTGTGATTCGTCAACCTTTTCACTGGTTGAGGCCTCCTCGCTTGATTCCTCCTTATTTGCTTCCTCTTCCTTGGACGGCATATCTTCCTTAGTCTTCTCCTGGCCACTCTTCTCTTTATGTACCGCCTGCTTTTGTTCAGTTGTCGGCGTTTCTTTCTTTGATGATGCTTTCTCGTCATTTCCTGAGGCAAAAATATTATAGGCTACAATAATAATTAATAAAAGCACAATGATGATCAGACCATTTAAAATAAGGTTTGTTTTCTTTCTTTTCGCACGATAGTCCGTACGTGAATGTTGATTAACATCATTATCCACTACAATCACTCCCCTAAAAATAAGGCTCTCAATATTCTAACATGTTTTGAGAATAACTTGAAGGGATATCCTATTTCTATTCCATGCCATGATCCAGACTATAAAGCATTTTCACCATATCGGCATATAGCAGATTCACGCCGCCTTCATTGTCCAAAACATCCAAATTGACCGCCACTAGTGCATATTTCGGATGCTGATAAGGAAAATACCCGGCAAACCATTTATTATGGAGCTGCCTGCCGTTCTCATATTTTCCCGTTTCAGCGGTCCCGGATTTTCCTGCGACTGCGAAGGGCAGCTCATTAAACCATCTGCCTGTGCCATATGGGTTCACCACCACTTCGCGCAGCAATTTTTGCAGCTTCATCGCAGTATATGGTGAGATGGTTTCCCCATTTAAGTCCCTTTTAGAAAAATCAACCATGGTTGTCCCATTTTTATATTCGATTTTTGATACAGCTCTGACCATTTCCTTCTGGCCGCCTCTGGCAATCGCCGCCATCATATTGGCGACAGCTAACGGGGTTGCCCGTACTTCTGACTGGCCGATGCCGGACATGGCAGCAAAATTAGAATCCTTTCTTTCCTCGTCAGACAAAAACACCCTTCCCTTGTCTTCGTCTGGAAGCTGTCTAAATGCACTGGTGTGATAGATATCTCCCTGCCAGCCCACCGAGCCCGTCAGCGATAATTTTGCGGCATATTCTTCGAGCAGGTTGGGATTAATTTTCTGCAGCTCTCTAGCCAGCTCCCCAAAAGTCCGGTTACAGCTTCGAGCAAAGCTGTCTGCAAAATTCAGCATGCCGTAATCGTATCTCAATTCCGGTCTGCCGTTTATTTTTTTGCTGCAGTTAAATAGACGGTTAGGATGATCAAGATTATAGTCAATGGCTGCCGCAGCAACCACTGTTTTAAAAACGGAGCCCATGATTTGCTGCCTTAACATTTGATTCGTAATTCCCGCCCCGCTATAAGGGTCGGTTTGATTAATTTTTGGACGGGAAACTAGGGCTAGGATGCTATTGTCCTCTATATTTAACAGGACAAGCCCGCCCTTTTTAATCTTATATTGGTCGACCAGGGCATCCGCACTTTGCTGCAAGCGTTTATCGATAGTTGTCCGAACATTAACAGGGTAAAACGGATTGGCCGGGTCGACATACTTGACATTGATGCCAAATAACGGCGCCCCGCTGCCATCAACATGGTAGACGAGCTTGGATGGGCCTTCCTGCAGCAGAAATTCATCAAAGCTTTCCTCCAGTCCGGACACGCCAATTACTGTTTTCTCCGGCAGCTCTTTATTTGGGTAACGTTTGAATAATTCCTGCGGGTTCTGTCCCGTTAGGCCAATTAACTGCTCAGCCGGAATATTGGCCCTCTCAAACTTTTTTTCAATCGCAAAAACACCCGGTATTTTAAGAGCATTGAGTCTTTCCATTTGTGGGGCCGTTAATTCATATGGCTCTGGGTCCCCGTAAGCAAAGGGTTTTTTCGCACTCTCCACTGCCGTTTTTAAAAAACTCACCGGGATGCCAGTAATATCAGAGACTTTTTCAGCCTCCCATTCCATTCTTTTTAAAAATGGAAACAATACCAGAACAGACACCCTTTTATGGGTGAGCATCATGCCATTTCGGTCAAGGAAATTCCCCCTGCCATTATCAATCACCAACTCTTGTGTTCTTTGGTTAACACTTTCTTCGAGTAAATTGACGTTGTGCTTGGAAAACGTCTCCGTATCAATTAACTGTATTTGCATTAAACGTGCTAAAAGCAGCAATAAACCCGTAATACAAATGGCCAGCCAGAAAATCGCCCGATTTCTCCACATAAAAAACACCTCGTCAAAAGTGTTGACGAGGTTCATTCATTTCAAACAAATTATAAATAATTTCAATTATTTTATGCTTACAATTCTAACGTTCATTTCACCGCCAGGCGTTTGTACGGATACTTGGTCACCGACTTTTTTCCCTAAAAGGCTTTTGGCAATCGGTGAATCGTTTGAGATTTTCCCTTCAAAAGGGTCTGCTTCAGCACTGCCTACAATGGAATATGTCTCTTCCTCACCATCAGGTAACTCGATAAATGTTACAGTACTGCCCAGGGTGACGGTATCGCCGGCCATATCCCCTTCTTCAATAATCTTGGCATTGCGGATCATATTTTCCAGCGTGGTGATTCTGCCCTCAACAAAGGCTTGCTCCTCCTTTGCAGAATCATACTCAGAGTTTTCAGATAAATCCCCAAAGCTTCTTGCAATTTTTATTCTTTCTACTACTTCCTTGCGCTTTACTGATTTTAAATATTCTACTTCCTGTATCAGTTTTTCTTTACCTGCTTGTGTCATTGGAAATACTTTCTCTGCAGCCAAAACTCTCACTCCTTCTAGTCTTCACAATACCCCATAAGAATTGTGTATGTAATGTATGTAAATATTATGCTCCGGCATAATACATAGCAGCGCGTCCTTTTAAAAAGGGGACGCGCTAAAATATTAATTTAAGCCTTTTCTTTTGCTATTGTGTCACAAAATTGATTTTTGTTCAAGAATAGTTTGAATTTTTGTGACCATTAAATCGATGGCAACATGGTTATGTCCGCCCTCAGGGATAATGATATCGGCATAGCGCTTTGTAGGTTCAATGAATTGATTGTGCATCGGCCGGACAACATTTAAATATTGATCGATCACAGAATCAAAAGTCCGCCCTCGTTCTCTGATATCCCGCTGAAGGCGGCGGATAATTCTAATATCTGCATCAGTATCTACAAATAATTTAATGTCCATTAAATTGCGGAGACCCTCATCCTCAAGCACCAAAATTCCCTCTAAAATGATAACATCCTTCGGCTCAACGGGAATAACTTTATCCGAGCGGGTATGGATGGAATAATCGTAAACAGGTTTATCGATCGCTTCATAACGTAAAAGCTGCTCAATATGCCGGATGAGTAAATCGTTATCAAATGCCAGCGGGTGATCGTAATTCGTTTTAAGTCGTTCTTCAAACGGCACGTCACTTTGGTCCTTGTAATAATAATCCTGTTCCAGAACCAAAATGGAATGCCCCTCCAAGGTTTCATAAATAGCTTTTGTTACACTGGTTTTTCCGGAGCCGGAGCCGCCGGCTACACCAATAACAACGGGTTTGCGCATTGCTAGTTCTCCTTTCGCATCATGTTGTTAGGGTAAACCGGTTTGTCCATTTTAAATTTAACAATTTGCAGCGGATGTCTTGCAGCGTCCAGTTCGTTCCCTTTTTCATCCCAAATTTTATCGATGACATGTGTAAAATTTTCTATTTCCGGTCCGAAAAATTCCACTTCGTCCCCCGGTTTAAAATGGTTACGCTGCTGCAATGTAACCATTTGTTTTTCTTCGTCATAATTCAAAACAAGGCCGACAAATTCAAAGCTTGTCTTCTTGCTATGATTACCAAACATTTGCTCTTTATACCCAGGAACCCCCTCGAAAAAGGCAGGTGCCGTTTCACGGTTGGCGCATTTATCCAGTTCCTCGAGCCACTCGCGCTTAATGACAAAATTATCGGGATCCGCACAATAGGCATCAATGACCTTGCGATAAACACTGACAACAGTGGCGATGTAATGGATCGATTTCATCCGGCCTTCTATTTTTAAACTGTCGATGCCGAGTTCAATCATCTGCGGAATCGATTGAATTAAATTAAGGTCCTTCGGGCTCATTGCAAAAGGAGAGTCGCCTTCTGCGAAAAGGGCCTTTTCCTGATCATCGCCTTCAACTTTATAGAGGTCATAATCCCAGCGGCATGACTGACAGCAGCCGCCGCGGTTGGAATCCCTTGCCGTCATATGGTTGCTTAACGTACACCGCCCTGAGTAGGCAATACACATCGCTCCGTGAATGAAGGTTTCAATTTCAATATCGACTTTTTCTTTCATTTCGCGAATTTCTTCCGCACCTGTTTCACGCGCTAACACAACGCGCTCCAATCCTTCTTCCTTCCAGAATTGAGCAGCCTTCCAGTTGGAAAGAGACTGCTGGGTGCTTAAATGAATCTCAATTTCCGGTGCAATACGGCGGCATGTTTCAATTATGAGCGGGTCAGCAACAATGATTCCAGCCACACCAGCTTCCTTCAGTCCGTTAAGATATTCCTCTAAGCCGGAGATATTTTCATTATGCGCATAAATATTGGTTGTGACATAAATTTTCGCACCGTATATTTTAGCGAATTCTACGCCTTCTTTCATTTCCTCAAGCGAAAAATTATCGGCATTTGAGCGGAGGCCGTATTCCTGACCTCCAATAAAGACGGCATCTGCGCCATATTGAACAGCAATTTTTAATTTTTCAAGATTGCCTGCAGGAGCAAGGAGTTCCGGCTTCTTGACAATGACACGTTTTCCATCTATCATTTCAGAAATCATATCTTTAAATGTATTCACGTTTGAACTCCTCCCTTATTAATAAACAGTTTCCTTAAAGAAAAACCCTGTATCCAGTGGACGGTTGGCCGGCTGGATTTCTTCAATCTTTTCAAGCAGTTCGTCCTTTTTATCATCATAAAGCTCCGAATCTTCGATAAAAAGATCGATCGCTTTGCGATAGGCTTTCGTAACAGCAAGTAGATATTCCGGGCTCTTTAAAATCCCGTCGATTTTAAAAGAATCTACTCCTGCTTCGAGCATATCCTGAAGCTCATCGATAATACAGATATCGTTTGGACTCATAATATGGGTTCCATTTTCATCTTCAAAAATCGGATATTTATTGCCGCGTTCCTTATCGTGCAGGAACATATTCTTTTTCTTTTTACGGTTTTCAATCTCCATGACTTTTCCTTGGTACTCAAAATAGTTGCCTAAAAGAGAGCGCTTAGACTGGAACATACAGCTCATGCCGTGTACCTGAACCTCAATTTCCACCTCTGAGTTCTCCTTTGTTTCGACAATTGCATCCATATTGATTTCACGTGCAAGAACTGCTCTATCAGCCCCTTTTCTGCCCCAGTAATTGCATGTGTACCAATTCGTTCCAGTCGTTTCAGTGCTCCAATGCAGCTTCATATCTGGAGCGGTTTCTCTTGCTGCCATCAATACGGCAGGATCCCCGAAGATGATGGCATCAGCTCCAGCATCGGAAACAAATTGAATATACTCATTAAGCTCGGCAATTTTTTCATTATGAAAAATCGCATTCATGGCCACATAAACTTTTTTCCCCCTGGAGTGGGCCAGTTCAACGGTCTCCTTTACATTTTCACGGGAAAATTCCCCTGCGAGTCTCAAACCATACCGCTGCTCCCCGACAACGAACGCATCCGCACCTGCCTCAATTAATGGCAAAATATCGTTTGCTGAAATGGGAGTTACTAATAATTCCGGTTTTTTCATCTTCTCTCACCTCTTCGTTTGCTAATCGCCATTCCGTCTCCAACAGGGAGAATGACGGAATCGTAGTCAGGATGATTCATTAACCATTGGTTAAATTCATCAATTTTCTTTACAAGATTCCGGGTCCTCTTTGATTCAATCTCCCTTTCCGCAACAAGACCCTTAAATAAAACATTATCCGTAATGATCATGCCTCTCTCTTGAAGAAGGCTGGAGTATAATTCAAAGAACTTCCGGTACTGCCCCTTAGCTGCATCAATAAAAATCGCATCGAACGGGCCATAAGCCTTTATGATTTCCGCTGTCTCAAGGGCATCACCCTTAATCAGGGTAATTTGCTCCTCCAAGCCGGAACGCCCGATAAATTTTTCAGCCGCTTGAAGCCGCTCCTCGTCCCGCTCAATTGTTACGATTTTGGCTTTAGGAAGCGCAGCTGCCATCCTTAAGGCCGAATATCCTATTGCTGTTCCCACCTCAAGAATTTTTTCGGATTGGTGGATGCGCAAAAGCTGCAGCATTGTTTCTATTCCTTCCAGCTCCATAATAGGGACATGATGAATATGTGCATAGTCCTCCATTTCCATTAATAAGGGACTCCGCTCTACAATCAAACCTTCTATATAAGAATGCAGCTTCTCATTAAACAAGCTGCCTCACCTCAATCCTTGTGCTATAAAAGCATTTTTTCCAAAATAATGCTCTTTAGACATGAAAAAATAGCGTTCACAGAAAATGACACATCGAGCCAATCCATTTCTGGCCCGGATGTCCTAAAGGGGCAGCAGCGCGCCCGGAATACCTTACTGTGAGTTACGCTATAAATAACTTATTGAACACTTGAATTATTCTACCATAAAAAACGGGGGATGGCGAACATTTCCCCCGAAACGGTAATTATTTTTTATTGGAAATATGCTTTGCTTTTTCTTTATTATGCTCCTCCAGTGTTTTCGTAAAAATAATCTCGCCTTCAGGTGTTGCAAGGAAATATAAATAATCGGTTTTCTCCGGATTTAATGCCGCTTCAATCGATACCTTGCCAGGATTTGAAATCGGACCAGGCGGAAGGCCGGTATGTTGATAAGTATTATAAGGAGAATCCACGTCTAAATCCTTATACACAACCCTTTCCTTATGTTTCCCCTCCGCATAAAGGACCGTTGGGTCTGTTTGCAGCATCATTCCTTTATCCAGGCGGTTGTAGAAGACACTGGCTATTTTTCTCCGGTCCGTCTTTGCCGTTGCTTCCTCCTCAATCAATGAAGCAATTGTTAACAAGCGATGTGTTGAAAGCTTTTCCTCTTCACTTGCCTCCTTAAAGCCGGACAAAACGGTTCTTGTTTTATCAAGCATGACCGTAACCATTTCCTCGATTGAGGGATTTTTCTTATAAAAAGGATAGGTGGCCGGGAATAAATATCCTTCCAGCGGATATTTTACAGAAGATTTCATCATTTCCTCTGTTAATACATCCGGATATTTTAACATCAGCGATTTAATAAATTCCCTATCATTTAACTGATTGAATACATCGGTTTCATTTTGCCCTGATGCTTTTGCCATAATAGCGGCGATTTCCTTTAGCTGTTTTCCTTCCGGAATGGTAATTTTAAAGCTTGCCCTTGCCAAAACTTTACCCGTTTTCAAGCGGCTGACGATTTCCGGTATATCCATGGATGGACTGAGTTCATACTCCCCGGCCATAAAACCGCCTTCATTTTTAAGCTTTACATAATATTTAAATACTTTTGCGTCTTTTATAATTCCATGTGATTCTAAGGTTTCGCCAATTCCTGTTACAGATGAACCAATAGGAATTTCTACTTTTTTATTAACTTTACTTTTTGAATCAACAGGTTTTAATGCTGACTGTATGTACAAATAACCGCCGCCGCCAATTAATATGATAAATACTAGTATAAGAGCAGAAATAATTATAACAATTTTTCTAACAATCTTTGCTTCTCCTTGCTGTTCTAGCATTTTTTGACGAATTACATCTTTTTTCTTCTCTTTTTCATCTGTTGTCATGTTACTCCCCCTTTCCCTAAGCTAATAAAACAGAAACTTATGTTTGAAAATATAACTTGTATGCAAAAAGGATATAAAATAGCATCGTAATTATTTGAGCATATAGCAAGAAAAATGTCAATTTAACAAAAAAATTGTCATGTTATTTACAAAAAAGGTCTGTTTAACTTGCCTGTTGATTTCCGCCAATCAACACAGCGAGCAAAATCAACCATGAGCTTTAACATAGCCTGCCTAAAAAAGAAACCGGCACAACGGCCGGTTCCTAAGAATGTTATTCTTCTTCATCTTCCATAAAGGTATTGAAGACTTCTTCGATCATATCCCACTCTTCATCCGTGACAACCGGCATTAATTCACCGATATCGCCATCCTCTGTTTGTGTAAAGGAATAGGCATGGACGATTCCTTCTTCCTCCTCTTCTAGATCCCCTACCGGATAGCACAAAAGATAGGATTTACCAAAATCATCCGAATCAAAAGTTAAGAGAATTTCAAATAATTCTTCGTCACCATTTTCATTCACAAGAGTAATATAGTGTTCCTCATGATTGTGTTCATGTTCCATTTTTTCACCCCCTACTAGTTTTTGCTGTCAAGATAGCCCTGCAGGATCATGACGGCCGCCATTTTATCGATAACCTTCTTGCGCTTTTTCCTGCTGACATCTGCTTCAAGCAAAACCCGCTCAGCTGCCATTGTCGTCAGGCGTTCGTCCCATAACACAGCAGGAACAGAAAACCTTTCTTCAATTTCTTTGGCAAACTGTCTGCTTGCTTCACCACGCGGACCGATTGTACCGTTCATATTTTTCGGCAGGCCGATGACAACCTTGCTGACTTGATATTCTTTTATTAATTGACCAATTTCCTCAAAACCATACTCCTGCTTTTCTTCATTGATTTTGAGTGTTTTCAGGCCCTGTGCAGTCCACCCAAGTTCATCACTCAGAGCAACGCCGACTGTTTTAGAGCCTACATCCAAGCCCATAATGCGCATTACTTAACCTCTCGCTGCTGTTTTAGATAGGATTTTACTAATTCCTCGATAATCTCATCCCGTTCGAGCTTGCGGATGATATTGCGGGCATCACGATGACGCGGAATGTAAGCTGGATCACCGGATAACAGATATCCCACAATTTGATTAATAGGATTATACCCTTTTTCCTGCAAGGCTTCATAAACTTGAAAAAGAACATCCTTCACATCATGTTCAAAAGGCTCTTCAGGAAAATTAAATCTCATAGTTTTGTCAAATGAGCTCATTTCATGCACCTCGCATTTTTAGGTAACGAAGAGAATTGAATAAGTTACCTACATTTTACACTACTTTGTCCCATTATCAAACCGATTTTACCCATTCCTCGACAAATTGCAGGGCAGATTCCAATTTTTCAGGTTCTTTACCTCCGGCCTGTGCCATATCCGGACGCCCGCCGCCGCCGCCGCCGCATCTGGAAGCAACTTCTTTAATCAGTTTTCCTGCATGATAACCTTTGTCCATTAAATCCTTTGTAACGGCTGCAATAAGGTTAACCTTGCCATCATTGACACTGCCTAAAACAATTACGGCCGAGCCAAGCTTTTGTTTCAAGTCATCAGCCATATTCCGCAAGCTATTCATATCGGCAGCCTGCACCTTGGCAGATAGCATCGTCACGCCATCGATTTCTTTTGCCTTTAAAACAAGATTCCCAGCTTCAATATTTCCGAGCTTCGCTGCCAAGGACTCGTTTTCCCTCTGCAGCTGCTTGATTTCAGCCATTAGACCATCAAGGCGGCCCACGATATCCTTTGGACTTGTTTTCAACCGGTCAGCCGCTTCTTTCAACAATCCAACCTGCTCATTTAATGCTTTGTAAGCTGATTCGCCAGTTACGGCTTCAATCCGCCTTGTTCCTGCCCCAATTCCGCCTTCTGAAACAATTTTAAACAAGCCGATAACGGATGTATTCGGCACATGGCAGCCTCCGCATAGTTCGAGACTATAGTCCCCCACTTTTACAACGCGGACAATATCTCCGTATTTTTCTCCGAAGAGCGCCATTGCTCCCATATCTTTTGCCACTGCGATTGGTTGTAAGCTGATGTTTACTTCGATATTTTGCCAGATCTTTTCGTTAACAATCTTTTCAATTTGCTCCAGTTCCTCAGGCATGATTTGTCCAAAATGAGAAAAGTCAAAGCGGAGACGGTCCGGTTCCACTAAAGAGCCTGCTTGATTTACATGCTCCCCAAGCACATCTTTTAATGCACGGTGCAATAGGTGTGTAGCCGTATGGTTTTTAATAATTTTTATCCGGTTTTCTTGATCCACATTGGCAGAAACCTGCTGGTTGGTTCGTAACGTGCCTGTTTTGATGACAACTTGATGAAGGTTTTGTCCATTTGGTGCCTTTTTCACATCTTTCACTGTAACTACGGCACCTTCTCCTTCAATCACTCCCCGGTCAGCAATTTGACCGCCGCTTTCTGCATAAAATGGGGTCACATCCAGAATCAGCTGGACTTCTTCACCGCTTGAAGCAGCTTCCACAAGCTGGCCGTTTTTAATAATCGCTAATACAGCGGAAGTTGTTTCAAGCGCTTCATAGCCGGCAAACTTACTTTCTACCGTAATGTCACGGAGCACACCTCCCTGAACCTGCATAGATTCAACATCATGTCTGGCAGCCCGTGCACGCTCACGCTGCTCTTCCATTTCTGCTTCAAAGCCGGCATGGTCCACTTTCATGCCTTCTTCTTCAGCATATTCCTCAGTTAATTCCACCGGGAAACCGAACGTGTCATAAAGGCGGAAAACATCAGCGCCATTGATCTTATCACTGCCCATTTCTTTTTCCTTCTTTATGACGCTCGCTAAAATCGCTAAGCCTTCATGAAGAGTTTCGTGGAAACGCTCTTCCTCGTTTTTAATCACTTTTTGGATGAATTCTTCCTTGTCTTTTACCTCAGGGTAGAAATCATGCATGATTTCACCGACAACCGGCACAAGTTCAAACATGAATGGGCGGTTAATATTAATATGCTTCGCATAGCGAACAGCACGGCGCAGCAGGCGGCGAAGCACATAACCGCGGCCTTCGTTTGACGGCAGAGCCCCATCGCCGATGGCGAAAGCAACGGTCCTGATATGATCGGCGATCACTTTGAAAGCGATATCCGTTTCTTTGTCCTGGCCGTATTTCACTCTGGAAATTTCCTCTGTTGCGCGGATAATCGGGATAAATAAATCGGTATCAAAATTGGTTGGAACGTTCTGCACGACAGAGGCCATCCTCTCGAGCCCCATCCCAGTATCAATATTCTTCTTCGGCAGCGGTGTATAAGTGCCGTCCGGATTATGGTTAAATTGCGAGAACACAAGATTCCAAACTTCAAGGTACCGTTCGTTTTCGCCCCCGGGATATAATTCAGGGTCATTTGAGTCATTGCCATATTCAGGTCCGCGGTCATAGAAAATTTCCGTATTCGGTCCGCTTGGCCCTTCGCCGATATCCCAGAAGTTACCTTCCAGGCGGATGATCCGCTCCTCAGGAATGCCGATTGTTTTATTCCAGATTTCAAATGCTTCATGATCTTCAGGATGGATGGTAACAGACAAAAGTTCCGGATCCCAGCCAATCCATTTTTTATCGGTTAAAAATTCCCATGCCCACTCGATGGCTTCTTTTTTGAAATACTCACCGATAGAAAAGTTGCCGAGCATCTCAAAAAATGTATGGTGGCGGGCCGTTTTTCCGACATTTTCAATATCGTTGGTGCGAATAGATTTTTGCGCGTTGGTGATTCTTGGGTTTTCCGGCACCACCCGGCCGTCAAAATATTTTTTTAAAGTTGCGACCCCGCTGTTAATCCACAATAGTGACGGATCATCATGCGGCACAAGCGGTGCACTTGGTTCAATCTTGTGTCCCTTTTCTTCATTGAAAAATTGCAAAAACATGGAACGGATTTGTGATCCAGTTAAGTTTTTCATATTTTTCAGCCTCCCTTTATTTAAAAAAAAATACAAAAAAGCCCTCATCCCCAAAACAGGGACGAGAGCTTGCCTCGCGGTACCACCCTGATTATGAACACAAAAGTCCTGTGTCCATCTCTCAAATATAGCCTTAACGCGGCCTGACGGCAGTGATTAGCTGCACTCCGGATTAGCGTTCTGTCATCCTTCATCTAGAGCTTCTTTCAGCCATGGAAGCTCCTCTCTTGGCGCACGAGGCGCTACAGATGGTCTACAACATACTCGATCCTTCAACATGTTCATCCAATTATTCTATATGTCGAATTATATCCACCAAAAAAACGTTTGTCAATTTCTTATGATGATGTTTCATTAGTTTCCCGCTGACTGAAGTGATTTTTCGCATGAATGATTCCCACCTTCAGTACAACCAGGACCGGAACCGCCAAGATCAGTCCGATTAATCCTCCTATTTCTCCCCCTGCAGTCAGCGCAATCATAATTAATAATGGATGCATATGGAGGCTTTTCCCTACAATATAAGGTGATAAAATATTCCCTTCTAAAAATTGCAGTCCAAATACAATCACAAGTGTAATGATCACTAATTTAACTGATGTTGCGGCCGCAATAATAACTGCCGGCACAGCGCCAATGATCGGGCCAAAATAGGGGATGACATTTGTAACTCCGCAAATCAGACCTAACAGAAGTGGATATTTCAGTTTAAAAATCCAGAATAACAGGGCTGAGATGCTGCCGATAATCACACAAACAAGGAGCTGTCCTCTAATATAGCTCCCAAGGGATTCATCAACATCCTTTAGAAAAAGAGTTCCTTTTCTGCGCCATTTTTTTGGCGTTATGTACCATACGGCTCTTTTAATCAATTGATAATCCTTTAACATGTAAAAAGCGATGAAAGGGATAATCATCAAGATTAAGGCTGAATTCAAAAAGTTCATTAAAACATTCACAATAATCGTTAAAAGAGAATCAAGCTTCTTTTCAAATCCATCGATGCCATCATTGATTCTGTCCTGCAGTCCATCCGGCCAGGCTCTAGTATGCAATTGAAGTGTATCAATCCAGCTTCGGTATTGCTCAGCAAAAACGGGGGCACTTGCTGACAAATCCTTTAATTGGCCAATAAAAGCGGGTATTCCTTTGTAAAGGGAAAAGCCGATTCCGCCAAAAAAAATAAAATAAATCAAAAAAATGGCGAGTCCGCGGTAAAGCCCTTTATCATGCAATTTTTCAACAATGGGATGAAGCAAATACGTAATGAAGCCGGCAATGACAAAGGGCAGAAGGA
Source organism: uncultured Neobacillus sp. (assembly GCA_964400595.1). Lineage (GTDB taxonomy): Bacteria > Bacillota > Bacilli > Bacillales > Cytobacillaceae > Neobacillus. The sequence continues at coordinate 19,945 of CAYNUT010000020.1, read as the reverse complement.
TAATGGCCGCGATTTTGACAATCGGCAGCCAAACAAAGCTGATTTTAAAAAAAACAAAAATGGCTATTAATAAAAGGAGTACAAAACCGATTCGATAAAACCATTTCATCCGCATATCCACGTCCCTGCCCTTTTTTTCATTAGTTTTCGAGACCCTTCCGGGAAATATGCAAAAATCCCCCTCTGTTTCGAGGGGGATGAGGATTAAAAGATCGCTCGTCTTACTTTCCTTTGCATTCTTCTCATAGTGCGGGCTGACATCATATTATTTCGCTGTGCGATATTATAAGCCGCCATTCCCACACCCAAAGCAATCACCGACGTCATCACTTTATTCATCTTTTTCACCTCTTTGGTAAATTATAAAGTGTAACGACGCTCTTCTTCTTCAAACAAATCGTCCAAGGAACTGAGTGAACCATCCTCTTCGACTTGATGGGTATTGATGATTCCTTGATTCAGAGATAGCTCGATAAAACAGTTCCAGCAGTAATATTGGTTAATGCCAATCTTGCCAATATCCTTGCTTTGACAATTGGGACACTTAATCATGGAAAGACACCTCACGTATTATCAATGTCTACGATGATGGCATCCTTTCCGATGGTGATGGGCTTCCCGGATTGAATCACCTGCTTGCCTTCCGTGATATCTGAAAAGAAGCCATCCGTGACTTCGTACCCTACGATTGTGCCCAATTCTTCCATAAAATATACATCTTTTAACAGCCCAAGCGAGTCCCCGCTTTTGGAAAGCATCAGTTTTCCTGATATGGCTTGCTGATGGGCAAATGTATATTCCGGACCTTCATTTAGTTTTTCAAGTTTGCTCGTGTCATCAATGATAACCCCATCCAAGCCGAAGGATGTTACATTTTGAATATCCAAAAAGTAAGTCTGTTTGAAGAAAACGCCTTTTTTAACCAATAGTCCTTCCACTGTAGCGCCATTGGAAATGGACACATCACAAATTTCGCCAATTTTTGTTCCGCTGACCTTCTCAAAAACAGGCTGACCTTTCAATACCGAAAATGTTCGCAAAGAGTGTCCCTCCTCCTCTTGAACGTTATTAGTTTGAGTTATTTAGGAGGAAATCATAAGGTGTAAGGTTTTCCATTCCAATCATCGGATCAACCAGCATTAATTCTTCTTCCAGTGATAATCCTGTTATTTCCTGTTTACCATTAGGTTTGCTTTCTGCGTCTGGAATTGCTTCCTGAAGTTTTTCACACAGGGTCGTAAGTCTCGACATCTCGTCAGCCCTTTCCACCCCTAACTTCAATGCATCCACTTCACCGCATAAAATCAATGATTGTTTACTGCGCGTAATCGCTGTATAAATTAAATTTCGCTGTAGCATCCGGTAGTAGCTCCTTGTGACAGGAAGAATCACAATCGGAAATTCACTTCCTTGTGATTTATGGACCGAGCAGCAGTATGCATGGGTAATCTGCGTTAAATCCTGCTTTGTATAGGCGACTTCATTTCCTTCATAGGAAATATAAATCATATCTTGTTTTTCCATGTTTTCCTTTGCATAAATAATTGAGATAATTTCCCCGATATCGCCGTTAAACACGTTATTTTCCGGCTGATTCACGAGCTGCAGTACCTTGTCGCCGATGCGGTACTTTACATCGCCAAAGGCAATTTCTTTTCTTTTGCCATCAGGGTTCGGATTAAAAATTTCCTGAAGCAGCACATTTAAACGGTCGATTCCGGCCGGGCCTTTATACATTGGTGCCAGTACCTGAAGTTCCTTTGCAGAAAAGCCTTTGTTTTTGGCATTAAGTGCGACTTTTTCGACGACTTGTGCGACCTGTGCCGTTGAACATCTAATAAATGAACGGTCGGCTTTTTTCTCTGCTACATCTGGCGGCAGACAGCCTTTCTTAATATCATGGGCAAGCTCGATGATAGATGAACCTTCTGCCTGGCGGTAAATGTCGGTAAGGCGGACTGTTGGAATGCGTTCAGACCGGAGCAGGTCTTTTAAAACCTGACCAGGTCCCACTGATGGCAGCTGATCCTCATCTCCAACCAAAATGATTTGGATATTTTCCGGCAGCGCCCTAAACAATTGATTGGCCAGCCAAATATCAAGCATGGAGGTTTCGTCAACGATGAGAATTTTTCCTTCCAGAGGGCTGTCATCATTTCTTTCAAAGCCTTCTGTTCCATTAAAGCCAAGCAGGCGGTGAATCGTTACAGCCGGCAGCCCGGTTGATTCACTCATCCGTTTGGCTGCCCTTCCTGTCGGCGCTGCCAGCAAAAACGGAAAAGGCTCATCTTTTTTTAAATAATCCTTCATCTCTAAAGAACAGCCGTGAAGTTCGGAATAAAGCTCGACAATTCCTTTGATAACAGTTGTTTTTCCCGTTCCTGGACCTCCGGTTAAGATGAGCATCGGTGACATTAAGGCTGTTTGAATGGCTTCTTTTTGTGTCGGGGCATACTGCACCCCCAGCCGTTCCTCAAGATCGCCTAATGCCAGCAAAAATTCGGACTCTGGAAATTGGTCCTTGTATTCGGTTTGCTTTAAAATTCGGCTGATGCTTGTCACAAGCCCTTTTTCGGCAAAAAACAGCGACGGCAGGTAGACGCGTTTTTCCTCACCGATTATTTTTCCTTCTTCTTCAAGCTTAATGACCTCATTGGAGATGTCCATATAGTCAATTTGGTCGCGCTTATTTTCTTCAAGAAGGTTTTTTACTTTTTCGAGCAATCCCTCAGCCTGTATGTAAACATGGCCTGTCTGCATGCACTCGTTTTCAAGGATATACAAACAGGCGGCTTTGATCCGATCCGGATGGTTTCCGGAGATGCCAAGCTGATAACCTAGTTCATCGGCCCGGCCAAAACCAATCCCCTCAATATCTTCAACAAGCTGATATGGATTATTTTGAATAATTTTTAGGGTTTCTTCTTTATAAACCTGGTAAATCTTCATCGACAGCTGCGGGCCGAAGCTATATTGATTAAGGGCGACCATTACCTGCTCAAGTCCCTGATGCTCCATAAGGGTATCGTAAAGAACTTTGGCCTTGTCCGGAGGGAGCTTGGGAACCGTGTCTAGGAGCGATGGCTGACTGAGGATCTTGGAAATTGCATTTTCCCCTAATGTTTCGACGATATTTTCCGCTGTTTTCTTTCCGATTCCTTTGAACATTTCACCTGATAGATAGGCAATAACGCCCTGCTTTGATTGAGGAATATCCTTCCTGAAATGATTGGTTTGAAATTGTAGGCCGAACTTCGGATGCTCCCGAAATTCCCCGTAGAAAATATAGGTTTCTTGTTCGTGAATTTTTGGGAAATAGCCTGTGATAACAGCTTCTTTATCGTCATATTGGTCATTTGTTTCATCAACTCGAATCCTTAATACCGTATAGAGGTTTTGTTCATTGTGAAAAATCGTCACAATCGGCCTGCCCTTCACATATTTCCCTTGCTCGGAAAATAAATCGAGTGAATCCTGTTTTTCCATATGGTGCTCCCCCCTTTCTTCATATGGCATAAAATTTTTAATTTAGTTGTTGTTTCAGCTTCTCTATTAATCCTTGTGCCTGTTTAGACATCATATGATCTGGGTCTAATTCAAGGCCATTCTCTAACATAAGTATCGCTTTTGTTTCATTTTCTCTAAAAGCAAAGGTCAATCCAAGAAAATAGTAAGCATTGGCATAGTTCGAATCCATGTCCAGGCATGCCTTAAATTGAACTATGGCTTCGTCAATTAATTCATTTTGCAAAAGGCATAATCCAAATTCAAACCGGGCTTCGATATCATTTTCGTTAAGCTCAACACTTCTTTGCAAATATGGCATGGCCATTTTTTGTTGTCCCTGTTTAACCAGAGACATTCCCAATAAAAAATAATTGTCGCTGGTCTGCAGCCCTTTTTTCATTGCTGTTTCGAACATCTTTTTTGCCTGATCATACTTTTCATTGCTGAAATAGATATTGCCAGCGCTATAATAAGCCGCAGCGGAATGCTCATCCAATTGGATTGCTTTTTCGTAAAATTTCAATGCTTTTTCATCATCCCCAACAGCAGAAAGCAGATTTCCAAAATTAATATAGGCAATTGGATCATGTGGATTTTCTTCAATGACTTCATTAAAAATCCTGGCTGCCTCTTCCCATCTGCCCTCCTGCATATATGTAACACCTAATTGGTTTTTGTCCATTCTTTTTCAACTCCATCCTACATGGAAGTATAACATATTCATTTAAAATTAGCTTTTTGGGGTACACATGTTCTTATTGGTGAGAGAATTCCTCGGATTTTTACTGGCATTCCGCGAAACCCTTTTAGTTACCTTCTTAAAAATACGTCCCATCCTATATACTTCCAAAGATAAAAACCCCGATTCCGCATCAGGAATCAGGGTCTACTATTATCCGATATATGTCAGGCGTTCGCCACTTTTATACACTTCATCAATGGTTCCCCCGCCGAGGCACTCTTCACCATTATAAAAAACAGCTGCTTGGCCTGGTGTCACAGCACGGATCGGTTCATGGAAAAGAACCTCAGCCCTGTCACCATCTAATAGGCGGACTGTTACTTTATGATCTTCCTGGCGATAACGGAATTTAGCCGTACATTCAAATTCAGCCGATTTTTCCAGGTTGGACACCCAGCTTATATTCGTTGCGATAATTGAATCGGAATAGAGCTTCTCATGGTGGAAGCCTTGACCTACATATAAAACATTTCTTTTTAAATCCTTACCGATGGCAAACCAAGGTTCACCTGCGCCGCCGATCCCCAGACCGTGGCGCTGGCCAATGGTATGGTACATCAGGCCTTCATGTCTGCCTTTAATTTCACCGTCAAAAGTCTCCATATTTCCCGGCTGAGCCGGAAGGTACTGACCCAAGAATTCCTTAAAATTCCGTTCCCCTATAAAACAAATCCCGGTGCTGTCTTTTTTCGCTGCGGTCGCCAGGTTCGCTTCTTTCGCAAGTTCGCGAACTCTTGATTTTTCCAAATTCCCGATTGGGAACATTACTTTGCTCAGCTGCTCCTGTGTCAATTGATTCAGGAAATAAGTTTGGTCTTTATTTTCATCAAGACCTCGGAGCATTTTGTATTCACCGTCAAGGAATTCAACCTGGGCATAATGGCCGGTGGCAAGATAATCCGCTCCTAATTTCATCGCATGTTCTAGAAATGCTTTAAACTTAATTTCCTTATTGCACATCACGTCAGGGTTCGGAGTTCTCCCCGCCCGATATTCATCAAGGAAATAGGTAAATACTTTGTCCCAATATTGCTTTTCAAAATTTACCGCATAATAAGGGATGCCGATTTGATTGCAGACTCGAATCACATCTTCATAATCTTCTGTTGCCGTACAGAAGCCGCTTTCGTCAGTGTCATCCCAGTTTTTCATAAAAATCCCGATGACATCGTAGCCCTGTTGTTTCAAAAGCAAAGCTGCCACAGAGGAATCAACTCCCCCTGACATCCCTACAACCACCCGTGTGTTTTTGGGATCTTTTCTTTCCATTTCCATTCACCTCTCTTTTGCGAAACATTTGATGTTTATCTATTAAAACGTGAGACAACCCTCGCTGTCTCTTCAGCCGCTTTCATTACTTCCTCTTCCGTAGTGGTAAAGCCAAAGCTGTAGCGGATCGAATTGGTTAGCCGCTCTGATTGTTTGCCAAACATGGCCACAAGGACATGAGATGGCTCTATCGAACCGGCTGTGCAGGCAGACCCGCTCGATACAGCAATACCAGCAAGATCCAGATTTACGAGCATGGCTTCCACGTTTGTCCCCGGAAAGCTTAAGTTTAATACATGTGGCAGTGAATTTTCAAGTGAACCGTTCAGGTTAAATTCAATATCATTCTCTTGAAGTTTTTCTATAAATATTTCTTTAAAACCAATGAACTTTTCTCTTTTGGCTGAACGTTCTTTATCGGCTATTAGAACTGCTTCATGAAAGCCCGCAATGGCTGCCACATTCTCCGTTCCGGCCCGTCTTTTTCGCTCCTGTTCACCGCCAAATAAGCGGGGAGTAATTTTGACACCCGACCTGACATAAAGGAACCCCGTACCTTTAGGGCCATTTATTTTATGTGCGGAAACAGAAAGTAAATCAATAAAGCTCTCATTGACATTTATTTTTTCCATCCCATATGCCTGAACAGCATCAGTATGGAACAGGGCTTGATGGCCTTTTAATACTTGTCCGATTTCTGTAATCGGCTGGATGGTTCCCACTTCGTTGTTGCCGTACATGACAGACACTAAAATAGTATCGTCCCTCAATGCTGCCTTGAGGTCATGGATCGAGATTCTCCCAGTTTTATCAACCGGCAGATACGATACTTCATAGCCCATTTTTTCAAGCTTCTGGCAGGCATGGAGGATGGCGTGGTGCTCCACCTGGGTTGTAATGATGTGCTTTCCATTTTTTTGATAGCTTTCTGCTGCACTAAATATTGCCATATTATCGGCTTCCGTACCGCCGCTTGTAAAAATAATCTCGTTTTCCTTTGCCCCAATGCTCCCTGCCAGCGCTGTGCGGGCCAAATCAATATGATGACGTGCTTCTCGTCCAAAGGTGTGGATGCTTGAAGGATTTCCGAATGTGGAATTCATGACTTCCAGCATTTTTTCAATAACCTTTGGATGCATAGGGGATGTTGCAGCATGGTCGAGATAAATTTGTTCCATCGTTACACCTTCAATCAAAATAATTCTCTATTATAACCATTAGATATAAAACATATAACCATCCGGCTCAGTATCCTCGCTATGGCTGGCCAAATCCTCCAGTGTCGTGTTGTCCAGAACATCTTTAATAGCATCGCGGATTCGGATCCACAACTCCCGTTTGGCTGGCTCTTCATCTTCAATACCTTCTACAGGCGTTATGGGTCCTTCCAGGACGCGAATCACATCACCGGCAGTAATATTTGAAGGAACATCAGAAAGAATGTACCCGCCATATGCCCCGCGAATACTTTTTACCAGGCCGGCATTTCTAAGCGGCGCAATCAGCTGCTCCAAATAATGTTCCGATAATTCATTTGCCTGGGCAATCGTTTTTAGAGAAGTCGGACCTTCGCCATACTTTTTCGCAAGCTCGATCATTATCGTAAGGCCATAACGCCCCTTTGTAGATATTTTCATTCATAAGCACCTCTATAACTATTTATAATAATCCTCAGTATTTTTATAGGCATTAGCATTATATCATATTCTACTTTAATATGCTTTTGGATGCGAAAATGACCTGGAAGGTGCTCCTTCTGCTTGAAGGTCGCTGCTTGTATTATTGTTTTTGCTGGTCTGCAACAATTAAAACATCCATATGCCTAACCTCTCTTAGCAATTTTTGAGTAACAGAACCTTTTGTTATTTCTTCCCATCTGGAGCGCGCAGACTGGCCAATAATCACTTGTGTCGCCTTTTTTTCATTCATCTCGCTTACCAGCTTTCTAAAGATATTCCTGCGGTCTTTAGCTTCGTATATTTCAAATACTCCGCCAAGCCGTTCTGTCAGCTGGCGAACTTTATTTAATACTTGTTCCTCATCTTCTGATAAGGGATGATGTTCTTTTACATAAGTAACATACCATGAGGCTTTTAAACGATACGCAATCCGAAATCCGCGCCGAATTAGCCTCTCACTGTCAGACTTCAAATTAATACAAACAAAAATAATTTCCTGCTGCCGCCATGGACCTCTCAATGTTCGTTTTCTTTCCCATGCTTCCAGCCGCTCATCTACATCATCTGCAACCTCACGTAACGCTAGTTCCCTGAGGGCAATAAGATTTCCGTTCTTAAAAAAATGGTTTAATGCCTGCTCTACTTTCACCGGAGCATAAATCCTTCCTTCCCTCATCCTTTCACGCAATGCTTTTGGAGAGATATCGATCAATTCAATTTCATCTGCATTTCGGAGAATATGATCTGGTACGGTTTCCCTTACCCTAACTCCGGTTATTTGTTCAACGCTGTCATTTAAACTTTCTAAATGTTGAATATTCATGGTAGAAATGACCGAAATGCCCGCTCTTAATATAACTTCTACATCCATATATCGTTTGTGGTGCCTGCTGCCAGGTACATTTGTATGGGCTAACTCATCAACTAACACAACTTCAGGATTCCTCTTAATAATCGCCTCCGTATCCATTTCTTCTAGTTGTGCTCCTTTATAGGAAATGCTTGTGCGAGGAATGATTCCTAAAGTGCCGATTTGTTCAATTGTTTCTTTCCGTCCATGTGTTTCTAATAATCCAATGACAATATCAATACCTTTTTTCTTTAATACATTCGCTTCCCTTAGCATAGTGTAGGTTTTTCCCACGCCAGGAGCGGCACCAATATATACTTTTAACGTACCGCGTTTGAGTTTATCCATTTCATTTACTAATTCCTGAGGTGTAAGGCGTCGATACGGCTCTGCTCCTTTATCTTTCTCTATTTGTTTTGCAGGAATGACACGTTCACCATCTTTTTCCGCACGATCAGCAACAATAAATACATCGATATTTTTCGTTTTACGCAAGATTTTATTGATAATTGACCCATAAATGATTTCTTCCCAACGTGTTCGCTTTGATTGCCCCATAACAATCCGCGTCACTTTGTGATCAGTTGCATAGTGGACAATTTGATCGGCAATCGAATCCTGCTCCAGCTCTAATTCCTCAAATTCCCCTCCCACCTTCTCGGCCAGTTTTATTATCGAGCGCTTAAAAGTCATTTCATTCTTAGAAAGATGTTTATTTGCAAAGCAGACTACAAGCAAATCCCCACCTAATCTTTTGGCAATTTGCTGTCCGCGTCTAATCAGGATGGATCCATTCCAATGGTATTGAACAGTCACTAGTATTCTTTCAGATGCTCCAGATGGACCAACCATTCCATGCTTTTCCCGGTATTCGTCTAGTGAATCATTTACCTCGCCTGCTAAAAAGCGAAGAGCTAATTCACGAAGAACAGCTAAGTTGCTCCGATGAAAGAGATTATCTACGCGCTTTTCTTCCTGCCGTATCTCGATATCTCCTTCCTGGAGCCTTTTGAGAATAACTTCCGGGGTTACATCTAACAATTTTACTTCATCCGCTAGTGCCAGTGTATCTTCAGGGACACTGCATCTAACCTTCACTTTTCCACCAGTTAACTTGTCGGCAATCCCCCTTGCACCTTCAAGTTCATATATGTTAACAGTGGTAATAACACTTATTTTTTTATTCAAGAGAAAGTGAATATCATCGAGACGAGTAACTCTTGGAGCCTCCGGGCGATTCCGGTGGGACAAAACATCGACTAAAACCACTTCAGGATTTCGCTCAATAATCGCATCGACATCGAGGTCGTATCTTTCGTTTCCATTGTCCAGCCATTTAATAGATGGAATAATTTCTAAACAGCCGATTTGTTCTTTTGTTTTAGAACGATCCGATGCACTGACCATTCCTATGACAACGTCAATCCCATTTTTTTTAAGATTATTCCCCTCAAGGAGCATATGATAGGTTTTACCCGTTCCGCTTACCGCACCTAAGATAATTTTCAGTCTTCCCCGCTGCATCTGATGAATGGATTTCAGTATTTCCTCTGGACTCTTCCTTCTAAATTGTTCATCCATTTACAAGCCCCCGCTTATCATTCTCATAATTGGAAAAAGGAGAGCAACTGCTCCCCTGTTTTTGGTTTTTTACTTCAAGTTTTGCTTTAAATCAAGATTAAGTTTTAAAACATTAACTCTTGGTTCACCAAATAAGCCCAGCTCTTTCCCTTCTGTATTTTTTTCAATCAGTGTTTCTAATTTTCCTTTGTCCATCCCTGTTAACTTTTGAATACGAGGGATCTGAGCAAATGCGGCTTCAGGACTAATATGCGGGTCTAACCCTGAGCCCGAGTTAGATACAAGATCAATCGGTACTTGATCTACTGGTACATCAGGGTTCTCTTTCTTCCAGTTTTCCAGTGACTCTTGCGTGCGTTTAATCATTACTGTATTGGAAGGTGCATAATTATTGGTACCTGAACCCGCTCCATTGTAATCAATACTTGATACCCGGCTTTGAAAAAGTTTAGGGTCATCAAATTTTTGGCCAATTAATGCTGATCCCACAACTTGACCATTCTTATCATAAATAAGACTTCCATTTGCTTTTTCAGGAGTAATGATCTGCCCAATTCCAGTAACCAGAAAATGATATCCTAATCCCAAGATGAGCATGAGTAAAAGACTTAAGACGGTGCTCTTCATTATATTCGATAACATGTTTTTTCTTCCTTCCCTCGAACCTTTAATTTGGGAACTAAATAAATAGATTAACAGCGATATCAATCAACTTAATTCCAATAAACGGAACCACCACACCGCCTAACCCATAAACAAAGAGGTTTCGGCGCAGCAGCTCTGTCGACCCCATCGGCTTATAAGCGACACCTTTCATGGCCAGCGGAATCAGCATCGGAATGATGATTGCATTGAAGATTAAGGCCGAAAGAATCGCTGAAGTTGGGGATCCAAGGTGCATAATGTTCAGAACACTCAATTCAGGAATAGCCAGCATAAACATCGCTGGGATAATCGCAAAATACTTGGCAACGTCGTTTGCAATACTAAATGTAGTAAGCGCCCCGCGGGTCATCAACAATTGCTTGCCAATTGAAACGACTTCAATAATCTTGGTAGGATCGGAATCAAGGTCAACCATATTAGCGGCTTCTTTGGCTGCCATGGTCCCGCTATTCATAGCTAAACCAACATCAGCTTGAGCAAGGGCTGGAGCATCGTTTGTGCCATCCCCTGTCATCGCAACCAGTTTACCTTCAGCCTGTTCTTTGCAGATGGCGCTAATCTTATCTTCCGGCTTTGCCTCCGCAATAAAATCATCGACTCCTGCTTCCTTAGCAATGGTTGCAGCAGTCATGGGGTTATCACCTGTACACATGATCGTCTTGATACCCATTTTACGAAGCTGCTCAAATCGATCTTTCATACCGGGTTTTACGGTATCTTTCAAATAAATCAACCCATAAATGACATTATCAACCGCAACAGCCAGCGGGGTTCCTCCTTCAGAAGCAATCCGGTTGGACTTTGCCTCTAAATCTTGAGGGATTTTTCCTCCTTGCGTGCTTACCCATTGCTTAACCGCATCAACGGCTCCTTTTCTTACTTTGCGGCCATCCTTTAAATCAAGGCCGCTCATTCTCGTCTCGGCCTTGAATTCAATAAAATCACAGCCCTCAGCTATTGCATGATTGTATGTGAAGTTTTGTTTCTTTATTAATTCTAAAACAGAACGTCCTTCTGGGGTTTCATCCTGCACGGAACTAATCCCTGCCCATGAAGCCAGCTCCACTGCCTTTTGATTTCCAACCGGCACAAATTCACTGGCCATCCTGTTACCGAACGTAATCGTACCCGTTTTATCTAGAATAATAGTATTAATGTCACCTGATGCTTCTACCGCTTTTCCAGACATGGCAATAACATTAAATTGTGTAACCCGGTCCATACCAGCAATACCAATTGCCGATAATAAGCCTCCAATTGTAGTTGGGATGAGGCAAACCAACAGGGCAATTAAGACAGGGATCTCAAGATCTATCTCTAAATACTTTGCAAAAAACGGAAGTGTTACAACCACAATCATAAAAATTAACGTTAAGCTTGTTAAGACAGTGTTTAGAGCGATTTCGTTGGGAGTCTTTTGTCTTTGTGCTCCTTCAACCAAGGAAATCATCCGATCAAGGAAAGATTCACCTGGTTCACTGGTAATACGAACCTTGATTTCGTCACTTACAACCCGGGTTCCTCCTGTTACAGAGCAAAAATCGCCGCCTGCTTCTTTAATCACAGGAGCAGATTCACCTGTTATCGCTGATTCATCGACAGAAGCAATCCCCTGGATGACTTCACCATCTCCGGGAATCAGCTCTCCTTGTGACACAATTACGATATCTCCTTTTCGAAGGCTGGTTGACACAGCGTCCACTATGCTTCCATTAACTATTTTTTTCGCTATACTATCTTTTTTCGTATTCTTTAATGAGTCGGCCTGTGCTTTCCCGCGTCCCTCAGCTAATGCTTCGGCAAAGTTTGCGAATAAAACGGTTAGTAAAAGAATAATGGATACCGTTGTATTAAACCAAGGGGAAACTTTTCCCCCTAGAGCACCGGGAAAAATGGTCAAGACTAGAGTGATAACAAAGCCTGCCTCAACTACAAACATAATCGGGTTTCTAATCATGACCCGCGGATCCAGTTTGATAAGTGATGCTTTCAATGCTTGCTTCACTATAACTGAATTGATCAATGCTTTTTTATGATTACTCATGGTTTACTCCTCCAGAGGAAACTCCACATTTTATTTTAACGTCAACTGTTCTGCAATCGGTCCTAGTACAAGACTTGGGAAGAAGGTAAGGGCACCAATTAAAATGACTGTCCCAATAAACACCGCTCCGAACAAGGCAGTATCTGTACGGAAAGTGCCGGCAGTTTCTGGAACCGGCTTTTTTGCGGCTAAAGAGCCAACAACAGCAAGCAGGGTGACAATTGAAATATATCTTCCCAAGAACATGACTATACCAGTTGAGATATTCCAAAATGGTGTATTATCTCCCAGGCCCTCGAATCCTGATCCATTATTGGCCGCTGACGATGTAAATTCATACATGGCCTGCGTTAAGCCATGGAACCCTGGATTAGAAATTGTGTCTGGATGAAGAACGACTGCCAAGGCAGTGGGCACCAAAATCAAAATAGGATGAACCAAAAGAGTCACGGCAATCAGGATCATTTCTTTCCCTTCAATCTTCTTCCCTAAGAACTCTGGTGTCCGTCCTACCATAAGCCCGCACAGAAACACTCCAATCATGGCATACATTAGAACGTTTAAGAAACCTGCACCGACTCCGCCGAATATGGTATTCAACATCATATTTGAAATGGTAATCAAACCCCCGATTGGAGTGAGTGTATCATGCATCGTGTTAACAGCGCCGGTCTCAGAAGCTGTGGTTGCAACGGAATAAAGGGCTGAAGCTGCCACTCCAAATCTCACTTCTTTACCTTCCATGCTGCCCTGGTCATGTTGAATTCCTAAACCATTTAACACTGGATTTCCTTGGTATTCTGATGTTAGAGAAACACCCAGCATGATGAGGAACATCATAAACATCGAAATAAATAACACACGGCCTTGTTTGGCATTCCCAACTATTCTTCCATACGCAAATGGTGTTGCGGTACCGAGCAATAACATGAGTACTATTTGAATCAGGTTGCTAATCGCATTAGGATTTTCAAAAGGATGTGCCGAGTTTGCCCCAAAAAAGCCTCCTCCGTTATTTCCTAATTCTTTGATTGCTAAGAACGATGCCACAGGTCCTCGTGCAATTTGCTGCTCTGCACCGGCAATGGTTTTTGCCGTAACCGCCGGATCTAATGTTTGTGGTACTCCCAAGAAAAGGAATACAAGTGCTGAAATAAATGAAATTGGCAGAAGCACCCGAAATATGGAACGTATTAAATCTACATAAAAATTCCCTAATGGCTTACCTGCCAACCCACGAATGAAAGCAATGATGACAGCTAATGCGGTTGCGGGTGCGGTGAACATCATTAATCCAATTGCTGCCATTTGTGCTAAATACGATAAGCCGCTTTCGCCGCTATAATGCTGTAAATTGGTGTTTGTCATAAAGCTGATCGCTGTATTAAATGATAGAGTTTGCTCCATGGCTTTGGCTCCGCTTGGGTTCAACGGCAAAACTCCTTGAAGCCTGAAAAACAAATAAACCAGTAAAATCATGACCGTATTTGAACAAATAACTGCTATTGCATATTGCTTCCAGTTCTGATCCTTCATTTTGATTCCAGAAATGCGGTAAATTAATTTCTCAAAGCCAAAAATGCGATCTAATTTCGTTTCGTTATAATCAAATGCTGTGGCTAAATAAACACCCATAGGTTTTGCAAGCAATAGGACGAGGAGTAAGGTAATCCCCACGGATAATAGTGCGGTAGTCAATGTATTTCCCTCCACTTAAAATCAATTTAAATCGGTTTCTATTAAAATTTTTCCGGATGAATGAGTACATATCCAAGATAAATAAACATCGCAGCAGTAACCATTCCTAAAAATACCAACATTACTTTCCACTCCTTTTCTGAATGACTGAGTCGGCCCAACGAACAAGTCCTAAAGCTAAAGCTCCCAAAGCTAAAATGGCAGCTATCATCAAAATATCTAACATTCCCATCACCACCTCAGATTTTCACACTTCTACAACTTGCCCTGTTCATTGCTAATCCTCCAAGAGAATAAAAAATAGACCAATGCCTACTCATTCTCCTGAATGAAATTAATAGTAAACAGGATCATTCTCCTATCCTAAAAAGATAGTACGTAATGAATCTGCCATAATAATTTCATTATTTTGGAGAAAAAGTACTCATTGGTCTACCTAGCGCCCAGCAAGCAGTAATGCTTCCTTTGCGTTCTGTCTTCCATATTCCTTTTTCCTAAAAATAGGCATTATAAAAAGACCTACTTTTTCCTCAAGCTGCTCTTTTGCTAAAAACAAAAAAGCCCCCTGAATAAGGCGGTCTTTGTGACCTCCTTCGCTTTAGCCGACGAAGTTAGCTGACGGGTAGGATGGCGAAAGAGTATCTCATCCCTTCTGGTTCCCCAGAATTAACCCCAAATAATTGGTTCCTCCGTTCCTAAGTTTCCTTAGAATTAAGCCGGTATATTAATTTGTTGTTTATTATGTGGCTATTGTATGCTTCATTAATTCGTTTGACAATAGCTAAATTCGATAAAATAGTAACATTTTTAATAATTTTTCACTCAAAAGATTAAATTTCCTCAGTTTTTCTCATGTTTTCTCATTTTTTCATACTATTGACAGTTCAATAAAGTCAAACGTAATATAAGGGACAGAAGTAAAAGGCACTTTTAGTATATCTGGGGGTTTTAGGTGTGGGTTGTTCCAAAAAGAAATTAGAAGCTGATATTAGTTCAGCCTTTATTAAATTCCAGAGGGAATTGATTGGCCGTGGTCCACAAGAGACAAAAACCTATATTGTTCAGGATATGGTGATCACTAGATTCAAAGGAGTATTAACTACCGAGGAAAAGCATCTCGTTAATCATGATACTGGAAGAAGATTGGTTAAAAAAATGAGACAAGTCCTACGGGAAATGTATAGCCAAGAGTTTGAAAAGATCGTTGAAAGCCTGACTCATTGTAAAGTCCTATCCAGTCATAGCGATATCAGCACGAAAATGGGTGAGAGAATAGAAGTCTTTATTGTTGATAAAAATCTTGAAAAATTATTAGAAGAATAGTTGAATTTTATGAGGGGGTGTCCCAAAAGTATTACTTTAAGGGGCACCCTCTTTTTGTGCATGCTCCTGTTAAAATTGTCTGTTGTCATTCAAAATATTTTTTATAGATTCTTCCTTCAATACCAGAATTTTGTGGTATATAGAATTCCATTTCTTCACTAAAATTCTCAAGATATTTCATTTTAGTATTTGGTTTATCAATCGGATTTTTGTATAATTTACTGCCTTGTTTAATCTGATCAGGCACTTCTTGTGCATTATTATTTTTCACATAGTCCAGTGCGCTATTAATCCCTTTATAAACAGAATTGGATTTTGGACTTTCGCAAATAAAAATAACTGCTTGTGCTAATGGGAGTCTGCCTTCGTGTGCTCCAATAAATTCAACTGCTTGTTTTGCACTCATTGCAATTGTTAATGCCTGTGGATTTGCCATTCCTACATCTTCAACTGAATGAACCACAATTCTTCTAGCGATATATAGGGGGTCAATTCCAGAGTAAAGCATGCGGGCAAGCCAATATAGAGCAGCATTTGTTTGACTGCCCCTCATAGATTTAATAAATGCAGACATCAAGTTATATTCATCGTGAGTGTTTACATTGTTTAATCTTTTTTCATATACCTCTTTCATTAGATCTAAAGTGATCATGTCTTGGTTATGCAAAGAGTAAAATGCAGATTCTAATGCACCCAAAGCGTCCCTTATATCCCCATTACTGATATCTGCTAAGTAATCCAAGGCATTATCTTTAAGTGTGATTTCCGGAGCTCCTAGACCCCTGTATTCATTTTTAAGAGCCTCTCGGACAATTTGTTTAACTTCTTCCTTATCGAGGTGTTTAAACGAATAGATTCTACACCTGGATGATAATGGAGGGATTATAGAGTGCATAATACTTTCCGTAGTGGCACCAATCATAATGATAGAACCATCCTCAACAGCCGGTAAAAGTGTCATTTGAACATTTGATTTCATTGCGTGAATCTCATCAATAAACACTATGGTTTTCGTCCCATACATTTTTAAATTTTCTTTGGCATCACTTATTGTATCCCTTAATTCTGCAACAGTTAATGAAACAGAATTTAGTTTTATAAACCTGGAACAGGTTATTTCACTAATAATATGAGCAAGACTTGTTTTTCCTGTAGATGGAGGTCCTTGAAGTATCATGGAGGTGATCTTGTCATTTTCAATAAGGTTTCTAAGGATCTTCCCTTTCCCCAGAAGATGTTTTTGCCCAAAAAATTCATCCAGGCTTCTAGGTCTCATTTTCTCCGCAAGTGGTATACTATTTCCCTTGCTGTTAAAATCAAATAAATCCATTTTTTACACCGCCAATCAAAAAACAAAATAGAACTATATTTATCATCTTAATCTAAAGAAGAGCAGCTATACTGCTCTAACTAAATGATTACCGTTAATATCTATTATACTTTAACTTACTAGTGTATTGGAAATATTCCTCCTTGAGGATAATATTGGGCAATAAAAAGAGGATGTCAATTTAAACATCCTCTTTTTTTAAAAATTATGCGGCTACATCCCGTTTCCTAAAAACGATGAAAGCAAAAAATTGGAAAATAATAAAGTAGATGAGCAGCATCGTAATCGAGAATGGAATGGTCATTCCTTCTACCATCGGGGTGCCTTCAAAATATTGCATTAAATTCGTGTTCGCAAACAAAAGGTATTTTGCCCAGGAAAATTTTATTGACAGCAAAGTCGTTATCTGGTCACCAGTAAGCAATAAAAAGATGGATATGCCGATGGCCAGTGAACTGTTTCGGAACACGGAAGAAATCATAAAGGCCATTGTCGTAAGCATAATCATGGCAATGGAACTCAATCCATAATAGATCAATAGATGCACAACAATATTTTGCTCGGTGACCTGACCGTTATTATAATTCAGATAGGTCACTGCTTTTTCCGGCACACCAAACAGTATTGCACCTAAACCGGTTGAGAACGCAAACAATATTACAAGCATAAGCAGGGCAAACAATAAAACGGTTAAATATTTGGAGAGTAATATTTTGGTTCGATTAATGGGCCGGATTAATAATAGCTTTATGGTCCCCCAATTAAACTCGCTGGCGACAATCCCGGCGGATACGATAATCGTAAATAATCCTGCTAAAATAATAAGCTGTGAAGCATCTTTTACAAAAGACCACACAGTATATTTTTCGTTTGTCGGGATATCATTCTTGATTCGATATTCATTAATTGCAATTTCTTTTTTAAAGAATCGCTTTTCAAACTTTGACTTGGTCTGAGCCATCTGCTGTTCTAAAGCATCATTTTCCTCTTGCAGTACCTGCTTCCAATTTTTATCCTGAACAACATCATTATTATTCTGATACTTTGATATAATCCCGCCCAGGATCGTAACTACGAGCAGTATGGAAATCATGACATAGGTTCCAGGCCGTCTAAAAATCTTCATCCATTCATTTTTGATTAGATTAAGCATGGGCTGCAGCCTCCTTTTCATTGGTAACCTCAAGGAAGCGGTCTTCTAACGTCTTAGACACTTCTTTGATCCCAAATACTTTAATCTCTTCTTGAACAAGAATTTTAACGATATTCGGTATTTCATTTTTCGGAAGTTCAACAGCAACGCCATTGCCGGTAAGATTTGCCCGGACATTTGGATAATTGGCCCTTACAATTGATAAGGCAGGTTCACTAGGAGTTACTTCAAGCTCATATACTACCTCATTACCGTTCACAAATTCTTTAATGGTTTGCACATCGATGAGGCGTCCATTTTGAATAATCCCTATTCTGTCACACATCATTTCCATTTCGGATAAAAGGTGACTCGAAACGATGACAGCCATATTTTTTTCTATGGCAAGCTGACGGACGTAATCGCGGATTTCCCTGATTCCTGCAGGGTCAAGGCCGTTTGTCGGCTCATCGAGGATAAGAACATCTGGGTCGTGCAATAGACACTGGGCCAAACCTAACCGTTGTCTCATTCCCAATGAGTAGGTTTTTACCTTGTCATTAATCCGGTCCGTTAAACCAACGAGTTTAACCGTTTCGGCAATTTTTTCCTTTGTAATCCCTTTTGACATCCTTGCATAATGAATCAAATTTTGATAACCTGTTAGAAATTTATACATTTCCGGATTTTCAACGATAGCGCCAATATGGCCGACCGCCTCTTCAAATTCGGTTTTAATACTGTTTCCGGCGATTGTGATGTCTCCTGAGGTAATCCCCATTAAACCGACAATCATCCGGATGGTCGTTGTCTTCCCGGCTCCATTCGGCCCTAAAAAACCAAAAACCTCGCCTTTATTAACCTTAAAGCTGATGTTGTCTATGATGGTTCTTCCTTTAATTACTTTCTTGACATTTATTAATTCGACGATTGTTTCCAAAAACCTCACTCCTCTCTCTGTCCCCCAAATAAGTATATCCTACCTTATTATATCTATGGATTTCTTTTTTCTTAAAACGGCTGGGGATGGAGATTATGTAGGACTTAAGTCTGAGAAGTGTTAACGAAATTTTCATACATTTCCGGCATGTTTTTCTATAGAATTAACTTGGAGTAATAAAGTGGAGGTGGAATATGGCTTTTAAACAGCGTTCTGAGTCATTGGAATTAGTAATCTATAGGTATTTAAACGCAAGAATGATTTTATCTGCAAACGAAAAATGGCATTATTATTGTCTCGAAAAAGGTTATCAGGGTGAATTAATGTTTGACCAACTCACAGAAAAGCTTGAAAATGATTTGTATATTATAAATGATTTATGCCTTAAGTGGAATAACTCGTTTTTTCAGATTGATTCCTTAATCATTTCTGAAAAGAAAATTTACCCTTTTGAAGTAAAAAACTATGAAGGTAACTATTATTTTGATTCTGGAGGATTTTTTTCTAAGTCATCGAAAGAAGAAGTAAAAAACCCATTAGACCAACTAAAGCGAATTAATTCGCTGCTTCATCCGCAAGTCAAAAAACTTGGGATTTTCATACCGCTTGAAGGATTCGTCACCTTTGTAAACCCCGAATTCACCTTATACCAAGCCCCCTTAAACGCACCAATTTATTATCCAACACAGCTTCATCAACTCATGAAAAAATTAAATCAAGTGCCATCAAAACTAGATGAACGCCATAAGCGGCTTGCTGACCAATTAATCTCGTTAAACCAAATTGATTCTCCCTACACTCAGATCCCTTCATATAAGTATGATCAGTTAACTAAGGGCATTCTTTGTCCTAGGTGCTATTCTTTTATGCATTCGATGGAGGACAAGAAAATGGTTTGTCCTAAATGCGGGTGCGAAGAAAAGGTTGACTATGGTGTTTTACGGAGTGTGAAGGAGCTGATGATTCTTTTTCCAGACAAAAAAATCACCACGAATGGGATACATGAATGGTGTGGGGTGGTTAGGTCAAAGAAAACGATAAGAAGGATACTTTTACAGAACTATCTTTCAATTGGAACTGGGAATCATAGATATTTTGAGTAAGATTTTTGCTTATGTATACCGCTCGTCCTTTATCGTGAAGGACCTTTTTTATATTACGTAAATGAGCACTCCTTATTTACC
>CAYNUT010000019.1:0-45109 GCA_964400595.1 uncultured Neobacillus sp. | reverse complement strand
AAAATCAACAGGCCCATTCGCAGGGACAATCAATAAATTTAGTATTTAAATTTTTACAGAATAAAAAATTGCCGAGAAAAACCTTTTCTCGACAATCTGAGGCAGCAAATAGCTACCTTTTATGCTCGTGCAAAATTAACAAATATCACATTTTCCAATAAATGGCGAAGTGTTTTCATTTGCAGTAATTTCTTTATCCGCATATAATTCTTTAAGTGCCTTCACCATTCTTTTTCCGATTCCTTGAAAACGATGGGAAGGATTCACAGATATATGCTGAATTTCCAATGAATTGGTATCATGGTGATAAAGGACTCCGACGAGCCCGATAATATCTTCTTCCTTCCACAGAAAAAGCTGCCGATTCTCCTCTGTCTCATATTCTTTCATCGTTTGCTGAAGTTTCTTTAAGTCCTTTTCAGCAGGCATAAAGGACATTAAACCCATGGCAATTTTTTCGAATGTTTTTTTATAGCGAATTAACATTTAGATCCCTCATTATAGTAAATAAACCAATGACTTAGGTTTAACATTAGTATATTTTTACCAAATAAATTATTAATAAACATTATATGCAGTCATTTTAGTGTGTTTCACAATTTCATCATACCTAATAAATAGACATTCATCAATGAAAAATATAACTATCTTCCCGGCCCGATAAAAAGCCAGTATATAATACCCCAAATCAGTGAAAAACCTACCAGGATACCAAATAACAACCAGTTATTTCTTTTCATGACATAGATCCTCCAAAAGGTAATACCTGAGTTTCATTCTACACTATATAGCAAAAATAATCCATTTCCACATTTAATATATATTTTTTCAAACTATGAAACTTCTAAAGTGTTTTTTTCGTTATTAATTATGGAATCGGTTATATTATAAAAAGAAGCTAAATTAACATGATTTGTTACTACTAGAGGAGGCACAAAATGAAAAAAATACTGATTCTCCTATTGGCTGTTCTATTGTTTGCCATTCCTGCCCGCACGTTAGCAGATATGGCTGAAGGAGACATGATTGTTACATTAGGAGAAAATTTGACCGCTGAACAAAAAACGGCTCTTTTAGCGGAAATGGGAGCCCCGGACAATGTTCAAATTGTGACAGTATCCAACCAGGAAGAGCATAAATATTTAGGCAAGTATGTCGCAAAAAACCTGATTGGAACAAAAGCAATCTCATCATCTGCGATTACAATTGCACCGAAGGGGTCAGGAATAACCGTAAAAACAAAGAACATCAATTGGGTCACGGATGAAATGTATGTCAATGCCCTGATTACAGCGGGTGTGAAGGATGCAAATATTTATATCACGTCCCCGGTTTCCGTTTCCGGCACGGCTGCCCTGACAGGGATCATAAAAGCATATGAAATTTCCGCCGATCAAACAATACCCGAAGAAGTAAAACAAGCGGCAAATCAAGAAATGGTGGAAACAGCAAAGCTTGGGGATTCCATCGGCGAAGAGAATGCTGCTGCTTTAATCGCAAAAGTAAAAGAGGAAATCGCAAAAAACAAGCCTAAAAATGATGAAGAATTGCGCAATATCATCGAAAAGGCAGCCAAGGATTTAAATGTCAGCCTTTCTGAGGAAGAAATGAAAAGGTTGATGGACCTTTTTAATAAGCTAAAGGGACTGGACATTGACTGGAATCAAGTCGGCGACCAGTTGAACAAAGCAAAAGACCGCATTTCAAAATTCCTGCATTCCGAAGAAGGCCAGGGATTTTTAGAAAAAGTTAAACAATTTTTCATCTGGCTGATTGACGCAATAAAGGCCATATTTTCCTAAAACGCGAAAAGCTGCCGCGGCATGCGGCAGCTATTTTAATGGCAGATCAAGCCTTACTAGGTCATCATAAGTCTCTCGTTTAACGACAAGAGCAGCTTTGCCGTTTTCAACAAAAACAACTGCAGGGCGGGGAATGCGGTTATAATTATTGGCCATCGAATAGCCGTATGCCCCTGTGCAAAAGACTGCAAGAATATCTGCCTCTCCCGCTGCCGGTAAAGGTAAATCCCAGATCAACATATCACCGGATTCACAGCATTTCCCCGCAATCGAAACCGTTTCATTTACTTGCCCCAGCGGTTTATTAGCAAGGACTGCTTCATATTTTGCTTGATAGAGAGAAGGCCGAATATTATCGCTCATGCCGCCATCGACCGACAAATATTTCCTTACCCCCGGAACCTCCTTGGATGAACCGACCCGATACAGGGTGATTCCTGCATCGCCAACAAGCGACCGCCCAGGTTCAATCCATATCTCCGGCAGCATCATTTCATATTGCTCTGTCAGGGACTTAACTTCCTGGATGATTTCACTGACATATTGATGTGGCGGGATAGGCTCATCCTCTTTTGTATAACGGATCCCGAATCCCCCCCCTAAATTTAATACTTCCGCTTCGTAGGAAAATAATTTTTTCCACTCCGCCAATTTTCCCACAACTTTCTTTGCTGCCAATAAAAAGCCGGTTGTTTCAAAAATTTGCGACCCAATATGACAGTGAAGCCCCAGAACGTGAAAATACCCAAATTGGAGAGCTGTTTTGAATGCTTCCTCCGCCTGTCCGTTTTGCAGGTCAAAGCCAAATTTAGAATCCTCCTGCCCTGTTAAAATGTAATCATGGGTATGGGCTTCGATACCAGGAGTTACTCTTAATAGAATCTTAACCTTCTTTTTTTTCTCCAGGCAGATAGTTTTTAAGAGCTCCATTTCAGAAAAATTATCCACAACAATGCAGCCTATCCCGCTTTCCAAAGCCATTTCCAATTCTTCTCTGCTTTTATTATTCCCATGAAAATGAATTCTTTCGGACGGGAATCCGGCAGAAAGTGCGGTATAAAGTTCACCGCCTGAAACCACATCAAGTGATAATCCTTCCTCCTCTGCAAGCTGAACCATAGCCACTGTCGAAAATGCCTTGCTGGCATAGGCGATTTCCGCCTTCACATTTTGTGCTTCAAAAGCTTGTTTAAAACCCCTGGCTCTCTCTCTCATTAAAGCAACATCGTAGACATATAGGGGGGTGCCAAATTCCCCGGCTAAATCAATGGCGTCCACCCCTCCAATTTCTAAATGTCCCTCGCTATTAACACCTGTTGTTCCGTAAAAATACATTCCCGTCCCTCTCTCCGTAACGACTCCCTATAATTTATGAAGTCAAGCAATATAATAATAAACAAATAGACAGAATCTACAGAAGAAACTGCCTATTTTAAACAATAACTTTTTTTAATTAAAAACACTTTAGCATAATAGAAAAAAATCCGCAATTTTTTTCTTTATGCTCATGCTTTAGGCGGCTGCCGGAACCGGTTTCTCGGATGGACGATACTAGGTCTGAGGAAAGACCCGGGACTTGCCCTGCGGAAAACGATTTGCAAAAACCCTTTCGGCTCAAAAGGAAGAAATGGCCATAAATAGGGTGTATTAAGGGCACGCATATGAATAAGAAACATGAACAGCAATGTACTGCCAATAACAAATCCCGGCCTATGGAAGGAGGCTGTTAATATCAAAAGCGTCAACCTGGCCATTTTATTTGCCACGCCTAATTCATAGCTTGGAGTGGTAAAGGTCCCAATCCCGGCTACTGCAACGTAAAGAATAACCTCAGGAACAAACAAGCCTACATCAATGGCAATTTGGCCAATTAATACCGCAGCAATCAAACCCATTGCCGTCGATAATGGCGTAGGTGTATGAATCGCTGCCATCCGTAAAAATTCAATCCCAAAATCCGCTAATATCAACTGAACAACAACCGGAATATTGGTCTGTTCATTCGGCCCAATGAATGAGAGCTTTTCTGGTAAAAGGGAAGGCTCTAACACAAACAGCATCCATAAGGGCAATAAAAAAATCGAGGTTAAAATCCCTAAAAAACGAATCCAGCGCACAAACGTTCCGGCTGCCGGATTCTCGCGAAATTCCTCGGCATGCTGGACATGATGAAAATAGGTGGTCGGTGTGATGATAACACTTGGCGAGGTATCGCAATAAATGATAACATGACCTTCCAATATATGGGCAGCAGCCACATCTGCCCGCTCAGTGTATCGGACCACAGGGAAAGGGTTCCACCCCTGTTTGACGATAAACTCCTCAAGTGTTTTATCCGCCATAGGGATGCCATCAATATCAATTTCCTTCAATTCCTGCCGCAAGATATTTAATAAATCTGCATCTGCCACATCTGCTAAGTACCCCAATGCCACATCTGCTTTCGAGCGTTTTCCAACCTTGATCATTTCAAAGCGGAGCCGTTCATCACGGATTCTCCGTCTTGTTAATGCTGTATTAAGAATAATATTTTCCACAAAGCCATCGCGTGAGCCTCTGACAACCTTTTCCGTATCCGGCTCTTGCGGCGAGCGGCCGGGATAGTTCCTTACATCGATTGCAAAAGCTGTACTCTCGCCTTCCATTACTACAACGATCAATCCGGTGAGGACTTTATCGACCAATAAATCCATCTCTTTAATTTCTTCAACCGATTGGTTTACCAGTCGATTATCAATAATTTTAAATAAATCCGTCGATAATTTTTCCCGATTATTAATGCCGACTAATTCTTTAATCAGCTGAATGATATAGATGGTATTGCATAATCCATTCACATAATAAATATGGACATCTTTTTTAAGGATTTTTAATTTTCTTACGCCAAAATCAAAGCTGATCCCTAAGCCGACCCGCTGTTTCATGTAATGTTCAATTTCATTCACTGATTCCGGGATTCGCCATTTCAGGTCCTTTATTTCTGTTATTTCCGTCATAAAAGCTGCTCCTTTCAAGAATAAGCCCGACTGCTTTCTTCGTTATCGGTGAACCAATTTTATAAGAGTCATGCCGTGCCATTTTGCCAACATCGCCAATTCCGACAACGATCGGCACATCCAGTTCATCCAGGCAGTAAACGGTATCTCCATTTATTCTGCCGATTTCCAGCTCGGGTATTCCATATTTATCAACACCATATGGCGTAATCTCCCCGTCGCGGCCGATACTTACATCAATTCTGGCCCATTCTTCATGCCTGGATTTGGCAGCGACTGCAATCACCCCCAGAACCTCTATATCAGGATGCAGCGCGACATATTTCAATGCATTTTCACCGGCGCCTTCCCCAACAATACCACTGTCATCAAACATTACGAGGACTGGGTCATATGGGGCTTGCATTATTAATTGTATAAGCTCCGGACCCGTTAATTTAGAAGGATTCCCATGTGATTCGGAAATACAACGGCCTCCAATTTCATTTGCCACATGCTCAAGCGCTTTTTTGGCATATTCATCACCATCCGTAACCAATATGACACGCCTGCGATCACTCATCCTTTGATGTCCTTTCTATGGTGAAATGTCTTTTAATGATGAACAAAGTAAAGCCACTGAAAAATGGAACCAAAAATTTTCCCTAAAACGATTGCCATTATCAAAATAACGATTTCTCCATCCATTCGTATCCGTTTGGCGAGGATTGGCAGCACATTCAGGACCTCTGTCAAGGCAGCTGCCAGCATGCCGACAAACGCACCGCCAGTAATTCCAAGGGGAATTAAAAAAAAGGGAGATATATGGCATACAGGGTCTCTCAGGCTCGCCAATACCCCTGTTAGTGCCCCTATGACAACAGCCCATTCATAATGTTGAATCATTTTCATTGTTTTGCTCAGCTGTGTCATTCTTGGAATGACCCCAAGTACGGTAAGAAAGGCAACGAATCCCGAACCTACAGCCAATCCGCTTGCCAAGCCTAAAAAGATAACAATCAGGATTTTAATGATCATGAACTCGTTTCATACTTTCTTTGTTTTCATGAATAATGACATAATTGTCCAGGTCCATTTGATAATTAAACATTTCTACTTCAAGAGGACTAGGTTCTTCATTTATCCTTTTCTTAAAAAAATGATTAAAAAACAAGATCATTCCCAGTCCCAATCCCACTGAATAGGGAATTTGAAAAAGCAGCGGCTTTGTTTCCTTTCTTCCGGTAATGATGGTATAGATTTTTTCCTGGACACTTCTCATGCTGACATCATCATGAAAATTCATAATAGCCATTGCCGAACCAAAAAATAATAGGAACCATATTAAAAGAAAAAAAGGAATCGATACGCCTTTTTTCTTATAAACTACTTCTATAATGGTTTGCGCCGGGCCGATGGATTGAATTTCCATATCTCCAAACTTCGAGGCAATTAGCTTAATAACCTTCATGACATCAATGATGACTATATTCTGATCCTGCTCTGTCAGCTGATGAAGTATCATCTCCTTTAATTTTTCCAGTTCTTTCTCCGGCGCAATAATTTGCGCAACATCCACTAAATAAACTTTTTCTTCGGGCCTGACTTGGACACGATTCCGCATGCGGATGTAGATTGTTTTTTCCAAAACATTCACTTCCCACACAAGTATTTCCTTTTATAGGTAGTATGGATATTAATCTGTCATTTCATGTAATAAAATAAAAAACCGTATGGATTAGAGATCCATACGGTCTTTCATTTGCAGTAATATCTTTTTTTCCAGCCTTGAAACCTGAACCTGAGAGATGCCAAGTCTTGAGGCAACCTCCGATTGGGTTTTATCCTTATAATATCTTAAATAAACAATTAACCTCTCCCGTTCATCCAGCTCGCGGATGGCTTCTTTTAGCGCAATTTTATCAAACCATTTTCCATCGTTCCCATCATCAATCTGATCCAATAATGTTATCGGGTCCCCGTCGTTTTCATAAACGGTTTCATGGATGGAGGATGGAGTTCTGCTTGCTTCCTGCGCAAGAATCACATCCTCTGGCGTGAGCCCAAGATGCTCAGAAATTTCGTTAATAGTCGGTGTTCTTCCCAGGGTTTTCGATAACTCATCCTTGGCTTTCCGGATTCTATTACCCATTTCCTTTAATGACCTGCTCACCTTTACTGTTCCATCATCACGGATAAACCTTTGGATCTCGCCAATGATCATTGGAACGGCATATGTGGAAAACTTGACATCGTAGGAAAGGTCAAACTTATCAACTGATTTTAATAGTCCGATACAACCAATTTGGAACAGGTCATCAGGATCATACCCCCGATTCAGAAACCGCTGGACAACTGACCAAACAAGACGCATATTTTTTTCAACGATTAAATCTCTTGCATCCTGGTCCCCTTCTTGGCTCTTCTTTATAAGCTCTTTCACTTCATGGTCCTTTAAAAACGGTTGACTTTTTTCGTTTTTGACCTCCACATCCATAGGCAAGTCTCCTTAATTGCAAAGCATTTTGCGATTGTGTAAATGCTTCCGTAATCTAACCTCGGTTCCCTTTCCAGGCTGGGAATGAACCTCGACTTCATCCATGAAATTTTCCATGATAGTAAAACCCATGCCGGAACGTTCTAAATCCGGTTTCGTTGTAAATAGCGGCTGGCGGGCTTCTTCAACATCAGCAATGCCTAGTCCAACATCCTTTATGGACATATCAATCAAACCATCCTCAATGGATACACTAATATAAACAGTACCCTCTGGATTGTTGTCATAACCATGAATAATGGCATTGGTCACTGCTTCGGACACAACAGTTTTAATTTCTGTCAGCTCATCCATTGTCGGATCCAGTTGGGCAATAAAGGCTGCTACTGTTACGCGGGCAAAGGATTCATTTTGACTTAAAGCGCTGAACTTGAGACTCATTTCATTTTTCACTTAAGCCACCCCCAATCTCTTTAAGGCAATTTCCTCGGTCGGTTCCATTTTGATAATCTTAAATAAACCGGATATATCGAATAGCCTTTGAATGGACGGGGAGATGGCACAAACGACCATTTCACCATGCACTTGTTTAATTTGTTTATATCTGCCTAATATAACACCTAACCCTGAGCTATCCATGAAGGTAAGACGCTCGAGATTCAATACAATATGACGTATTTCATTTTTTTCAATAACGGCTGCCGCTTTTTCGCGAAGTTCATCCGCTGTATGGTGATCCAATTCACCGCTTAAACGAATGCATAAAACGTCATGTCTGGGCTCCAATTGAATATTAAGACTCACTATCCCCGGCCTCCTTAAACTGGTATAGTGAGTCAATTCGCCTTGCGTTCGATAATTTCCTTCTCTCCATACAAAACTAGTTGTTTTTCGCTAAAAGAAGTGAATTAACGACAATAAGAAAAGCGTAAGCGCCAGTATTGCAATGTACACTAGTTGCTGGGTGCTGGAGCTGAACAATTTACAAAGTCGAAATTCTTTAGAACAAAGCTATTTCCCAGCTTTGGTAAACATGCCGAATGAACGTTTATACAGTGTCCACCAGCCTGCTTCCTTGACGGTTTTATTGGCCACTAATGAACTTTCAAGAATGATTTTGCCATCTTTGATCAATTTTATGGTGCCAACCTTGTCCCCTTTCGTAATAGGGGCATGAAGTTTCTTTTGGATAATCACCTTTTGTTTCACACCCTCTGTTTTTTCACCTTTTTTGGTCAGCAGGGAAAGTGGCTCACTTGTGACAGCTTCAACCGTTTTGTCCTTTCCTTTGCTGATTTTTGCCTGAGCGATAATCTGGTTCCGTTTAAACATCGGATGGGTCTGGTATTGGCTGTAAGCAAAGTTAAGCATTTTTGTCACTTGGGCATTTCTTTCTTTTGATGTCGGCGCCCCAAACACGACCGCAATCACCCGCATTCTATCTTTCCGGGCTGTTGCTGTTAAGCAATATTTCGCCTCAGCCGTAAATCCGGTTTTTAAGCCATCAACGCCTGGATAAAAACGCACGAGTTTATTGGTATTGACAAGCCAAAACTTCTTGTCGGTATTTTCACGCAGGTAGGCCTCATACATTCCCGTAAACTTTGTAATATCTTCATATTTAAGCAGTTCTTTGGCCATCAGTGCCATATCGAGAGCAGAACTGTAATGACCGCTTACCGGTAATCCGGTCGTATTTTTAAAAAAAGTATGCTTTAAACCAAGTTCTTTTGCTTTTTCATTCATCATGTCAACAAATGCTTCTTCTGAGCCGGCAATTCTTTCCGCCATGGCCACGGAGGCGTCATTTCCTGAACCAATCGCAATTCCTCTCATCATTTCCTTTGTGGTCATTTCTTCACCTGGTTCAAGGAATATTTGCGAACCGCCCATGGATGCAGCGTACTCACTGGTACGGATTTTTTCATTCCATGTCAATTTCCCTTGGTCAATGGCTTCCATAATCAACAACATCGTCATAATTTTTGTCATGCTGGCAGGCGGAAGCTCTTCCTTGCTATTTTTCTCGTAAAGGATTTTTCCAGTATCCCTTTCAATTAAAATGGCCGATCTCACATTGCTGATGATATCAGCAGCTCCCTTTTCTTCTGCAGCCTTCTTTTCTTCGGCAGCAAAAGCGGCCGGGCTTAAAACACTAGAAAGTATAAAGATTGTCATTATTAAAAAAATAAATCGTTTCATTCCCATAACCCTCCATTCTTTATAGCCAACATTTTTACCAAAATTACCAACTTTATACATAAAAAAGGTGTCAGGCACCATGTGATTTTTTCACATGGTGCCTGACACCTTACTATAGCTTTTTATTCGGTTATTTCTTTGTGAATGAGGATTGGTGCTTCGACTTTTGCAGACGAGATTTTAATGTTTTCGTATAGTTTTTGTTTAACTTCACCTACGTCTTCAAAATTGCTGTAAATAGTCACAAGGGATTCGCCCTGCTTTACTTGGTCACCGATTTTCTTTTTTAGAACAAGTCCTACTGCTAAATCAATGACAGATTCCTTTGTTGCCCGCCCTGCGCCAAGCAGCATTGCAGCTGTACCTACTTCATCTGCAACAATTTCTGCGACAAAGCCGTCTTCCTTCGCCTCAAGCTCAAATGTATATTTGGCCTGCGGAAGTTTAGAAGAATCATCTACAATCGAAGCATCCCCCCCTTGAGAACTCAAGAACATTTTTAATTTCTCAAGCGCGGAGCCGTCCTTAATGACACCTTCAAGCAATGTACGTGCTTCTACTAAAGAGGATGCCTTTTCAGCTAAGTAGACCATATGGCTGCCTAGCGTTAAGCATAGTTCCGTTAAATCCTCCGGGCCTTCCCCTTTTAACGTATCAATCGCTTCTTTTACCTCAAGAGCGTTTCCGATGGCAAAGCCAAGTGGCTGGCTCATATCGGAGATGACGGCCATAGTTCGTCTGCCGACATTATTTCCAATCCGCACCATCGCTCTTGCCAGTTCCTCGGAGTCTTCTAATGTCTTCATAAAGGCCCCAGCACCCGTTTTTACATCAAGAACAATGGCATCCGCTCCTGCGGCAATTTTCTTGCTCATGATGGAACTTGCAATCAGCGGAATGCTTTCAACAGTTGCCGTGACATCTCTAAGAGCATACAGTTTTTTATCAGCCGGCGTTAAGTTGCCTGATTGCCCAATAACGGCAATTTTATTTTTATTCACAAGGTCGATAAATTCGTTGTTGTCAATTTCAACGTGGAATCCTTTAACGGCTTCGAGTTTATCAATGGTTCCGCCAGTATGGCCCAACCCGCGGCCTGACATTTTCGCTACTGGAACACCCAGCGCCGCAACCAGCGGTCCTAGAACTAAGGTGGTAGTATCACCGACACCGCCGGTAGAATGTTTATCAACTTTAATTCCTTCAATTTGCGACAAATCGATTTGATCCCCTGACTCGACCATCGCCATCGTTAAGTCTGCTCTTTCCTTTTCCGTCATTCCCCTAAAAACGATGGCCATTGTTAAAGCGCTGACTTGATAATCTGGAATCGTGCCATCGGTGTAGCCGTTGATAAAAAATTTAATTTCTTCTGTTGTTAATTCATGCCCGTCGCGTTTTTTCTCAATGATGTCAACCATTCTCATTTTTATCACCACTTTATTAAATTAATAACGGCTGCTTACGCCATGTTTTTGACAATTTCTTTTACATAGGATAAAAAGTTAGCTTTAACTCTTTCAGTCGTTTCAATTACTTCATCATGTGTAAGCGGCTGATCAAGAATTCCAGCTGCCATATTGGAAATACATGAAATACCTAAAACCTTCATCCCGCTATGGCTGGCAACGATTACCTCTGGTACAGTGGACATCCCGACAGCATCACCACCTAAAGTACGGACCATACGGATTTCTGCCGGTGTTTCATAAACAGGCCCCGGATTACCAAAATAAACGCCTTCTTTTACATCAATCCCGATACGAGCGGCAATTTCCTTTGCCATCGATCTTAATTGTTTCGTATAAGCCTCTGACATATCTGGGAAACGGACACCGAGATTCGCATCATTTGGACCAATCAACGGGTTTGTTCCCATAAAATTAATATGATCGGAAATGATCATTAAATCGCCAGGAGCAAAGCTTTCATTTACACCGCCGGCTGCATTAGTTACGATTAGCATTTCAACGCCCATCTCTTTCATGACACGCACTGGAAAGGTCACCTTATCCATGCTATAGCCTTCATAGAAATGAAAACGCCCTTGCATCGCAACCACTTCTACTCCACTTAAGCGTCCAAAAACCAACTGTCCGGCATGGCCTTCCACAGTGGAAACAGGAAAATCAGGAATTTCTTTGTATGGGATATTCACCGGGTTCTCAATCTCCTCAGCTAAAACGCCAAGACCAGAACCTAATATCAACCCAATTTTTGGGGATTCTGCATATTTCTTTTTCAAAAATCCAGCTGCATTTTGAATGGTGTCATAGTTCATTGTTATTACCTGCCCTTATTTAAGTTCATTTAAAAAGCTTTTACCGTATTTAGGCATTTTCACGTTAAAGTTCTCGGCAACTGTTGCGCCAAGGTCGGCAAATGTTTCGCGTAATGGGAGTTCTTTTCCTTCCGACACTTTCTTGGAATAAACTAGTAAAGGAACATACTCCCTTGTATGGTCGGTGCCTGGAGCAACCGGGTCATTCCCGTGGTCGGCAGTAATCATTAACAAGTCATCCTCTGTCATCTTAGCAATAACCTCTGGAAGACGAGCATCGTATTCTTCAAGGGCCTTACCGTATCCCTCCGGATCGCGTCGATGGCCGTAAAGTGCATCAAAATCGACTAGATTTAGGAAACTAATGCCGGTAAAATCCATATCAAGTGTTTCTACAAGTTTATCCATCCCATCCATATTGGAAACCGTTCTGAGAGATTTTGTCACACCCTCACCATCGTAAATGTCGGAGATTTTTCCGATGGCAATGACATCATATCCGGCGTCCTTTAGTTCGCTCATAACTGTGCGCTCAAATGGTTTCAAGGCATAATCATGACGGTTCGCAGTCCGTTTAAAGTTCCCCGGTTCTCCCAGGAATGGGCGGGCAATAATCCTTCCGACCATGTATTTTTCATCAAGCGTCAGTTCGCGGGCAATTTTACAAATTTTATAAAGTTCATCTAGTGGAATAATTTCTTCATGAGCGGCGATTTGCAGAACGGAATCAGCTGATGTGTAGACAATCATGTCGCCCGTTTTCATATGCTGTTCTCCAAGTTCATCAAGAATTTCCGTGCCGCTGGCAGGTTTATTGCCAATGACTTTGCGGCCGGTCCGTTTTTCTAATTCTGAAATCAACTCATTCGGAAAGCCTTCAGGAAAAACCCTAAACGGGGTTTGAATATTTAAGCCCATGATTTCCCAGTGGCCTGTCATTGTATCTTTACCGTTTGAAGCCTCCATCATTTTAGTATAAAAGGCTAACGGTTTTTCTGCTTTTTTTATGCCTTTAAGCTCGCTAATATTGCTTAAGCCAAGACGCCCCATATTCGGCATGTCAAGTCCGTTCATTCTTTCAGCAATATGACCAAATGTATCTGCACCTTTGTCGCCAAACTTCTCGGCATCCGGCGCTTCTCCTATACCTACTGAGTCCATTACGATAATAAAAATACGTTTATATGTATTTTCTGCCATGCTTTTTTCCTCCTTAAAACATGAAATTGATATCGTTTACAAATAATCGAACATTACAACCCATAGGGTACCCTTTTTGTATAGGATTAATCACCCAAAAGGTCGTTATATGTCAGAAGTCTGACCTCTTTTATTGTACTAAATGTCTGAAAAAATACAAGGAAAATGCCCCCGAATTTTCCGCCAGCTTTATGACAATTTTGTTAACCTTTTTATTTACTCTTAATCTACTAAGCTCGAGGATGAAATTTACTATAAACATCTTTTAATTTTGACTTTGTAACGCGTGTATAGATTTGTGTTGTCGAGATATCCGCATGCCCTAACATTTCTTGGACGGCTCTTAAATCTGCACCATTTTCCAATAAATGCGTGGCGAAAGAATGCCTTAGTGTATGCGGCGTCAGTTCTTTATTAATCCCTGCTTCCAAGGCCAATTTTTTCAGTATTTTCCAAAACCCCTGCCTGCTTAATCGGTTTCCTTGATGGTTCAGAAATAAGGCATCGCTGCGATGATTAGCTGTAACAAAAAGCGGCCTGCCGCTTTCGATATAATTATTAATGGCTTCGGCAGCAGTTCGTCCAATTGGAATGATTCGTTCCTTATTCCCTTTTCCCGTACAGCGGATGAATCCCATCGTTAAATGGACGTCCGCTGCATCAAGATTAATCAGCTCGCTGACGCGGATTCCTGTTGCATAAAGAAGTTCAAGCATTGCCTTATCTCTTTTTCCATAATGATCTGCAGGTTTTGGTGTATCTAGGAGAATTTCTACCTCCTGTAAACTTAAGACCTTTGGCAATGCTCTTTCAATAATGGGTGACTCAATATGAACAGACGGATCCTGTTCTACATCCTTATTCCTTAATAAAAATTGGTGAAAAGCACGAACGGAAGCAACATGTCTCGCCAATGTTTTAGAGGATTTCCCCTGATTCTTTAAAAAATTCAAAAAATGCGCGATATGAACCCGCTGCACCTCATTTAGGGAGTCTTTCGCTTCGACATTTTTCAAATAATGAATATAGCTTTTTAAATCCCGCTCATACGACATAATGGTATTATTGGCTAGTTCTCTTTCAACTATTAAGTACTGCAAAAAATCCTTTAATTTTTCCTCCATCGCGATTACTCCCCATCTAAATAAAACAACATCAAACGATCTAACAAGGAAGAATTTTCTTTATCATCCGCATTTGAAACCTTTAGCGCAGTGCCTTCCGGTTCATCATAGCGATGATAATTTTGGTATTCTTCTGATACCCACATGATACCATAATAAAAGAGAATCGTGCATCCAGAGAATATAATAAAAACCTTTAAGGTTTGCAGTGCTGCTTTAAAAAATGCGAGCATATCACTTCCCCCATTTCCAAAGATATTAGTAAATGGTATGCCAAAATGTCCAAATTTTATACCTGCTTAAAAGATTGGAATTAGGGTAAACAAAAAGCCCTTTTTCATAAAAGGACCAATCGTTTGTTATTCAGCTTTCTCCTGCCCTTTGCCTTTATCCTGGCAGCGATGGCAGATGCCATGAAAGGTAAGGCGGTGATCTTTTATTTTAAAATTCCATTTACGCTCCACAATTGCTTCGACATCCTCAAGCAAATCTTCTTGAATTTCATCAACGGCACCGCATTCAATACAGAAGAGATGGTGGTGAAAATGGGCTGCCCCTTCCTGACGGAGATCATAGCGGGACACTCCATCACCAAAATTAATTTTATCGACAATTTTTAATTCCGTTAACAATTCCAGCGTTCGATAAACAGTTGCCAAACCAATTTCAGGCGATTTTTCTTTAACGAGGAGGTATACATCTTCCGCGCTTAAATGATCCTCTTCATTTTCCAGCAAAACTCTTACGGTTGCTTCACGCTGAGGTGTCAGCTTGTAGCTTGCTGAATGCAACTGCTTTTTAATTCTCTCAATTCTAGTTTCCATCCTGAAGTCCCTCCCTCGCCACTGTTAATTCTCATTATAACAGATGACAAAAGAGATTCAAAATAAAATTATTATAAATAAATTTTTAAAGTAATTATTATTTGATAACTACTTCAATGAAATAGAATGCATAATACTTTTCATTAACCATGGTGATAAATAGGCTTCTATTCCTGATGCTGCGGAAATAAAAATCACGGCTGCAATGAAGGCAAAAATATAACGTTTAAAAAATGGCAAAATGGGCTGGGCATATTTTTTCATAAATTGTCTTTTGATCATTCTCATTGAGAAAATCACCGATAACGCAGCCATGATAATGAAAACGGGAATGATAATCAGATTTTGCGGCATGATCGAAACGAGTGCAAGCATAAACCCATTCCAGCCCATTTGACTGACGAGGAATCCTACCGTAAATCCAACTACCATTCCCTTGAGGAATAAGAGAATAAGAATGACAGGCAGGCCAATAATCGAGATTCCAAGCACCCACATAAGGCCGATAAATTTACTATTATGGAAAAAGCTTTGCAGGAATAAATCATTGTTTTCTGCAGATTTCCCTTCTGAAACCTGTCCGAAAAATTGAGATATATAATAGAATAAGTCTTCCTTCTGGCTGAAGCTCATACTATTAACGACTATAGCGCCAAAGATAACACCCATTAAAAACAGGACAACAATAAATAAAAAAATTGAGGAATGCTCACGGAAACTTGCGGCTGCGGACTGGTACAATCGTTTTTTCATTGCTTTTCCTCCTATTTCTCAGCTAATCGATTATTACATTCTATGTCTCACTAGTTTTTCTATGACGATAATTTAGTAGAAAACAAGAAAAGCGGAGGCGCCTTGGCGCTGGAGCTGTACAAACAGAAAAACCCGGCAGCCTTTGCCGCCGGGTTTGATTGTTACTTAGTCTGCTATTTTTCCGTATTTTCCGCCGCCGCCGGCAGCCAGGTTGATCTTGCCTTCACGTGCCTTCATAATGAGGCCGGCGATTTTAAGAGGAACGACCTCTTTTAATGCCTCATATGGGACTTCATGAAGGATTGCCATTTCACTTCCAAAATGATCGACAAGTTTTTCGAGAAGGCGCGGCCCCAAGCCAGGGATAAACTCAAGAGGCACCTGATGGACATATGGAGGCCGCCCGGCTGGACTTTCTTCCGCTGTTTTCAATTCCAGAATCCGGTCGGCTACCCCTTTAATAATTTTATTATTTCCGCACAAGCTGCAGATTTGATTATCATTTTCAGCAGGATTCAGACATGCAGCACATACAGTTTTATGGTATTTTCCGAGCAGGGGATCAAGTCCATAGTTAGCTATGACTTTCCTGCCGTCTTCAGCATGTAAGGCCTTTTGCAATTCCAGGAAAGTGGGCTCTTGCATAGCAACGACCTGATATTCACGAGCAATTTTTGCCAAGGAATGCGCGTCTGAGTTTGTGACAAAGGTGTACTGATGGAGTTCTCCTAATTGGTCGGCCATGCTTGTATCTGAGCTTAAGCCGAGTTCGATCCCGTCAATTAAATCAGGGTCGAGAACCTCTGTCAAGGATCGGTTAACCCCTTTGCCGTACAAGCTTTTGAATGGCGTGAACACATGGGCAGGAATAAAAATGCCGCCCATTTCTTTGACTTTCTTTTGCAGTTCAAGACCGGATACGTACACCCGTTGTGAGCTTAACTGGACATTTTTCAAATTTCCTGATAACCAATTAGAAAACTCTCTCATGATGGCCAAGCCAGGAAAATAGCAAAGCAGGTGAATCGGCCCATTGCACCCTTCATCATAGATTTCGAGTTCTGTGCCCGGAATGACAGTTAAATCGCCAAAAATTAGGCCGCCGTCCTTATGTTCATATACCTCACCTCTATGGATCAGGCTTTCCATCTCAAGGATTACCTCCGGGGAATGGCTGTCAATAATCCCGACCATATTCAGCCCTTTTTCGTGCCTGGCATGTTCTATGATATTGGTAAACGTGAGGGATTTTGCCCCGGTGATTTTAACAGGCTTGCCAGTCCAGGTTCGTCCGATATGGATATGTAAGTCTACATAGTAGCGGTTCATTTATTGTTCAACGCCTCTTGTAATTGTAAGTATTGGACAGCATAAACCGTTTTGGCATCGTAGATTTTCTGTTCCCTGACGTAATGGAGGGCTTCCTCGAGTGTTAATTCCTCAAGAATGACAAATTCATCTTCATCAAGGGCAGCAGAATTTTCTTTTTTCGTGAGGCCTTTGGCTAAAAATACATGGACGATTTCATCGGCAAAGCCTGGAGATGTATAGAAAGACGTCAGTAATTCAAGGTGTTTGCATTCATACCCCGTCTCTTCTTCGAGTTCCCGGCGTGCACAAACTGCCGGCTCTTCCCCTTTTTCCAGCTTTCCAGCAGGAATTTCCACAATGGTTCTTTCAAGTGCTTTGCGGTATTGTTCCACCATTATGATTTTCTTGTCATCGGTTAAAGCCAAAATTGCCACTGCTCCTGGATGCTTGATGATTTCCCGTTTTCCTTGTTTGCCATTTGGCAGCTCGACATCCTGCAGATGAAGGCTGATGACTTTTCCTGAAAAAATTTCTTCGCTATATATTGTTTTTTCTTCCAGCTTACTCAAATTTGTCCACTCCTGTTCTAATCAGGTTAGTTACTGTCATACATTTTACCATACTTTAATTTTGGAGGGGTATCGGATGAAGGTGTATGTGCATGAGAAGGGGATTATCCTTATCGGAAAAGGCTGGGAAGTGCTGCAAAAGCTAAAGGAATATAACAAGGATTTTGCTTCTGTATCGGATTGGGTGCAAAATGTTGCTCAAAAATAGGACATGCTGATTGCCCATTTACTACAAAGAAAGGACGGATTTTTACCCGTCCTTTCAAGCCTTTACCTATTTTTAAATATTGGAGGTGCACATTACCCTTTGCGGCCAAGTTCAACCGCATTTGTTTCACCTGTGTTATAAGGAGAAATACGGAACGAAAGGGAAAAGTCTTCAAATTTACATCGATACTTTTCTAGTTGATTTTGCCCGCAGGAATTGCTGCCTAGACCATTTTGTTTATAGTCGAGATTTAAAACAACATAGTCACGCGGCTTTAAATCAATGGAATGCTTTGCATCTTCGAGATCACCAATTTCATAATGTGAAGCGCTAAAATCAAAGGTCTCATTGGATATGAATATCAGGCCATTCGTGTCATGATCTGTTAAACTGACCCAATCACATTCGGAACGGTTGCCGTTTTCCTGCGGTTTCACATAGTCCGTAAACAATTCATCAACCGTTTTTCGATAAACACCCAAGTGATTGGCTTGTTTGGAATCTACATAGCTTTCACCAGGTCCTTTACCCCGCCATTGCGTTTCAGTAAAATCTTTATTAATGTGCAGATTCACACCAAGACGAGGAATCATGACTGGTGCATTTTCTTTCACGCCGGAGGCAGCACCGTCAATACGGCAAACAATATCGCCATCCGGATAGATTGTGTAACGGTACTGAAGCTGATAATACCAGGAACTGTTTGTCGTGCCATACAATGCATCTGTCTGCCACTCAAACACTCCGTCATTCATCTCATAACAAATATCTTCAACAATTTCATGACCCAAATGCATGAAGTATTTTGTCCGATAATCATTAAGAAGGTACATATCATTGTCAATTGGAGCGCGCCAAAAATTGAATTGCGGTCCCTTCTCAATCAGTACTTTGCCGTTGCGGGTTACCTCTTTAATTGCCCCTTTGACACAATCAAAAGTTACAGTGAAATCCCTGCCAGAAACGGTTAGAAATGCACCATTTTTTTTGACTTGAAGTTCACCATCTCCGCGGGTCTTTAGCAATTTCTCCCTGCCTGGAATCTCAAAGGAAGCATTCGCTAATTCATGGCCTTTTGCTGCCCACGGTGTATCTCGTTTTAATTTGTACGAGAGCACAAAAAAGTATCTGGCTCCACTTACTTTTTCGATTTCTTGTCCAGCCGGCAATTGAATCTCAGTCATTTCACGTCCCGCAAGCTTCGGCAGTTCAACTTTAAAAGAATCCAGAAGGGTATCATCTTCATACAGTGAACATGTTAATTCTAAATGATCCAATGATAAGAAATCATAACGATTGATCAGCCGGAAAAGCCCCTCATTCATATCGATGCATTCCGTTTGCACCGGTTCAATTACCTTTTTGTATTCATATAACGCTGGTGACGGTGTCCCGTCCGGCATAACCAATCCATCAATACAGAAATTTCCATTAGTAGGATCATCACCAAAATCGCCGCCATAGCGATAGTAAACAGTTCCATCCTCCGAAACAGTTTCAATGCCATGATCAAACCATTCCCAAATGAATCCGCCCTGAAGCTTATCATACTTGTAAAATAAATCCTGATATTCTTTCAGGTTACCAGGTCCATTTCCCATCGCATGAGCGTATTCACAGAGAATATGAGGTTTTTTTGTTTTTTCAATGACCTTTTCCATCGTCAGCCTTTCGCCGTGCGGCTCGAGCCAAGTATACATCGTGCTGTAAACATCGGTTACTTCCGCTGCAAAGTCCCCTTCATAATGAACAAGCCGTGTCGGATCCATTTCCTTCGCGCGCTTAGCCATTGCCCGGAAGTTATGACCAAAAGAAGATTCATTTCCAAGCGACCACATAATAATGCAAGGATGATTTTTGTCCCGCTCAATCATCCTCTCAAGCCGGGAAACATAGGCAGTTTCCCATTCAGGATCATTACTGATCCAGTCATACTTTCCTGTTAGTTCAAAACCGTGACATTCTAAGTCCGTTTCATCAATCACATACATTCCGTATTGGTCACAAAGATCGTAAAAGAAATACGAATTGGGATAATGAGCAGTCCGAATCGCGTTAATATTGTTTTGCTTCATTGTTTTAATATCGCGCTCAATTTCCTCTTTTGTCACCACTCGGCCGGTCCGAGGGTTGTAATCATGGCGGTTAACGCCTTTTAATTTAATTGCCACACCATTT
This sequence comes from uncultured Neobacillus sp., assembly GCA_964400595.1. GTDB lineage: Bacteria > Bacillota > Bacilli > Bacillales > Cytobacillaceae > Neobacillus. The sequence goes on along the minus strand of CAYNUT010000019.1, from coordinate 25,185 downwards.
ACGAGGAATGTATCACCTTTAATAACGATGGAGCGGAAGCCTACATGCTGGTGAATGACCTCAATCACTTCACCGGCAGAATCTTTAACCGTCATATAAAGATGGTATAAAGCAGGATTTTCTGCACTCCATTTTAATGGTGCTGCAACAAACTTGCTGAAAGGTTCCTCAGCTTTTTTTACCTCGCTAAAAACCTGCATGCCGCTTGGGTCTATTAATTCATATACAATCGTTTGACCATGCTGTTCCGTCACCTTGACCGAAACCGATAGAGTTCCATTTTGATCCTCGCTGTCCAGCACGGTGCTAACTGTGTAATCATAGATTCCGGCACTAGGTCTTGTATAAAGTTCGACATCGCGGAAGATTCCGCTCAGCCACCACATATCCTGATCTTCTAAATACGTGCCATCCGACCATTGGAACACGCGGACAGTCAAGGAGTTTTTCCCTTGGCGGCAAAGCCGCGTAATATCAAATTCTGCTTGAATACGGGCCCCTTTACTGTACCCGGCAAATTCGCCGTTGACATATAATTCGTAAGCAGAATCAACCCCGTTAAAGCGGATGATTAATTGCTCTCCGTCAAGACTGCGATTCAATTCAAATTCACGCCGATATATCCCCGTCGGATTTTCAGTTGGTACACGCGGCGGAATAATTGGGAAGTTATACCACAGATCAGAATAATGCATCTTTCCATAGCCCTGCAGCTGCCAGTTGCCTGGAACCGCAATATCATCCCAGTCTTTTAAATCCAAATCATCTTGATAAAAACCATCCGGCCAATACTCCGGAGCATCAAGGAAGGTAAATTTCCATAACCCGTTAAGAGATTCATAAAAGCAGCTTTTTCCTGCATCACCCGTTGCGGCAGCCTCCCGTGTAGGATAGCTGATATAATGTGCGCGTGCAGCCATTCGGTTAATACCATCCGTATGGATGTCTTCCCATCTTTTAAATCGTTTCATCATCTCACCTCTGTTTTTTTCTAACTTTGTTTATTTGATAGACCAATCATTAATCACAGTAATCAGCAGGATTCCAATAATAGATTTGCGAGAATTAAAAACACGCTGGATGTCCAAGTAAAAGCCGGGTCCCGCAAGCCCTCACCAGTTAAGGCATCAAAGTTCTCTGCCATTCCTGATTGAGATGCCATCGCACAGAATTTACGGGCAATTTCTAAAGCCAGCTCCTCTTCACCGGAAGAAATCAGTCCGTCGACCACCAGCATAGTTGTCGGCGCCCAAATTGGTCCGCGCCAATAGCCGTCATGCTTGTAAAATGGGCTTTGAGGAAGTTCCGTTGCCATCCCGTACTCTGTTAAAAAGCCTTTATTCTTAATATCATTTACTAGTTTTTCTAATATTTCCGCAGGAAGTCTTTTACCAAGAATTATAGGAATATATAAAACGAGGCTGTCTGACTTAATTACTTCATGGGTGCCTGATTTCTTCGCAGTAAACTGACTGCCGTCCCAAAAATGTTCGATCATTCTGGTTAATAATTGTTGTGATTCCATCATCCACTCTTTCGCCTCGTCATGTAAGCCAAGCTTTAAGGCTGTCTCAGCAAGCACTTCCATTTGCAGTACTAAGAACGAAGAGAGATCCGGGCTTTCAACAGGAGTCCCTTTATGAAAAATCGTGCTGTTATCCCACCCGCTGTCATTTCCATGATTATATTGAGGAATACCGTCATGATCAGTATCCAGATAGGTCAACCACCACTTTGTCCATTTTTGCAGCGGTTCATAAACCTCCTGCAGCTTCTCAAGTGTTACATAGTCACTTTGATGCCATAAGCGGCGTAATGTCCAGCCGTGAATCGGCGGTTTCGTAAAATTCCATAGGGCATACCGATTATTCACAAAATCCGGAAGCATACCTGACTCATCTTGCAAATCAAAAAATATCATAAACTGATCCCAAGCAAGTTCAGGAGATGTTTTTGCTAAGGCCATGGCATTAAAGCAATGATCCCAGCTCCAAATGTTTGTCATCCAATTTTTTGACATATACATGGCCGGGCGCGGCAGTATTCCTTCAGGGGGAACAACACATGACCAGGTAATATAAGCGGCCAAATCCTTGCCTCTTTGATAGATTTCAGGGGTCTCCAGTGTCTTCTCGCACCAAGAAGCGAATTCGCTTTCCACCATGATCCTCCCATCTTCAAACGAAGGATAGGAACGCGGATGATAAACCGCTGTAAACTCCTCGAGTACACATTCCATTTCCTCTAATGGATGATTCGGCAGGAGATCAGCTATGATTTTCTCACAGCGCTGCTCAATAAACGGCGCATCCATTTCAATCCGCCCTCGAACTGCCGTGAGCATATACCTTATTTCTTGTAAAGAATGATTAACCTCCCAACGATTTAGCTCGACCATGACCGCATAATCATAGGCACCTGTAATTCCAGTCAGTCTTACCCCAACACCATGGCTTCTTATGTGCAGGATACTGCCTTCTGACAGACAAAATTCAGCAAATCCCTCCGTGCTTTCGAGGCGGAGAAGAAAGGGTTTAAGCACTGTCTTATAGGCTAAAGGGTTTCCCTGCCGAATAAGGTCGATCCGGAACACCTCGCCAAAGTTGTTGTCCCCATTGCGAATATTGCGGATATAAAGCGCATCATCCTTCCCGGCCTGATGATTGGGTGAAATCGTGATAAACGAGCCGTAACGGCTGAAAGGGATTTTTTTAATATCCAACATAAGACCACCTCCTCTTTATACTTCATTTGTCAAATGATCCTGATTGGTCATAGACAATTTTTGTTCTGTTTCTAAAAATTTCGGCCTAATCACATTTGCAAAATAGAGATATCCGATCAGCAATAGCAGGCCGGTTAATAAAAACGGAAGCGTATAGTTCTTGCCGGCCAGAATGCTGCCGATACCAAAAGCGGCTAATGAAGAGCCGATACTGCGGAAAACAGCCCTCATCCCCGCATACAAATCACGCTCCTCATCCTGAAAGGATGACATGGATAGACTGTCAGCCAAATTAGTCAGCATGGTAAAAATCCCGCCTCTAATGACGAGCAGCGCCGAAAAGAAGAATACTGAAATATTCATAAATAACAGGAAACAAAAAACAATATTTACTAGATAAATACAGAAAAAGGTTTTTTTCACTCCGAACCGTTCGATTAAAAAGGGTGAAATAATCGAGCCGATAAACAATGCCGCGCCATTTAATGCCAACAGAATAGAAACTATTTCATTTGAAAAATCAAACCGAAACTTTACTAGTAAATTCAAATATGGCTGCAGGCAGGAATAGGCGCCTCCAGTAATGAGTGCAAATACCGAAAACAAGATTAACTTTTGCAGTAATCCTCTGGACAATTTTGCTGTAATGAAGGGAATGCCCATTTTAGAATTTTGTTTGATGGTTTCAGTTGACTGCCAATTTTCCTTTTTTTCTTCGGCCGGCAGCAAGACTGCCCTTGCACATACCAACAGTAAAAAAATCACCGATGTTACTAGGAGCGTGTTTTGGTATCCACTTCCAGACCCATCAATCCACTCTGGCAAAAAACCCGCCAGCAGCGTTCCCGCACCGGTAAATGCGGTAAACACAGCGAACATAAAGCTGTAGGCCTGTGTTTCTTCCCTTTTTGACCGGCTATAATAAAACAACAGTTGTATCTCTGTTGTTTCCACGAGTGTCAGACCGATCGAAACAATCAATTGAGCTAAAAAAAATAAAGGAAAGCTCTTTGAAATGGCAAATATTATACAGCCAAGAGCAATGCATCCAACCCCTGTAATCAACAGCTTCTTCCGGCCTGTTTTCTTAGCCAGGATGCTAACTGGCAGCGCAAAAATACCCATCACCAAGATTCCCATTGAAGTAATGAAGCCAATCTGTTTTGCAGAAATCCCCTTTTCAATTAAATGAAGATTCAGAATCAAGGTAAACATACCGATGCTCAGCCCATACAGTGATTCCGTTGCCAAAAACCGTTTCACACCAGGCGATAAAGATAAAGTTTGTAACGACTGTTTCATGGATGCCAACCTTTCATATAAATACTTACTGGTCAGATGGACAATCCTTCTGACCAGCTTTTTTCAATGATTGTGTCCGAAATAATCTATGAATCTACCCTTTTACTCCAGACTTGGAAACGTCCTCCATGATATAACGCTGGGCAATAAAGAAGAGAATTAGCGGCGGCAAGCTGATAAGGAATGTAATCGCCATGACTCCCTCCATATCAACACCAAACATGCCTTTGAACTGGGCCAAACCAAGTGTAAGAGTATATTTACTCTGATCATTTAAAAATACGAGAGGACCTAAATAATCATTCCAACAGTTTAAAAAACTGAAGACAGTCACTAAGATTAATGCCGGTTTCATCAGCGGAAGGTAAATTTTATAAAAAATCTGGAAGGAATTCGCTCCATCGATTCTTGCTGCCTCATCCAGCTCCTTTGGAATTCCCATAATAAACTGGCGAAGCAGGAAGATAAAAAATGGTCCGCCGAACCAGGCTGGTACTATCAGCGGTTTCAGTGTATTAATCCAGCCAAGGAAATTAAATTCCATATATAGCGGAATCATTGTTACTTCCCACGGAATCATCATTGTAGCCAAAAGTACAACAAATAAAAAATCTTTTCCCTTAAAGGTAAATCGTGCAAAACCGTAGGCCACTAACGAAGAGGAAACCACTTGACCCAGTGTTGCCAGGATGGTCACCGTCAGGGAATTCGTTAGAAATTTGGTGAAGGGCTGTGACAGCCATGCTTCCTTAAAATTCTCAAAATGGAGCTCCGACGGAATCCACTTTGGCGGAAAGAGATACAGCTCTTCCGGTGATTTCAGCGAGGTCGTTACCATCCAAAATAACGGTGCTAAAAATAACAGTGAAAATAAGATTAACAGACCATATATAAAGGTTTTTTCAACCCTGCTTTTCATTTTCATCGTAAAACCCCCTCGTAACCTTAGATTAGCTGTAAATCTATTTTGTCTTCTTCACTTCTCCTTCGTAATACACCCAGGCTGAAGAGGATTTAAACACTAACAGTGAAAGACCTAGAACAATCAGGAACATAAACCACGCATTGGCTGATGAATAGCCCATTTTAAAATATTTGAAGGCATTTTCGTACACATACATCGCATAAAAATACGTTGAGTTCAGCGGTCCGCCGCCGGTTAACACAAGGGCTAACGTCAATTGCTGAAAGGCGGAAATAATGGTTGTAATTAAATTGAACAGAATCGTTGGCGTTAATAGCGGCAGCGTGATTTTGAAAAACTGAGTGATTTTGTTTGCCCCATCAATAGATGCCGCTTCATACATCTCTTTAGAAATGCCTTTCAGACCGGCCAAAAAGATCAGCATCATCTGGCCCTGACCCCACAGGCTGGCAATGACCATTGCAACCAAAGCCCAGCTCATATCATTCAACCAGTCAGGTCCGTTGATCCCCATCAAGGAAAGAAAATAATTAAGAATTCCATACTCACCGTTAAACACCCATGCCCAAATCATTGCAAGGGCAACCCCGGAAATGACGGAAGGCAGATAGAAAAATGTTCGAAAAAAGGAATGACCCTTGACGTTTTTATTCAATAACATTGCTAAAACTAAAGCAATAATGATGTTTAATGGAACGAAAAGGGCAGCGAATTTTACTGTTACCCACAAGGATTTCCAAAAAAGCGGGTCATCGGTAAACATCGTTTTATAGTTTTCGATACCGACGAATTTCGCCTCACCCACAACCGGCCAATCAAAAAAGCTGATAAATAAGGAATATAGTAAGGGACCCAGCGTAAAAGCCAAAAAACCAAACACCCACGGGGAGATAAAAAGAAAGGGGACAAGATTGTCCCACTTCATTTTTCTTTTTTGCTTTAATTCCACATAGGGTTTAGTAGAGGCATGTATTGATTTCAAGATGAACACCTCTTTTATTTATTCTACTTTGTGTATTTCTCTGAATCCACGACTGCTTTATTTAATAGCTTGTCAGCATCCTGCCCAAGCATTACGGCATTAATCGCCGCAGATAGATTACGGTTGATCTCGTCCCAGTTTTTGTTCAACAGGAATGCTGGTGTGTTATCTGAACGTTCCAGCATTTTATAGAATGGGCTTAATAAAGGATCCTGCTCCATATTCATTTCCTTTACAACACTGATGCGTACTGGTAAATCAGCCGTCCGCATTTTGATGGCTTCAGCTGATGAATAGAACTTGACAAATTTATAGGCAAGGTCTTTATGTTTTGAATCTTTCGCAATCGATACGGCTGAAGAAGCAATAACCCCTTTTGCCTGCTTATCGCCAAAAGATGGAACCTCAACTGTTCCAAAATTCACTTTAGCTTCTTTAAATCCTTCCAATGGCCATATGCCGCTTTCCCACATGGCAATTTTTCCGGCCTTGAAAATATCATCGCCGCTCTGCTGGTTTTTCCCGCCAACAAGAACCGCACTTTTGTCTTTTAGAAGGTCGCTTAAAACTTTAACAGCCTTTACTGTTTCTGGACTGTTCATATAGCCTTTCACTTTTTTGCCGTCATCACTAATGAAAGAGCCGCCGTTGCTCCATACCAATCCTTGCAGGTCATAGGTATCCGGCTCAGGAACTACTCCAAATCCGTATTGCTTTTTGCTTGGATCTGATAATTTTTTGGCAATCTGCTTGAAATCATCCCATGTCCAGCCATCCTTAGGATACGGAATGTTGGCTTTATCAAATAAATCTTTGTTGTAATAAACCACCCTTGTGGTGAATCCAGCAGGCATGCCGTAAACTTTTCCATCAAGGCTTGAGTAGTTAAACAATCCTTGATAGAAATCGTTCAAGTCCATTTCAGAGTCACCTTCAATGTACTTGTCCAATGGCTCAAGCGATTTTGCGTATGCCGGGAAATTCCACATATACATAACATCAGGAGGATTTTTGGCGCCAAAGGATGCAGCCAGTTTCTGATCAAAACCATCACCGTATGCTTCAACCTGAACCTTTACGCCGGGATTCTTTGCTTCAAACTTTTTGGCAATTTCCTGCTGAATTTTCAAAGCCTCCCCAGTATCCCATGTTGCAAAGCGGAGGGTTGTCGACTCCTTCCCTTCTGACTTGCCGCTGTCACTGCCGGATGCATCTTTACTTGAACCGGAGTTCGAACAGGCGGCTAAGGAAAACATGCTTATTAATAATAAAATGAATGCTCCAATTTTAATTTTCCTCATTCGATATTTCCTCCTTTTTAAACTAAAAATTTAACCGCTTTCATTTTATCTCCTTTGAAAGCGGTCACAAACTGAAAATCATCTTAAATTAGTCGTCTAATTGTTTTTATTTTCTTGATTTTTTCCTATCAGGGGGTAAAATTGTCCGGAGCGATTCTCCTTTTTGTTTGACGGTAATCCGTTGGGGTCTCTCCCGTGCATTTTTTAAACCATTTACTTAAATACTTGCCGTCCTGTATTCCGATTTTCTCCCCTATTTCCTGTAAAGTAAGAGAAGTCGTTTCGAGCAATTCACAAGCAGCGTTAAGTTTTAATCTTTCGGTGAATGCGGAAAAGCTTTCGCCAACCGATTTTTTAAAGAGCGTACTAAAATGGCTTCTGCTAAGACCCACCGTGTAAGCAATGTCTGCTGATGTGCAGGAGAGGGTTAAATCTCTCGTAATCAGCTGAACTGCTTTCTGAATTGATTCCGGCCATGTTTCATCGACCGCTTTTGCAATTGGCGGTTCAGCATGTTCTTCCTCTTCTTGTTTTTTAATTTCTGCTTGGAATCTTTCTAAATACTCTTCAAATTCATCATCCTGAAAGGCAGTTTTTAAAATATAACCCGAGGCGCCAAGCTTAATCCCTTCCTGGGCGTATTCAAAATCCCGGTGACAGCTGAGGAGCAATATTTTAGTTTCAGGTGCCGCTTCTTTAATTTTCCTTGCCAATTCAATCCCGTTCATTTCCGGCATAACAATATCTGTAATGACGACCTGTGGAGCATGTTCGCAAAACAGTTCCCAGCCTTTCAGCCCGTTAGGGGCATCTGCAGCCACTTCCATATTAAATTTCTGCCAATTGATTGTGGCTATTAAGCCCTTGCGAACGATATATTCATCATCTATGACTATAACTTTAATCATTGGATGCACTCCTTTTTGGCCAGCGCATTTTAATGGTTGTCCCTTTTTTTAGCTCAGATCTAATTTGCAGCCCATATTCATGACCAAAATGCAGCTTTAGCCGCTGGTCTACATTAAATACACCAATTCCCCGAGATTTTTCATTTGGCTGATGTGGCTTAAGTAAATTTGCGGCTGTTTCCTCCAGCATTCCTTTGCCATTATCAATTAATGTCAGTTCAAGGGCATCTGCCTTGTCCTCAATGGTTAACGTAATGCTTCCCCTTCCATCTTCAAAGGCATGGAAAAAGATATTTTCAAACAGCGGCTGTAAGGACAGCCTTGGGATTAGAAAATCCATGTCTTCCTGACTGACAATTTCTTCGTATTCAAACATGTGCCCATAGCGGATTTCCTGGATCTTCAGATAGTGCCTGATTGTGTAAAGTTCCTTTTTTAACGGAATCAATTCATCCGAGAAATTTAGATTTTCATAGAGGACCTCTGTTAAATGATATATCATTTGCTGAACCTCATGGGCATGGGCAAGTCTCGCTTTCCATTGAATGGAATTAAGCGTATTAAACAGTAAATGAGGGTTAATTTGGTAATGAAATGCCTTCAGTTCTGCCTTCCTTTTTTACCTTTCAGTTTTACTGATTTCGTCGATCAATTCCTTAATTTGCTGAACCATTTGATTAAAACTCATCGTCAAACTTCCGATTTCATCTTTCTCCTTAACCGGAACCTGTATATCAAGCTCGCCTGCACTTACAAGCTCCATTGAATCCTTCAATTTTCTGATTCGCTTTGCGATTGGTTCGGAGAAAATCATCGCAAGAAAACCTGCTAAAAGAATGGAAAAGAAAATCCCAAGGAGCGTGTAGTTGAAAATCACTTCTGACGATTGATAAAATAATTTTTCCGGAACCCGAACCTCCACTTCCCAGCCGTAGGCATCGAGCTTCGTTTTCCGGACTATGTCGCTCGCCAGCGGTTTCCGGTCCGCTTTTGATTGATACATGATTTTTTTCTTTTCATTTCGAATCGTCACAAGGGCATGGATATCCTTTTCAAGAAAATGAATGTAAGAAAAAAGGTCATCTGCTCTTGTCTCGATGAGCAGCCTGCTCCCTTTTAAAATTCCATATTGACTTTGAATCGGCAGCACCAGACCAACCATTCTCTCCGGGGATTTCGTGATATCATAATGAGGGGTATTATAAAATCCAATCCAGCGCTCACCCTGCTTTAAATTTGCTGCCTCTTTCCAGAAAGGCTCCTTTGACAGTTTTTTCATATTCAAGTAATGACCGCCGTAATAATAGCCAGAGCTTGTAATTAAATAAATTCCCTTCGTATTAAAGGTTTTATGCGCCTCTAGAAATCTTTCAAAATTCTTTTTTTCAATAAAACCTTCATACGTCCTTGGGATTTCTTCCTTGATGACAATCAGGGTAGGATCGGATAAATACTGATGAATATCATTGGAAACAACAAACATTTGGTCAATCGTGTTTTCTAATTGCGTTTCCAGCTGGGAAACAGCAAACTTTTCATAATCGTTGAATTGCCGATTTACTATAGTGGAGGACTTTTGGTAGGAGAGATATCCAAACACAAACAGCGGAATCAGTGCCACCATGATAAAAAACAGCACCATTTTGATTCGAATACTCCCATAGACATAATTCGTTAATTTTTCTTTGAGCTGCGGAAAAACTCTAATCATCCTGTACTTCCTCCCTTTGACATTCATTCTACAGTCGTGAACGGATGTGGGCAACACTATGCAAGGTTTTTTATCGATTTTTGTCGAAAAAACTTTGGATTAGAGATCTTTCTCCCCTAGCTCTATAATAAAGGTAAAAGAATGGGGTGGTTTTTTTGGATAAGAGAAGATTGGGAAAATCAGATTTATATGTTAGCGAGTTAGGACTTGGCTGCATGTCCCTTGGAGCAGACGAGAATAAGGCGCGGCAAATTATCGAGGCAGCCCTTGAAGAAGGAGTCAATTATTTTGATACCGCCGATTTATATGATTTCGGTGAAAATGAAATATTAGTCGGTAAGGCATTAAAGGATGTCCGAGAACAGGTGATTATCGCATCAAAGGTCGGGAACCGCTGGAAGCCTGATAAGAGCAACTGGACTTGGGATGCCTCCAAGGCTTACATAAAAGAAGAAATAAAAAGCAGCCTGAAGCGTCTCGGGACTGATTATATTGACCTCTATCAACTTCATGGCGGCACCCTCGAGGACCCGATTGATGAGACAATTGAAGCATTTGAAGAATTGAAGGAAGAAGGGTTTATTCGTTATTACGGAATATCCTCTATCCGCCCAAATGTCATCTGTGAATATGTAAAAAAATCAAATATCGTTTCTGTCATGATGCAATATAGCATCTTGGACCGCCGCCCGGAGGAGGAAGCATTGCCGCTGCTGCACGAGCAAGGCATCAGCATCGTCACCCGCGGTCCGCTTGCCAAAGGTTTATTAAGTGATAGAATGCTTGAAAAAGCGTTTGAAAAAGGATACTTGGATTACAGTTTGGAGGAGTTGAGAGAACTGCTGCCTTTACTAAAGGTAAAAACGGCAGGCTCGCGTTCGTTTGCCGAAGTTGCTCTCCATTACAATTTGGCAAACCCTGCTGTTGCCTCCGTGGTCGCCGGTGCAAGCAGTGTGGAACAAATCAGGAGCAATGCCAAAGCGGTTAGAAGCCGGCCGCTTACTGCAGATGAGGTTGAAATGATTAAGGAACTAACGAAAGCAAGTACCTATTAAGGAACACCGGTAAAAGGAGAGCCTCGGCTCTCCTTTATTTGGGTAAATGGATATTTATTTAAACTCCTGCCAGTTCATCCCGCTTTCATTCAATAACTCTTCAAATGTTTTATTCTTTTCTTTTAATTTCCGCTCTTCGCGCTTTCTCTGATCTTCCGCTTCTTTTCTTTTTTCTTCCTCAGCTTTCAGCTGATCCTGCTGCTCTTTCAATTGCTTGATTAAATCCGGATTCATTATATCTTTAAGCGTTACCGCTTTGTCCACAGTTTCGGGTTTAGCTTGATTTTTTTGTTTAGCCTTCTTTTTCATTGTAAACACCTCTATTGTCAAGTATCTAATCTGTATTATATCATGAAAAAGCAACCTTTTATTTGCTCATCACTTTGCATGAATTACTCTTTTTGAAATCGGATTTTACTCGTCAACTTTTACATTTTACTCGACTATTTTTCATTTTACCCATCAACTACTTTCCAAGACAGCAAAGAACCGGACTGCACAGGTCCGGCCCCTATTATTTAATACGCCTCTAGAATTATATTTTCATCTACATGCAGTGCTGCTTCTGTTGATTTTACAACATCCTCAACTGTATATCCCTCAGCTACTTCCACAAGCTTTAGTCCGGAATCCGTGACATCCATGACCGCGCGCTCGGTAATAATCCGGTTGACTACTCCTTTTCCAGTAAGCGGCAGCGTGCAGCGTTTTAAAATTTTCGATTCGCCTTTTTTATTGACATGCTCCATAATAACGATGATTTTCTTTGCACCATGGACAAGGTCCATTGCCCCGCCCATCCCTTTAATCATTTTTCCGGGAATCATCCAGTTGGCGAGGTCGCCTGTTTCGGAGACCTCCATACCACCGAGAATCGCTAAATTGACATGTCCGCCGCGAATCATCGCAAACGATTCTGCACTGTCAAAATAGGCTGCGCCTAGAATAGCTGTGACTGTTTCTTTACCGGCATTGATTAAATCCGGGTCGACCTCATCTTCATGAGGATAGGGCCCAATGCCAAGAAGACCGTTCTCCGACTGTAAAACTACCTGTTTGTTATCCGATATATAATTGGCAACAAGGGTTGGCATACCGATTCCTAAGTTTACATAAAAGCCGTTTTCGATTTCCTTCTCCGCCCTTATTGCAATTCTCTCTCTGACAGAGGCTTTCTCATTTGCCATCCGCACTTCTCCTTTCGCAACTCTATTTTCTCACTGTCAATCTCTCAATTCTCTTCTCCTGCGTTCCTTCAATAATTGCTTGAACATATATACTCGGGGTATGAATAAAATTTGCATCTAACTCGCCCGCTTCATAGAGGGCTTCTACTTCAGCAATCGTGACTTTCCCGGCAGCGGCAATCATTGGATTAAAGTTCCGGGCCGTTTTGTGGTAAACGAGGTTACCCATCTTGTCGCCCTTCCATGCCCGCACCAGGCTAAAATCGGCTATCAGCGCTTCTTCTAAAAGATACTCGCGCCCGTCAAAGGACTTTGTTTCTTTTCCCTCGGCAATTGATGTTCCCACACCGGCAGGAGTATAAAATGCAGGAATTCCTGCGCCCCCTGCCCTGATTTTCTCTGCCAATGTGCCCTGCGGGGTCAATTCCACTTCGAGTTCCCCTGTTAATACCTGTCTCTCAAACTCTTTATTTTCACCCACGTAAGAGCCGATCATTTTTTTAATTTGTTTATTTTTTAAAAGAAGTCCAAGGCCCCACTCATCAATCCCGCAGTTATTTGAAATGACCGTTAAATCCTTGACACCTTTTTCTGCTAAAGCCAAGATTAGGTTTTCCGGAATTCCGCACAAGCCAAAGCCGCCAACCATCAGCGTTGCCCCGTCATAAATATCTGCAACGGCTTCCTGGAAGGATGTACAAATTTTCTTCATTCCGCTTTTTCCCCCTAAAATATTATTCCTTAAGCAAGTTCAACGATCGTTGCGGCACCCTGGCCTCCGCCAATACAAAGGGTTGCCAAACCCGCACGTGCACCTCTCCGTTTCATCTCGTGGATTAACGTGACAAGAATCCGCGCACCGCTTGCACCGATTGGATGTCCAAGGGCAATCGCTCCGCCATTCACATTTAAGATTTCTTTATTAAAATGAAGTTCACGGTCAACCGCTAAAGATTGTGCTGCAAACGCTTCATTCGCTTCAATCAGCTCAATCTGCTCCATGGAGATTGAGGCTTTCTCAAGAGCCATTCTGACTGCCGGCACAGGACCGATTCCCATAATGCTTGGGTCTACACCCGCGCTCGCATTTGCTTTGATTATCACCAATGGCTCAAGTCCCAGTTCATCTGCCTTTTTCCGGCTCATCACCACGACTGCCGCTGCCCCGTCATTAATTCCGGAAGCGCTGCCTGCTGTTACCGTGCCATCCTTTTTAAATGCCGGGCGCAACCCGGCTAATTTTTCAGCAGTTGTTCCCTTTTTAGGATATTCGTCGGTTTCGAAAACAATTGGCTCACCCTTGCGCTGCGGGATGACAACCGGAATGATTTCAGCCTTAAACATTCCTGCTTCGATGGCCTTCACCGCCTTATCCTGACTCCAGGCCGAAAATTCATCCTGCTCTTCTCTCGTTATGGAGTATTTGGCAGCGAGATTTTCTGCGGTAATCCCCATATGGTAATCATTAAACACGCATGTGAGGCCGTCTGATGTTAAGGTGTCGACCAGCTTTTGGTCGCCCATTTTAAAGCCTTCGCGGGCATTTTTTAAAAGGTATGGCGCCTGGCTCATATTTTCCATGCCGCCGGCTACCACAATGTCTGCTTCTCCTGCTAAAATCGCCTGTGCTGCCAGGTGGACAGCCTTTAATCCCGAGCCGCAAACTTTATTAATCGTCATCGAGGGAACGCTTTCAGGAATCCCTGCTTGAATCGCCGACTGTCTTGCAGGATTCTGCCCGAGACCTGCCTGAAGCACATTTCCCATAATCACTTCCTCCACCTGTTCAGGTTTAACCCCCGCCTGTTCAAGCGCCCCTTTGATAACAACCGCTCCTAATACAGGAGCCGATACATTTTTTAGACTGCCGTTAAAATTTCCAATTGCCGTTCTGACGGCACTGACGATCACAACCTCCGGTCGACCCATAACTTTCTCGCCCCCTCACCTATTTTCCATTACTATTTCTAGCAGTCTTCTAAAAAACCCTCTTATTTTGTCAAAATTTCTATTATTCTTGATTTTTTGAATTTAACACCACTACAATGAAAGTATGAAGATAATGGAGGGAAAATGATGCTTACTTTGCCTAAAAAAGTGACGATTATCGAGGTTGGCCCCCGCGATGGGCTGCAAAATGAAAAGTTATACGTCCCGACTGACATCAAAAAACAGTTTATTTCCGCTTTACGAAATGCGGGTCTTAATGAAATGGAACTGACCTCTTTTGTCTCGCCAAAATGGGTGCCGCAGATGGGCGATGCAGCTGAAATAGCCGCTGATTGTCTCGCCCAGGATTCAAGAGATATTGTTCTTGTCCCAAACCGGAAAGGAATGGATCGTGTCTATTCTACTTCCTGCCGCGCTGTTGCCCTATTTGTCGGGGTGAGCAATACCTTCAATTTGAAAAATATTAACAAAACAACTCAGGACAGCATGGCGGAACTGCGCCCAATCATTCAGGACATCAAAGCAAAGGATTATTTTGTCCGCGCCTGTATTTCAACAGCCTTTTACTGTCCTTACGAAGGAAAAATGAACGAAAGTGATACGCTCCAGCTTTGCCGGGAATTCGTGGAGGCAGGGGTGGATGAGTTAAGCGTGGCCGATACAATTGGAATGGCAGCCCCGACGGAAGTCTTTTCTCTTTTTTCAAAATTAAAAGCAGCGTTTCCGGACATCCTGTTGACAGCCCATTTCCATGACACGAGAAAGCTGGCACTGGCTAATATTTTTGCCTCCCTTCAGGCTGGGATTGACCGATTTGATACATCCGCCGGCGGGCTTGGCGGCTGCCCATTTGCCCCTGGTGCCAGAGGCAATGCGGCAACGGAAGACGTTGTTTACATGCTTGAACGGATGGGGATTGAAACGGGCATTGACCTCAGCAAATTGCTTGATGCTATTGAAATTGTCAGGCCGCATCTCTCAAGAGAAATTGAAAGCGGCTATTACCGGCTTCATACTCTTGGGACCTCCCCGGCTCGTGAATAATTTCCCACCTTTCAATGCATCTTATTAGATGACACCATCTCGAAGGGGGATTTCATCATGAGCCAAAAGCGCGATAAAGGGAACAGCCAAAGTGGTAAAAATTATGCCGATTCAGCGAGCGGCGGCAAACGGATGATTGCAGCCGAAGAACTTGAAAAAGCTCTCCATCCAACAAAGAGACAAAACGCAGAGTCATAAGTAATGCGCAAGCGACCTTTAATAGATATCTTTTCTTTCATAGCCGCCTATTGGTATAAGCGGCTTTTTTCATGGTAAAATTAAAACTGTTAATTTATGGATCACATTGGGGGTACTGCGATTTGAAAAAGACATTTCGCACCATATTTATTTTGTTATTTTTCTGGCTTGCTCTCGGTTTGTATTTTACTAACCGTCTCATGTTTATGAAAAAGAAAGATGAGGATTTTATTTTAAGGCGGGAAAAGGAGTCTGGGAGATTCAATCCGAAAGAATTCGAAGCACTCCAAAAGCGGAATGTGGATATTGCATCTCCTTTCGGCTACACGATTAAAGCCCTGCTCATCGAGCCGCACCAGACCAATCGTTACGTCATCATATCCCACGGCGTGACAGAAACGAAAATTAATTCGCTTAAATATGCGAACATTTTCTTAAAACGCGGGTTTAACGCCCTAGTCTACGACCACCGCCGCCACGGGGAATCCGGCGGGAAAACAACGAGCTTCGGCCACTATGAAAAATTTGATTTAAAAACGGTTGTTGACTGGCTGAAAAAAGATATAGGACCCGGTCTTGAATTAGGGATTCACGGCGAGTCGATGGGGGCCGCTACCATGCTTTTATATGCGGGGCTCCTTGAGGACGGCGCCGATTTTTATATTGCGGATTGTCCATTTTCTGATTTTAAAGAGCAGCTTGCCTATCTGATTAAAAGGGATTTTAAGCTGATTCCCGGGCTGCTTCTTCCGATTGGCGATGCCCTGCTTCGCATGCGCGACAAATACTCGATTCGCCACGTCTCGCCGATTGCCGTGATTGAAAATATCAAACATCCGATACTCTTTATCCACAGCCGTAAAGATGACTTTATTTTGCCTTCTATGTCAAAGGATTTATTTGAACAGAAAAAGGGGCCGAAAATGCTCTATATTGCGGAAAATGGCCGGCATGCCCAATCTTTCAACGAAAACCGTGCAGATTATGAACGCGTAATCGATGAATTTCTCCAGACATATGTCGAGCATGCCCTGCCAAGCTAAATGAAGCACGAATCTCGGTTCAATTGCGTAGGAATAGTCCTTCATGAGCTGGATGAAGGACTATTGTTAAAAAAAATCCTTAGTCAGTTTATTTTTTAATGATAAAGCTCATTTGCCCGTTTAGGATTTGCTGTGGACTTTTTAGCTGGAAACAATGAGCAGCTTCGGAATAGTCGATTTTCATTTTCTCATCGAAAAAGACCAATTTTGCTTTTTCGATATAAATTGGCCGGTCGTTCGTTTCAATAGTGATTTCATCCCCATCCAGCGCTGGAACAAACCACAATGCCATGACACCGTCAACTGCACAGCCGCAGCCCTCTATATCATATTTCAGTATTAAATAGCCCTCTCGTCCTGCAGTTTTTTCGTTAATCTTCTCTGCCGCTCCTGCTGTAATGAAAATTTCCATGTCTAAAACCCCTTTTTTTTGGCATATGATTGATTGTAGCATATCATTCTCTGGCTCATTATTTTTATGCTTACAACCTTTTGTTTGCTTTATCCTTACATTCCAGTTATTCTCAAAATGCTACGAACATTTTTAAAAGGGGTGCTTTAACATGTCAAAGGTTCAAATCAAAGTAAATGATAACGGGTCACTTAAAATTACAGGTGATGTGGAATTGGTAGACGGAGAAGGAAACGTATATACCACCAAGCCGTCTTTTTTTCTTTGCCGCTGTGGACTATCCAATAACAAGCCTTTCTGCGACGGCTCGCATAAAGGGCATTTTGAATCCCAGGATCGGGTTCCGGAAACAGAATAAGATACGAAGGAGCGGCTGCCAGATTTGGGGCCGCTCTTTCTTATAAATCTGTCAGCCGGATGTCGGCGATCGTGTTAATCGGAATCCGGTGCACCTCTTCAAAGCGGTCGACAACATGAAGCCTTTGTGTCAGTTCATCCCAGTAATGAATTTTTCCAATGACGATTTCATAATTGCAGCTATGATAATGGGTGATGGTGACCAGCTGATTAAATTCAATTGCTTCCGCTAAGGTTTCATTCATGAGCTCAAGCTGCTGTTCATCCATCTCTCTTTTCTGTTCGTAGCCATCCTCCTTGACCCAATCCCTGAGCAGTCTCACATGCTCAGGAAGCATCATCGACGTCCATTTGATTCTCCCGCGGTCGCGAATCATCTGCCTCTTCCTCCTGTTCAGCTTCAGCGCCTAGTTAAGGCAATGGAGCTTTTCTTATTACCGTTTATGTCCCCCAACAAGGGTTGCACGGTGCTTGGCGGTTCCCGCCGCCGTATAAGAAACTGCACGCAAGAGAGAACCTGAACCGAAGCGCCTGCGGATGGAATCGACCACATAGCCAAGCTCCCGCCGCTTGTAGGCTCCCATATCAAAAAGATCAAGCTGCAGCTCACGGTCATCGACAATATTTCCGATGGCAATCGAAATCTGCCTTACTGTTTTACCGCTATAGTTTTCATGAAACAATTCCAGGCAGACACGGTAAAGCTCCATCGTTTCATTCGTTGGCTGCCGGATGGTTCTTGAGCGATGAAAGCCGCCGCCAAATTCATCCTGGCTGTAACCGACCCCAAGGCTGATGGTTCTGCCTGCTTTAAAGTGCGTCCGCGCTCTTCGCGCCACTTCCTCACACATTTCCAAAATGACAGTCTTAATTTCCTCTTCCTCTTTATAATCCCTTAAGAGAATCTGGCTTTTTCCAAAGCTGATTTGTCCTTGAATAATCGGTGCGCCTAAATCAGATAAATCCACTCCCCAGGCATGATAATAAAGCTGATTGCCCATGATGCCGAACTTTTTTTCAAGCAGTTCTAAATCATAGCGGGCGAGCTGGCCCACTGTAAAAATTCCCATGCCATTTAATGTTTTTTCGACACGCCGGCCGATTCCCCACATTTCCCTGAGTGGCGACACGTTCCAAAGCTTTGTCTGCACATCGTCATACGTCCACTCCTCCACCCCGTGTTTCTTCGCTTCAAGGTCGAGACAAAGCTTCGCCAGCAGCATATTGGGGCCAATTCCCACGGCACACGGCAGCTGAAATTCCCTTTCAATATCATCCCTTATTTTTTCAGCAATCGTGCGGGCATCGCCCCATAAATGAAGCGCACCATCCACTTTAATAAAGCTTTCATCGACGCTGTACGTGTGGATGGCTTCCTTTGGCACATAGCGGTTAAACACGCGGGAAATCTCAGTTGAAATGCGCAAATAAGTCGCCATTTTCGGCTCGACAATTTCAATTCTTGGATCTTCTGGAATCTCAAACAGCCGCGAACCCGTTTTAATGCCAAATTCTTTTTTGAGGCGAGGTGAAGCGGCAAGCACGACACTCCCCTGCCGGTCGAGGTTGCCGGCGACAGCTAGATAGCAATTCAAAGGGTCAAGACCTTTCATGACGGCAGAACAGCTGGCATAGAAGCTTTTCATATCGACACACAAAATTTTATTTTGCGGCAGTATGCTGTAATCAACCATGATGTTTCCCCCACAACTTCATTATCGAACGTTAGTTCTATTTTATTATATTCACAATCATAAGCGAATATGCGTTCGCATTCAATGGAAATTTTTTGACACTTTTCCTTTGGTGGATAGCTGGGCCAAAAACGGTATAATGGGTGGTGAGGTGCATTTCCGTGGATAAAAAACTAGTGGTTAAAATGATTCGAAATTGTTTTAAGCAATATTATTCCGAGGCAGGATCCCTGCCAATGGATGATAAAGAATTGGAGGAGCTGGCTGATCGAATTCTCATAGCAAAAAAAGAAGATCCGTCTGTGGATTTGTATGAGGTAGTGAATGATATGGTGTATGAGTTTTTGACAGATTAATTCAAGCACCATGCGGACTGAAATCTTGAAAAAGTGAAATTTCATGTCCGCATGAAAGACCATTTTATTTTAAGATAATATTTCCCGTATATCCTCCTCGGTTAAAACGGAAGTACCCCTTTCCTCGGAATCAATGATTTCTTCAATCAGATTTCGCTTTTTGTCCTGCAGTTCGCTGATTTTCTCTTCGATGGTGCCTCGGGTAACAAGCTTGATGACCTGGACAACATTTTTCTGACCGATGCGGTGGGCACGGTCTGCCGCCTGTTCTTCAACCGCTGGATTCCACCAAATATCATACAGAATGACCGTATCCGCGCCCGTCAAATTAAGACCGGTACCGCCGGCCTTCAACGAGATCAAGAAAAAATCACGTTCCCCGTCATTAAATCGGTTGCAGATTTCCAAACGTTCCTCAGACGGTGTAGCGCCATCAAGGTAGAAAAAAGGAAGTCCCTTCAAAGCTAAACTTCTGCCAATTAGCTCGAGCATTTTTGTAAATTGCGAAAAAATCAATACCCTCCTGCCCGAAAGCCTGGATTCCTCGATGATTCTCATCAGCATGTCAAATTTGGCAGAGCTGCCTTGGTATCCTTCTACAAACAATGCAGGATGACAGCAAATTTGCCGCAAGCGCGTTAAACCGGCGAGGATCTTGATCCGATTTTTCCGAATGGTATCCTTATCGAGATGCTTCAAGGTATCCTCACGCAGCTTTGCCAGATAAGCAGCGTACAGCTTCTTTTGCTCAGGCAGCAGTTCTGCTGTTTCCGTGAACTCCAATTTTTCCGGAAGCTCGGAAACGACATCCTCCTTTAGCCTGCGCAGCAAAAAAGGGCGGACTCTTCGGGCGATTTTCTTCCTCGATAGATTGCTGAATTCTTTCAAACCCTTGAACAGTTCAGGGAAAACCACGTGAAAAATAGACCACAGTTCTTCCGGCGAATTTTCCACAGGTGTACCAGTGAGCGCAAAACGATGGCCGGCCTTCACTTTTTTTACCGCCCTTGCAGTTTGCGTCATAGGATTTTTAAAGGCTTGAGCCTCATCAAAAAATACCGTGTGGAAGGTTTGTTTCTCATACCATTTAATATCCCGCCTTAGCAATGGATAAGAGGTGATAATCACGTCCATTGCCAGAGCTTCCTTTTGGATCCGGTACCGCTCTGCCTGTTGTCCATCCACCACAACCGCCTGAATCTCCGGAACGAATTTCATCATTTCACTCAGCCAGTTATACGATAAGGAAGATGGGCAGACAATCAGCACCGGCTGCCTTTTCGCGCGGATGTCAGTGAGCTCCGATAAAATAAATGTGATGCTCTGCAATGTTTTACCGAGGCCCATATCATCAGCAAGAATGCCGCCAAACTCATAATGGGCCAGGGTCTTCATCCATTGGTACCCCCGTTTTTGATAATCGCGCAAAATCGGTTCCAAACCGATAGGCACCTCGAACTTCAAATTGCCGGGATTGCGAAGGGTATCAAGGAACTCACAGAGTGAGTCCTCGACAATTAGCATTGGACTGTCATCAACCGTATCAAGCAGCGAAAGACCCTGCATGATGGAAACTTCATGGATGCTTTCGATGGTTTTCTTATCCACCGGAATCGTATTTAAAAAACGTTGAATTTCCGCAAACTCTCTTGTCTCTAAAGAAAGCAGCTGGCCGTTCCGCAGGCGGTAATACTTGCGCTTTTCATCAAGGGCCTGCAGAACATCTTTAATTTGCTGCTCCGGGATTCCATCAAGCTCAAATTTGAATTCCAGCCAATTGGTCCGCTCTTTTTTCATCCTCACCCTGAACGAAGGGCGGGGGTTCTCTCTAAAAATCCGGTTTCTGACGGCTGTCGTGGCATAAATTTGCGCTAATTTTTGCAGCTTCGGCACAACATGATAGAGAAACTCATATTCCAGTTCCTCATTGTGGAGGAAATAGCCGCTGTCGGTCTTGGAAAAAGAGCTATCCTCCATCAATTGCAGAATTTCATTCTCTTTCTCTTCATCCCGTATCACACTTGCGCTGACAGAAGGATCCCGGTTCTCCACAGGATTGATGACGATATTTTCATAGTGAAACTCAAGGGCAGCAAGCAGGCGGTTTTTCACACGGTCCAGGTAGAGCTTGGCTGTGAGCGGCGTTTTCATGTACTTTTTTGCAATGGTGCGGGCTAGCTGGACATGGCCTAATTTTTTCAAGCCAGGGATTACCTTTTTAAAAAAGTGTTCCATTTCCACCTGTGTAATGGAAATTACATTCGTTTCGGAGACATTGAGTAGCTTTTTCAATTCCACCAGGCGCTGACACTCCTCCATTTTCATCCTGATCATCTTTCCGGCTGATAAAACAAATCCGTATAAATCAAAGACAATCAAGTGGGATAAACCATTCACTTTTAGCTGGTAATTTTCGAAGCCCGTTTGGCTAAAATCAAACTTTAATGGCGGCAGCTCGTCAGTTACAAGCAAACCGGCATTGGTATAGCCGTGATATTCCAACTTCACAAATGGTGCGCTGGTTAACAAAGGCTGCAGCTGTTTCCAGGAGGACGGCGGAATCAACATCTGGCGGCTGGCGGCTGGAATGGATCTATCATCCTGTGCCACCTCAATTAGTTGCTGAATCACGGAATCAGTTTCTTTTTGAAAACAATGCTGGCTTGGATCGTACAAAAATGATGAAGAGAGTTCGTTTGTTTGCCCCTGCTTCACTGCATCAAGAAATACCCGAATGTTTTGTACCATGGCTGCTTCTATTTTCATTTCAATTCCAAGCATATTATTGCCATTTATTAGAACTGGTTTCAAAGTAAACTCAACATCCAGCACTCTTCTATTTTCAAAATGAAGCTGATGTCCGCTTGTCCGTCTCGGGCTGTTATTAAAAAGGTTTAGTAAACTCTTGGTCAAATCCGGCTCGTCGGTTATTGAGTCTTGGTCAAATCCGATTGAGGAAGTTCCGTTCCGTTGATGCTCGTTTATGACCAGCAGCACCGCGGCAATATGCTGGCAATCCTTCTGAAATGAAGCGAGCACGGGGCAGCTGCACGTTGTGCGAAAACCGCCTCCATCATCGCTTTCAACTACTACATGGAATTCCTCTGATCCGGATACTGTTGCCTCGCAGCGGTTTTGACCGTATTTTTTAAACGTTACTTTATCAGCACGGAAAAATGCCTCGCCCCTTTTGAAGGAGACAGTCCCGCATAATTCTTTTATCTTTGTTAGATTAACATCTATATTCAATTTTCGGTCTCCTTCTTGGGATTTTTTAATTTACCGTTTGAAAGTTTTTCCTCTTCTCTC
This sequence comes from uncultured Neobacillus sp., assembly GCA_964400595.1. Taxonomy (GTDB): domain Bacteria; phylum Bacillota; class Bacilli; order Bacillales; family Cytobacillaceae; genus Neobacillus. The sequence continues at coordinate 2,726 of CAYNUT010000019.1, read as the reverse complement.
AGGCACCAGATGACATTTCTAGTTACCTGAAACCTTTCTTTTTTGGGATTACCGTGTAACTAGAGCCCTTCTACTTACACGATATCTCTCTTTTTGGGGCTTACCGTGTAACTAGAGCAATTCCACTTACACGATATCTCTCTTTTTGGGGCTTACCATGTAACTAGAGCACTTCTACTTACACGATATCTCTCTTTTTTGGGATTATCGTGTAACTAGAACCCTTCTACTTACGCGATAACTCTCTTTTTTGGGATTACCATGTAACTAGAGCCCTTCTACTTACACGATATCTCTCTTTTTTGGGATTACCATGTAACTAGAGCACTTCTACTTACACGATATCTCTCTTTTTGGGGCTTACCGTGTAACTAGAGCACTTCTACTTACACAATACCTCTCTTTTTTGGGATTACCGTGTAACTAGAGCCCTTCTACTTACACGATATCTCTCTTTTTTGGGGCTTACCGTGTAACTAGGGCCCTTCTACTTACACGTTAACTCTCTTTTTTGGTCCCAGCGGGTAACTAAAGCCCTTCAAGTTACAGTCACATCAAATTTTCCTTTCTCAGGGCACTAGAATTCTATTCAAAGTTGTATTAGATTTACCCATTATAACATTTTCAAAGAAAAAGCCGCCCAAGGGGGGCAGCTTTCTCAATCTATTTCGAACTTAACATCCTTTTTCCAAGCCGTTCAAACAGCCGTGGGAAAAGAACATAGACGACGCTTCCCATGTTCATCCAGCGCGGCAGGTTGAGTTCCCTCGTTTTCGTCAGCATGCTATCGACAACTTTCAGGGCTACAAATTCCGGCTGGAGCAAATATTTTTGTACATTTTTCACGTATGTACCTTTTTCATCAGCAATGTTAAAAAAGTTAGTGGCAATCGGTCCCGGATTCACGGAGGTTACCCGCACGTTGTAATCGCTAAGCTCCATTCTTAATGCGTTTGTATAGCCAAGAACGGCATGCTTAGTGGCCGAATAAACACTCGATTTGGGTGTCGCTATTTTACCGGCTTGGGAGGCAATGTTGATGATATGGCCAAAGCATCTCTTGCGCATTTTCGGCAGGACCATGCTCGTGCACGCCATCAGCCCGACTACATTGACCTCAAACATCCCCTTAATTTCATCAATGGGGGTTTCATGAGCCTCACGGAACACCCCAAACCCGGCATTATTGACAAGGATGTCCACATGGCCAATTGCGGCAAAAATTAGTTCAAAAACCATCTGCACTCTATCCGTATCCGCCACATTCAGTTGAAATACATCCACTCTCACCTGATGCTTTTTCTGCAGTTCATCCTGCAGTTGTTCAAGTTTATCGATGCTCCGCGCCAAGAGAACAAGATTAGCTCCACTTGCCGCACAAAGCTTGGCAATTTCGGCGCCGATTCCTCCGGACGCTCCTGTAATCACTATATTTTTTCCTCTTAATCTTTCATTAACCATCAAAACACCTCATCAATCACACCGTTTTGCATGATAAAGCACGGGATGCGTATCTTTACTTATAATTTCTCCGATTGAGGCTAAATAGTCAAGCTGGCCAACGGTTTCCGAAATGGTTAACATCAATTGGCGCTGATAAGCTTTTGGAAAAAGCCGCTGGCATATTTCAAAAACGCTCAGCTCCTCTTCAATAAGCCATTCCTTCACCATCATCGCCCGTTCATGCTGCTGCTTAAGTCGTTTTTCAACAAGTTCTGCCAGCTGAAAGACTTCTTTTCCATGTCCCGAATACACACACTGAATCGGGTAGTCTAACAGTTTTTTCATGGAGGCATTATGCTGCAGCTGCGGCTTTGGCCTGTCTTTTTCTCCAGGTGCCGGCGGCTCAAGAAGCGGATTAGGCGAAACAGACTCAATAATCACGTCCCCGCCAATTAAAACCCCGTCACGTTTCCGGAACAGAGCAATTTGGCTTTGGGCATGTCCCGGAGTTTCAATGACCTGCCATTCAGGGAGTCCAGGCGGCCTCATCCCTTCAACCAGTTGCCCTGTAAGAGAACGGCTGCAGGAATACATAAGTGCTTTTCGAAAGTTCGCAAGCAACGGAATATTTTCCTTTGGCAGGCCGAAGTCTTGAAATAGGTCACGGAAAAAGGCATCGTGCTCCAGTAAAAAATCTTCTGTAGGCTGAATCCAGCGCTCATTAAGCGGGTGTCCGTACACCTCCAGTGATTCAGGAAAAAAGTCGAGCATTCCGGCGTGGTCCGGATGATGGTGTGTAAGGATCACCTGCTCGATATCCGCAGGACGCAGACCCAGCCCAGCTAATTGATCCGTCAGGGAATGCCAGGCATCTTCTGTTTTCGGGCCTGCATCCACAAGTGTTAAACGTTCCCCTTTTATCAAATAGACATTTACTGGCCCGACTGGAAAAGGTGTCGGCAATATCATCTTGGCTATTCCGTCTTTCCACACTGTCATACTAAAAAACCCCTTTAATTAATAGATAAAATAAAGTGTAGCGATTTTTTTGCCAAATGTCATTATTTCTGCATAATATAGGAAAAGAATATTTAAAAATTCAAATAATTCACCCTTGACATACAGACTGTTTTTCTTGCATAATCACTATTAATAATTTCATGCGAGGAGTAAGGCCAGTAAATGTGAAACGGCGAAAGAGAGTGAAGTTCGAAGGCTGAAAGACTTCACCGCCCTCTTGATCATTGAACCTACCTTATGAGCATTTAGGAAAACCTAACGTA
>CAYNUT010000018.1:15615-45467 GCA_964400595.1 uncultured Neobacillus sp. | reverse complement strand
CTGGAGCGCAAGTCAACAGACAATTTGCATAGACTATGTATTAATAATATTATAATAAATTAATGCGGTGAATTGTTAAAGTAAATGAATTATATATAAGGCTGTCGAAAGTTTTTCGACAGCCTGGGAAGCCATCTTTTAAAAAAAGATGGCTTTTTAGTTAAATTTATGCAGGAATTTGTCACTTCATAGCGAATTATTGATTAGTGAAATTCATTTCTACCTGATCAAGGTCTTCTTTAAATTTGGCGTGTGTCGCCTGAAATAAGTGATTAAACACGTCCCCAAGTTCATTTTCTAAAACCCGAATTCCTTCACCTGTAATCCCGCCTTTTACACAAACCTTTTCCTGCAAAGAAGGCAATGTATAATGGCCTTGTTTTAATAATTCACCAAGACCGACAATCATTTCACTTGCTAATATGGTGGCTGTATTTTCATCAATGCCTGTTTCCTCGACTGCTGCCAGTATAAATGCTTGAAGTAAAAAGCTGAAGAAAGCTGGCCCGCAGCTAACAATATCAGAAGCAACCCTCGTTATCTTTTCATCTATGGAGACCGGAGCGGAGATTTGCGCAAGTAATGTCTCTACACTTTTCCTCCAAATATCCAAACAATTTTCGCCGAAAGTCATTAATGATACGCCGGATAAGGCTCGGTTCGTGATGCTTGGAATTACTCTTATCACTGAACATGACACTTTCTTCTCTAATTGTGCGGTACTGATTGGACTTGTGATCGAAATCAAACATTTTTCTTTTGTTAAATATGGACGTATGTCATCAAGAATGTTAAAAACGTCTAATGGTTTTACACAAATAAAAACCAAATCGGATTGAGCTGCCACTTCAATAGCGTTTGCCCCAACCCTAATTTCCTTATATTTATCTTTAAGCACCATCGCTTTTTCTTTTGTTCTATTTGTAATCATTATGGAAGACGGGGAAATAGCTTTTCCATCAATCAAAGCCTCCACCAAAATCCTCCCCATGTTACCGGTACCGATGATACCTATATTCATTATTTCAACCCTCCTTTGCTTGCGAGTATCTCTAATAACAATATGAAAACTATTAGGAAAATATACCTTTAGAAAGGATGGTTCAAATTGAAAGACTGGTTGATGGAACACAAGTTTTTTGCCGCTGCTGCTGCATTGATTTTGCTTGCAGGGTTTTATTATTTTGATACAGCTGACCAAGGGGACCCTGTCCCGTCCAATTCCCTTACAGTTGGAGGGAAGGGCGATGTGAAGGGGAAAGCAGCGGAGAGTAATAAGCAAGAAGACCAAGCAGAAAAGACAGAGAAAATAATGGTTGATGTCAAAGGGCAGATTAAGCAGCCGGGAGTTTATATGGCAAATGCCGGTGAAAGGGTCATTGACCTTATCAGCCGGGCGGGAGGTTTAACGGAGCAGGCAGACCAAGGCCAAGTGAATTTCGCCCAGCACGTGGAGGATGAAATGGTGATTTACATTCCTGCAAAAGGCGAGGAAGGCGTCATGCCTCCAGCAGAGTCTGGAAGCAGTACTGCCGTTACAAATGGATCCGGGAAGACTCAAGGGAAAATAAATGTAAATAAGGCGAGTGAAAGTGAATTGCAGGAATTACCTGGTATCGGACCGGCAAAGGCCGCAGCTATTATTGAATACCGGGAAACAAGCGGCCCGTTTAACACAGTTGAGGATTTGAAAAATGTCAGCGGAATTGGTGATAAGACGTTCGAAAAATTAAAGGAATTGGCTGTTGTTCACTAAAACTTCCAATTGACTGAATACATCAGGCAAAAGTACACTTAAAATAAATGTTTTCTAGGGAGTGATAATTGTGGAACGAATTTCATGGGATCAATATTTTATGGCACAAAGTCATTTGCTTGCATTAAGAAGCACTTGTACGAGACTTACTGTTGGAGCCACGATTGTCAGGGATAAACGAATTATTGCGGGCGGTTACAACGGCTCAATTGCCGGAGGAGACCATTGTATGGATAAGGGCTGCTATGTCATTGATCATCACTGCGTAAGAACGATTCATGCAGAAATGAATGCATTGCTTCAATGTGCAAAGTTTGGTGTGCCAACTGACGGGGCAGAAATTTATGTTACCCATTTTCCATGTCTGCAATGCTGCAAGGCAATTATTCAAGCCGGCATCAAAACGGTCTATTATGCAGCAGATTATAAAAATCACCCGTATGCCACCGAACTTTTTGACCAAGCCAATGTTAAAGTAGAAAAAGTAGAATTGAAGGAGCTTGTCATTGATTTCCGAAAAGCAACTCAGCACACCTCGTGAGACGCCGGCTTAAACCGGCTTTCACCCTTTTCCTCCTAAAAAAAACTTCCGTATGGAGAAAATATGATGAATGGAAAATGTGTTTATTTTGCAATAGCTGCATTACTAGGCATACTTGGCGCCCTCATCCACTTCTTCCCTTTTTTCTTGATAATTCTTATGTATCTATATGCTTTACGAATATTTAAGAGCTTTAAAAAAACACAATTAATCATCTTGTTCCTAACAGCATCAATTTTTTTCATAAAAGGTCAGGAGGCCGAAACAAAAAATAAAACAATGATTCCCGAAAACATTTCGGACTTCTCGCTTGAATTTATCGAAGACCCCAAAATAGATGGAGATCTATTGCAGATCGCTGCAAAAGAAACCCGTTTCAAGGAAAAACTCCTCATCCGCTACGAAATTAAATCCGAAGAAGAGCAGGCATCACTAAAGAACAGAAATTTTTACGGCTGCCACTGCAGGGTGTCAGGCACCATGAAAAAACCAAGAATTGCTAAGAATCCAAATGGTTTTGATTATCGTGCTTACCTTTCTGATAAGGGTATTTATTGGATTGTCGAGTCAGGGAGCAATCCTCTGCAGGATTGTTCCCTTGCTAATCAGAGTAATCCATTGGTTTTATTAAAGAAGCTTCGTTTTTCCGGTGGCCGTTACTTAGAAGAGCACTTTCCTCCGGAAATCGCATCGCTGTCGGCTGCGTTAATATTTGGCGATAGAAGGATGCTCGATCAGGATTTGCTGAGGGAATATCAGGAAACCGGAATTGTTCATTTGCTTGCCATTTCCGGTCTTCATGTTTCATTGTTAGCAGGAATGATTTTTCACCTCGGGATTCGCAGTGGAGTTACCAGGGAATCAATGGTCAATTTCCTATTATTGGCCTTACCTGTTTATGTTATTCTCACTGGGGCTGCTCCATCAGTCATACGCGCCGCTCTTATGATTTTTCTTGTTTTATTAACGGTTAAATGGAAAAGCAGGCTTAAACTTTTACCCTTTGATGCAATTAGCATCGCCTTTATACTTTATATATTCATTCTTCCTTACATTATTTTTGATGCTGGCTTTCAGCTTTCCTTTGCTGTCAGCTTTGCAATTATTTTGTCTGCTAACAAGATTCTTAGAGGCACTCAGGGAAATGGGTTAAAAATGTTTGCCGCCTCCATCATCTCCCAATTAACAGCACTTCCATTATTACTTTTTCATTTTTTTGAGATGTCCCTGACGGCTTTGGCAGCCAATCTGTTTTATATTCCACTCTTTTCCTTTGTCTACCTTCCTGGTTTATATCTTTTGTTTTTCATGCAAATTCTAACTGGAACGACTCCTGCAATTCTGATTGAGCTCTTTGTGAAAATAATTCAATTTTCAAATAAACTTATTGGGGTTCTTGCTGACCTGCCTTTCACCTCTTTTGTTCCAGGAAGGCCAAGTCTGGTACTAATCGTTATTTACCTCCTCATCATTCCAGCTATTTTTATTATTTGGGAATCCAAAAAGTCTGCCAAATGGAAAACACACCTAGTCCTATTATTCTTTATTTTGTTTACTGTACAGCCAGCCTGGAATTTCATAAACCCTTATGGTGAGGTGACAATGATAGATGTGGGGCAGGGTGACAGCATATTGATCCATCTCCCGCATGGGAAGGGGAATTATCTTATTGATACTGGCGGTACGATGCAATTTACCGAGGAAAAGTGGCGGCAGCGGTCCAAGCCGTTTGAGGTCGGAAGAGATGTCGTTGTTCCTTACCTGAAAGGAAAGGGTATAACAAGAATTGATATGCTCATTCTAACCCACGGGGATATGGATCATATTGGCGGAGCTTTTTCGATTCTTGAAGAAATAACGGTCAAACAAATCCTTATGCCTTCAGTAAAAGAACCATCGGATACAGAACTTGCCATTCTGCAGGAAGCTGAAAAGAAAGGAATTCAAGTTATCAAGATCTGTGAAGGTACAAGTTGGAAAAAGGGCAGTCATGAATTTACTGTCCTTTCTCCTGAACAAAATTTTACAGGGGAACGCAACAGCGGTTCAGCAGCAATTTATGCAAAAATAGGGGGAATCAGCTGGTTTTTTGGCGGCGATCTTGATATTGAAGGGGAGGAAAAAATCATGAAAAAGTATCCAAATTTAAGGGTGGATGTTTTTAAGGCCGGGCACCACGGCAGCAAAACATCAAATGGAGAAGAGTTTCTTAAACAAATACAGGCGCAGGTTGTGCTGATCTCTGCAGGCGAAAATAATCGCTATGGCCATCCGCATCAAGAGGTATTAGAACGACTAAGTGAAATACACCCCATTATTTACCGGACAGACCAGCATGGTGCGATTACCTGCCGCTTTTTCCGTGGGAAAGGAACCTTTTTGCCTTTTTTGCCATAGTATACTGTATCCTAAATATAACAAGAGACTGCCGGTAGGCAGCCTCTTTGATTTCAATTATGTAGCCATAGAGCTGTTTATGAACCGATTAATTTAATAACTGTTGCAATAATAAACATTGTGGCAAAAAAACCAAATGAAACGACAAAACCCACCCCTGAATCAATTGCATCGTTACGTTTACTTTGCACATTTTTTTCAAATTCGTTCACAATATACCCCTCCTATTTCAAATAATAGTATAAGCTATTTATTTGAAAAAATCCAGCATACCTAAAAATCGCTTTCCTGCACTGACAAGAGTTGTCAAAATAGTTTGACCCATAAAGGCAACACTAAAGATATAAAAGAAACTCCGCCAGGCAATATCAGATCCTAGGGCTGATGTTGCAGGCGTTCATTATAGATCGGGAATTAGCACTATATGGGAAGGCTGCTAATTCCCTTTTAACTCTTGTCAAATTGTCCAAGCTTCTTTAGGATAATAAGTAGTGAATGATAAGGGGAGCGCTTGGCAATGGTAATGGATATTTGGAAAAAAATTAAACAAAGGGAAATTGCTCCCATGTATTTAATCAATGAAACAAAACAATTAATTGTTAATACTCTTTTAACAGAAGAAGAGAAGGATTTTAATTTTTCCGCTTATGATTTAGAGGAAACACCGATCGAAACGGCATTGGAGGATGCAGAAACCTTTCCATTTCTAGGGGAAAGAAAAGTACTTTTTTTACATAATCCTGCATTTTTAACAGCTGAGAGGTCAAGGGAAAAGGTAGAGCATAATTTAGCCAGACTAGAAGCTTATGCAAAGGAACCATCGCCATATGCAGTGATAGTGATTTCAGCTCCATATGAAAAACTTGATGAACGAAAGAAAATTACCAAAGAATTAAAAAGAAATGCTGAAGTCGTTGAGGCGAAAAAATTAAATGAATATGAATTAAAAAGTTGGGTTAAGGCCTATGGAAAATCTTTGGGAATGGAAATCGAAGCAAATGCAATCGAACAATTGCTGGCCCTTGCGGGGACCAGCATGTTTATGCTTGCAAGTGAAGTGGAAAAGCTTTCATTATATGCAGCCGAGGAAAAAAGAATTGACGTAAATCTAGTGGACAAATTGGTGGCCAGGTCACTGGAACAAAATATTTTTACCTTGATTGAAAAAGTTGTCCAGCGCAAGCTTGATGAAGCGTTGCGGATCTATTTTGATTTATTGAAACAAAATGAAGAACCAATTAAAATACTGGCACTGCTTGCCGGGCAATTCCGTTTAATTTATCAGGTCAAGGAGTTATCAAGAAGGGGATATGGCCAGCAGCAAATTGCCGGATATTTGAAAACACACCCATTCCGGATAAAACTCGCTCTTGGCCAGGCAGCCAAATTTTCGGATGAAGAATTAACTAATTTAATGAATTTACTGGCAGAAGCAGACTACCAGATGAAAACGGGCGGTATGAATAAATCATTGCTAATTGAGATGCTGCTTTTTAGTTTAAAAAAATAAAAAAACGATTCCAGCTGAGGAATCGTTTTTTTGTGCTCTATTTTATTATAGAGAATTTGCTTTTTTCATTAGACGAGATTTTTTACGGGCAGCAGCGTTCTTATGGATAAGACCTTTAGCAGCAGCCTTGTCTAATTTACTTGCAGCACTTACTAATGCTTCTTTTGCAGCAGCAGCATCGTTAATAGTAACGGCAGCGTCTACCTTTTTAACAGCAGTACGCATTGCAGATTTAGCAGTTGTATTTTGAGCATTACGAGCTTCGCTTGTTTTTACACGCTTAATAGCAGATTTAATATTAGGCATTCCATTCACCTCCTACAAAGAATCGAGACTATATGAACTCGACTTAACATTCATGAATAATAATTCGCAACAAATGATATTTTATCAAACAGCAACCCATTTTGCAATATAGAATTCATCCGCTTAACGATATTAACTTGCATGTTTTATATGCAACAGGGTCAAAATAGGAAATAGTTGCTATTTAAAAGGATATTCTTTACAAGGAGTGAATTCGAATGAGCGAGTCAATCGATTTAAGTCAGTATTCTGTTCGTACTGATTTGGCAATAGAGGCAAGGGAAATGGTCCTTGCCAATCGTGTGGGAACTGTCGAGCAGGGAGAAAACCTGTCACAAATTGAAGGAGTCATAATAAAGGAAAAAGATGTTGATGATATTAAGGTTTCCTTGGTTGAAGTAACGAAAAAGGGGGAGGAGCAGATTGGCAAAAAAGCAGGGCGTTATTTAACCCTGGAAGTGCAAGGAATCCGCGAGCAAAACACGGAAGTGCAGCAAAAGGTAGGAGAAACTTTCGCAAGTGAGTTTTCTCATTTTTTAGCAGGATCAGGCATTAAGAAATCCGATTCCTGTCTTGTTGTGGGCCTCGGCAACTGGAATGTCACCCCGGATGCCCTTGGTCCGATGGTATGTGAAAACCTGCTTGTCACCCGGCACCTTTTTCAGCTTCAGCCTGAAGGAGTGGAGGACGGATACCGCTCAGTCAGTGCACTGTCACCAGGAGTGATGGGGCTTACAGGAATAGAGACAAGCGACATTATTTTCGGTGTGGTCGAAAAAACAAAGCCTGATTTTGTGATTGCCATTGATGCACTGGCATCCCGCTCCATTGAAAGGGTGAATTCTACAATTCAAATTTCCGATACTGGGATTCATCCCGGATCTGGAGTTGGCAATAAAAGAAAGGAATTAAGTAAAGAAACGCTGGGTATTCCTGTTATTGCAATAGGTGTTCCGACGGTAGTGGATGCGGTTTCGATTACAAGTGATACCATCGATTTTATTTTAAAGCATTTCGGCAAAGAAATGCGGGAAGGCAGCCGTCCTTCAAGAGCCCTTGCCCCTGCAGGAATGAGCTTTGGTGAACGGCGAAAGCTGACAGAAGAAGATTTGCCGGAAGAGAAACACCGCAAGACATTCCTGGGGATGATTGGCACTTTGCAGGATGAGGAGAAAAGAAAATTAATTTATGAGGTTCTCTCTCCGCTCGGCCATAATTTAATGGTGACCCCAAAAGAAGTCGATGTGTTTATAGAAGACATGGCCAATCTGCTTGCCAATGGGTTAAATGCCTCCCTTCATGGTGAAGTAGATCAGGGGAATGCCGGTTACTATACAAAGTAAAATGGGCACCTCCGTTTTAAATTTTAGTTCTGCCCATTCTAGTAATGTCATAGGATTTACTAGAATCGAGTAAAGCGGGGTGGAACCATTGAAAACTAGATCGCATGGAACTTTTGTCATGCTTCAGGGAACAAGTATATTGAAAGCCGCAGCAGTGTTTCTCTTATTTATTCTATTGATTTTCTCTATCAGCGGACTCTTAACTTCGTTAAAGCCGCAATTTAGATTAACATCATCTTCTGTTAACCAGGCAGCTGACAAAGTAAACGGTGAATTATTATACCAGCTAATGGGCTGGGAAAATCATCACTTTTTAACGACAACACACCGATTTATGGCCCCAAAACTGACGAATGCTATTTTTAATTTATCGAGCAATATCAATCTGGATGACCCTCGCAGCCTCCTCGGCCGCGAACTTCCAGGATTTTATCAGTTTGACAGTGAAATTGTCGTTGCTGGAGAAGGAACAAATTATACGAATATGCCGATTGAATCCGCGCCTCCGCTTGAATTTATGAAAGCAGAGCAGGAAGCATCTTTGCAAAATATGGAAGGCATCGATAAATCGGATCAGGAAAATCCGCCTGTCACCCCCGGGCAGACAACAGGGGGACGCAAGGTTGTCTATTTATATTTTTCCCATAACCGTGAGTCCTATCTTCCATATCTTAAAGGGGTAACGAATCCCAACCTAGCCTATCATTCGCAATTTAATGTAACAAAAGTAGGAGATCAATTAAAAACCGGTCTTGAAGAACGAGGTATAGGCACCTTTGTGGATAAAACGGATATCCAGGCGAATTTAAATAAAAGGGGCTGGAAGTTTTGGAAATCCTATGATGAATCACGGACAGTTGTGCAAACGGCCATGGCCTCCAATAGGGAATTGCAATATTTGATTGATATTCACCGGGATTCACTGCGAAAGGATAAAACGACTGTTACGATTAATGGGAAACCCTATGCAAAACTTGTTTTTGTAATCGGCGGGAAAAACCCTAATTATGAAAAGAATGAAAAATTAGCCACTGAGCTGCATCAACTCCTTGAAAAAAAATATAAAGGCTTAAGCAGAGGGGTGTTCGTGAAAAGGGGCGCTAATTCCAATGGAGTCTATAATCAAAACTTATCTGGAAATGCCATATTGATTGAATTCGGCGGAGTGGATAATTCCTTCGAGGAATTAAATAGGTCTGCCGATGCCCTTGCCGATGTGTTCAGTGAATATTACTGGCAGGCAGAGAAAGTAAATCAGGGTACAGAACAGCCGGCAAATAAACAATAACCGTAAGGGTGCATGTTGATGAAATTATTTATGCTGAAAAGTATAGCGATTGTTGCTCTCATGTTTATTTCTGTTTTAACCGGGATGCAGCTTGCCAATAGCGGTATTCATAAAATGAAGGGCTATGACGACCCGGGCTTTCAAAATGCGGTTAGTATAAAGGAAACAAATAATGATGTGAGCGCCTCATTTCTAGGGAATGATATCACTAGCCATGATATTGAGGCAAAAAAGAAAAAGCTTGAGGAAATCAATGCCTTTAATTTTTTTTCTTCCATGGGAAGGAAAATGTCTGATGGAATTTCCAAAGGCTCGGAAAAATTAATCCGGCTCATAACGGAGTAATACTGTTAGCGGTACCTAATGGTGCCGTTATTTGTTTTCCATTGAATCTTGATTCTCCTGCTGATATAATCAAAAATAGTGTACATGTGCAGGTATAGTAGGAGTGAAATACATGAACAGAGATGAAAGACTTAAACGACAAGCACGAATTAGAAATTTCTCGATTATTGCCCATATCGACCATGGGAAATCCACATTAGCAGACCGAATTCTAGAAAAAACCAATGCCTTATCATCCCGTGAAATGAAGGATCAGCTTTTAGATTCAATGGACCTGGAAAGAGAACGCGGGATTACGATCAAATTGAATGCTGTTCAGTTGAAATATAAAGCAAAAGATGGGGAAGAATATATTTTCCACTTAATTGATACACCTGGACATGTCGATTTTACGTATGAGGTTTCAAGAAGTCTTGCTGCCTGCGAAGGGGCAATCTTGGTTGTTGACGCAGCCCAGGGAATTGAAGCGCAGACACTTGCCAACGTCTATCTAGCCCTTGATAATGACCTGGAAATTTTACCGGTTATTAATAAAATTGACCTGCCAAGCGCTGACCCGGAAAGAGTCAGAAATGAAATTGAAGATGTTATCGGTTTGGATGCTTCAGAAGCTGTCCTCGCATCGGCTAAGGCGGGAATAGGGATTGAAGAGATTCTCGAACAGGTCGTAAAAACGGTCCCTGCTCCATCAGGTGACCCTGCAGCACCATTAAAAGCGTTGATTTTCGACTCCCTTTATGATGCCTACCGCGGGGTTGTAGCGTATATTCGCGTCGTAGATGGAACGGTTAAGGTCGGAGATAAAATTAAGATGATGGCAACTGGTGCAGAATTTGAAGTAAACGAAGTGGGAGTATTTACTCCTAAAGCCGTTATGCGTGATGAACTATCTGTTGGTGACGTAGGTTTCCTGACGGCTTCCATTAAAAATGTCGGCGATACCCGCGTAGGGGATACGATTACGAATGCAAAAAATGGCGCTATTGAGCCTCTCCCGGGCTACCGAAAGCTCAACCCGATGGTCTATTGCGGACTCTATCCGATTGATACCGCCAAGTTCAATGATTTGCGGGAAGCGTTGGAAAAGCTGCAATTGAATGATTCCGCACTGCAATTTGAACCGGAAACATCACAGGCGCTTGGCTTCGGGTTCCGCTGCGGTTTCCTTGGCCTTCTACACATGGAGATTATCCAGGAGCGGATTGAACGGGAATTTAAAATTGATTTAATTACAACAGCACCAAGTGTTATTTATCATGTGCATTTGACAGATGGTTCGCAAATAAATGTCGATAACCCGTCCAATATGCCGGACCCGCAAAAAATAGACCGGGTGGAAGAGCCATATGTGAAGGCTACAATGATGGCGCCAAATGATTATGTCGGAGCGATTATGGAGCTTTGCCAAAATAAGCGCGGGATTTTTGTCGACATGCAGTATCTCGATGAAAACCGTGTCAGTATCATTTATGAAGTGCCGCTCGCAGAAATTGTCTATGATTTCTTTGATCAATTGAAATCAAGCACGCGCGGATACGCCTCCTTCGACTACGAACTCATTGGTTATAAACCATCCAAATTGGTTAAGATGGATATATTGCTAAATGCAGAAACGGTCGATGCCTTAAGCTTTATAGTCCATAAGGATTTTGCCTATGAGCGCGGGAAAGTCATCGTTGAAAAATTAAAGGAGTTAATTCCAAGACAGCAATTTGAGGTCCCGGTTCAAGCCGCAATCGGCACAAAAATTGTGGCGCGCTCGTCCATTAAAGCGATGCGGAAAAATGTTCTTGCGAAATGTTACGGCGGCGATATTTCCCGTAAACGGAAATTGCTCGAGAAGCAAAAAGAAGGTAAAAAACGTATGAAGCAGGTCGGTTCTGTTGAAGTGCCGCAGGAAGCGTTTATGGCGGTTTTAAAAATGGACGATAATAATACGAAAAAATAACAACAAGCGGGAGGTATGGACAAACCTGAAAATAGGTGAATCCTGCCTCTTTTCTTTTTTGAAAGCGGTGGAAAAATGATTAAAGCAGCCTATCTTCACATTCCTTTTTGTGAACATATTTGCCATTATTGCGATTTTAATAAAGTGTTTTTAAAAGGGCAGCCTGTTGATGAATATTTAACTGCTCTTGATAAAGAAATCGAGCTGACCCTTAAACAATATCCAGCCATCGAGATGGATACAATCTTTGTGGGCGGCGGCACGCCCACCTCTTTAAATGAACGGCAGCTGGAGCGGTTTTGCCAGAGCATCAACAATCATTTACCTAAGAGTGCAGGAATGGAGTTTACCTTTGAGGCCAATCCCGGAGATTTATCCAAAGAAAAACTCCAGATATTAAAAAATGCGGGTGTAAATCGAATCAGTCTCGGAGTCCAGACCTTTAATGATGAGCTGCTGAAAAAAATTGGCCGGGTACACAGAGCAAAGGATGTATACCAAACGATAGACAACGCAAAATTGGCTGGTTTTGAAAATATAAGTATTGATCTCATTTTCAGTTTGCCTGCACAAACAAAAGATGACTTCAAAGAATCCTTAATCGAGGCGTTTTCTTTAGAGATTCCGCATTATTCCGCATACTCATTAATCATTGAACCAAAGACGGTTTTTTACAACTTAATGAAAAAAGGAATGCTTCCTAGACCCGGGGAAGATGTTGAAGCCGGGATGTATGAGATGTTAATGGAAGAAATGGAAAAGCACGGCTACAAACAGTATGAAATCAGCAATTTTTCAAAATCTGGCTATGAAAGCAGGCACAATTTAACGTATTGGGATAACGAATCCTATTACGGCTTCGGGGCCGGGGCACATTGTTATGTAAAGGGGATAAGACGTTCGAATATTGGCCCGCTGAAAAAATATATTGAGCAAATGAACAGCGGCATACTTCCTGTATTGGAAGAACATGAAGTAACGTTTGCGGAACAAATGGAGGAAGAAATGTTTTTAGGTCTGCGAAAAACAGCCGGCGTTTCTATATCTCATTTTATTGGAAAATATGCCCAAAGCCCGCTCGTGTTATTTAAGAAAGAAATAGATGAATTACTCGCAAAAAAATGGATAGAAGTAACAAATGATAATATATATTTAACAAAAAAGGGCCGGCTTTTAGGAAATGAAGTGTTCCAGGCCTTTTTGGGAGTTATTTAGATTGGGGTTCTTTTTCATTGACATCATCCTACTTTTTTTGATAATTTATTAGTATAATTAGCACTCGGTAACAAAGAGTGCTAACAGAGGTGATGAATGTTGTTAACAGATCGTCAATTATTAATTCTTCAGGTAATTGTTGATGACTTTATTCGATCTGCACAACCTGTCGGCTCAAGAAGTTTGTCGAAAAAGGAGGAGATTTCCCTTAGCTCGGCAACGATCCGCAATGAAATGGCCGACCTTGAAGAGATGGGATATATCGAAAAAACCCATACCTCATCTGGAAGGGTTCCATCCGATAAAGGTTATCGTTATTATGTTGACCATATGCTTTCACCTCAAGTTCTAAATCAGCGCGATATTTCGATTATCTCATCGATTTTCGCTGAGAAAATTTATGAATTTGAGAAAATCATCCAAAGGTCTGCAAGGATATTATCGGAGCTTACCAATTATACGTCAATCGTCCTTGGACCGGCTGTCAGCGTGAATAAGCTGAAAAAAATTCAAATAATTCCGCTGAACAAAGAAACGGCTGTTGCAATCTTTGTAACCGACACAGGGTATGTTGAAAATCGGACTTTTCATCTGCCGGCAACCATTGATGCCATTGATTTAGAGAAAACAGTTAATATTTTAAATGAACGTTTAACAGGTGCACCTCTTGAAGAGTTGACTGATAAAATTTATAAAGAAGTGGCAATCCTTCTGAAACAGCATATCCATAATTACGATTTAATGTTGTACACCATTGCTGAAACGTTTAAAATGCCAATTTCGGAAAAACTATTCTTTGGCGGAAAAACAAATATGTTAAGCCAGCCGGAATTCCATGATATTACAAAGATCCGCAATCTCTTAACAATGATTGACCAAGAAGATGGAATCTACAATCTCATTAAAAAGAATTCAGCTGGAATTAATGTGAAAATTGGCAGTGAGAACAATTCCAGTGCCATGGAAAATTGCAGCCTAATAACAGCTACCTATTCAGCAGGTACTGAAAAATTAGGGACCATAGCCATTATTGGACCAACCAGAATGGAATATTCCCGTGTCATCAGCTTGCTGCAATTTTTCAGCAGGGATTTGACAGCCGTGCTTACCAAGCTGTATCAAAATAATTAACACTGGAAATATTGATTAAGGGTGAAATGCCAGCCGTTTCACCCCTATTACTGTGAATAGGTTTTAAGATGATTTTTAATAGAAGATAGCTTTTAAGGGAGGTGAGTAGTTTGACGAATGAAAAAAACAATACACTAGCCGAAGAAACAGCGGAAGAGGTATTAAAAAATGATGAAGTTGAACTTACTGAGAATGAAGCAGTAGAAAGCGGAGCTAATGAGGAGGAAACCACAGAGCAGCCGGCTGTGGACCGAACAGCAGCTCAAGCGCAAGAAATCGAAATGCTTAAAGGCAAGCTGGAAGAAGCAGATAATCGTTATTTGCGCCTTCAGGCAGATTTTGATAATTTCCGCCGCCGCTCTAGAATAGACATGGAGGCGAGCGAAAAATATAGAGCACAAAATTTAATCACAGATTTACTGCCTGCTTTGGATAATTTTGAAAGAGCATTGCAGATGGAAGCTGATAATGAACAAACGATGGCACTCCTCCAGGGTATGGACATGGTTTACCGCAGCTTGTTGGATGCTTTGAAAAAAGAGGGCGCTGAACCGATTGAGACAGTTGGCCAAGAATTCGACCCGCATCGCCATCAGGCTGTTATGCAAGGAGAAGATGAAAACTTTGGTTCAAATATCGTAACGCAAGAATTCCAAAAAGGTTATCTATTAAAGGACCGTGTAATCCGGCCATCGATGGTAAAAGTCAATCAATAATGATTACATATTTTTTTAGGAGGAAATGGCAATGAGTAAAATAATTGGTATTGACCTTGGTACAACAAATTCTTGTGTGTCTGTACTTGAAGGCGGAGAACCAAAAGTAATTCCAAATCCGGAGGGCAATCGTACAACCCCGTCTGTGGTAGCCTTTAAAAACGGCGAACGTCAGGTTGGGGAAGTGGCAAAGCGCCAAGCGATTACAAACCCAAATACGATTATTTCAATTAAACGTCATATGGGTACAAATCATAAAGAGAATATTGAAGGCAAAGATTATACACCGCAGGAACTTTCTGCCATTATCCTTCAATATTTAAAATCCTATGCAGAAGATTATCTTGGTGAGCCTGTAACGAAAGCAGTTATTACGGTACCTGCTTATTTTAATGACGCAGAACGACAGGCAACAAAAGATGCCGGGAAAATTGCCGGACTTGAAGTAGAACGGATCATCAATGAACCGACGGCTGCCGCACTCGCTTACGGCTTAGATAAAACCGATCAAGACCAAACAATTTTAGTGTATGACCTCGGAGGAGGTACATTTGACGTTTCCATCCTTGAACTTGGAGACGGCGTATTTGAAGTTAAAGCAACTGCCGGCGACAATCGCCTTGGCGGTGATGATTTTGACCAGGTCGTCATTGATTATCTTGTAGGCCAATTCAAAAAAGAAAATGGCATTGATCTTTCACAGGATAAAATGGCGGTGCAGCGCCTAAAGGACGCAGCCGAGAAGGCGAAAAAGGATTTATCAGGGGTCACTTCAACACAAGTTTCCTTACCGTTTATTACAGCTGGCGCAGCAGGTCCACTTCATCTTGAAGTGACATTAACAAGAGCTAAATTTGATGAATTAACTGCCCATCTTGTCGAAAGAACAATGGGCCCGACACGCCAAGCTTTAAGTGATGCAGGCCTTTCACCATCACAAATTGATAAGGTCATTCTTGTCGGGGGCTCCACTCGTATTCCTGCTGTTCAAGAAGCAATTAAAAAAGCAACAGGCCAGGAGCCGCATCGCGGGGTAAACCCTGATGAAGTAGTGGCAATGGGTGCTGCTATTCAAGGCGGTGTTATCACAGGTGACGTGAAGGATGTTGTCTTGCTTGACGTTACACCGCTTTCCCTTGGTATTGAAACAATGGGAGGAGTATTCACTAAATTAATTGATCGTAATACAACCATCCCTACTTCTAAGTCACAGGTATTCTCAACGGCTGCCGATAGTCAAACAGCTGTAGATATCCATGTACTTCAAGGAGAACGGCCAATGGCTGCGAATAATAAAACACTCGGCCGCTTCCAGTTATCTGATATTCCGCCGGCACCACGCGGAATTCCACAAATTGAGGTTACATTTGATATTGATAAAAACGGAATTGTTAATGTCCGGGCAAAAGACCTTGGCACCAATAAAGAACAGCAAATTACAATTAAATCTTCAACAGGACTTACTGATGAAGAAATTCAGAAAATGGTTAGAGAAGCAGAAGAAAACGCTGAAGCCGATAAAAAACATAAAGAAGAAGTGGATCTCCGCAATGAAGCAGATCAGCTAGTCTTTACAACTGAAAAAACCTTGAAGGATCTTGAAGGTAAAGTAGATGCTTCAGAAGTGGCAAAAGCAAATGATGCGAAAGACGCATTAAAGCAAGCTATTGAGAAAAATGATTTGGATGAAATCCGTGCGAAAAAGGATGCCTTGCAGGAAATCGTTCAGGCGTTAACAGTAAAGCTGTATGAACAAGCAGCACAGGCCCAGCAGGCTGAGCAGGGCGGTCAGGATGCAGGAAGCACTGCAGCCAAAAACGACAATGTCGTTGATGCGGAATTTGAAGAAGTTAAGGATGATAAGTAACATCTAATGAAAAAGTCAAAGTCTGGATTTTCGACTTTGGCTTTTTTATTGATATACCTCTCTGTGGGTGTTAGAATAATCTCTATGTGAAAGATTCGGGAGTGGTATTATGAGTAAACGGGATTACTATGAGGTGCTTGGCGTCAGCAAAAGTGCCTCAAAGGATGAAATAAAAAAAGCCTATAGAAAGCTTTCCAAACAATATCATCCTGACATTAACAAAGAGCCGGATGCGGCTGAAAAATTCAAGGAAATTGCTGAAGCTTATGAAGTATTAAGTGACGATCAAAAAAAGGCTCATTATGACCAATTTGGCCATACGGACCCTAATCAGGGCTTTGGCGGTTTCGGCGGTGCAGACTTCGGCGGCGGTTTTGGCGGATTTGAAGATATCTTCAATACCTTCTTTGGAGGAGGCGGGGGCTCGCGCAGAAGAGATCCAAATGCGCCAAGACAGGGTGCTGACTTGCAATATACAATGACCATCTCTTTTGAAGAAGCAGCATTCGGTAAAGAAACCGACATTGAAATACCAAGGGAAGAAACATGCGGAACCTGTCATGGTTCAGGAGCAAAGCCCGGAACAAAACCGGAAACCTGTAAGCATTGCTCCGGCTCAGGCCAGATTAGTGTTGAGCAAAACACGCCATTCGGAAGAATTGTTAATCGCCGGACTTGTCATTATTGTAATGGTACCGGAAAAGAAATTAAACAAAAATGTTCAACCTGCGGCGGTACTGGTAAAGTGAAAAAACGCAAAAAAATTCATGTAAAAATACCTGCCGGTATCGATGATGGCCAGCAGTTGAGGATGGCCGGACAAGGGGAGGCAGGAATCAACGGTGGACCAGCTGGTGATCTGTATGTTGTTTTCCATGTCCGGGAACATGAATTTTTCGAAAGAGATGGCGATGATATTTATTGTGAAATGCCAATCACTTTCGTTCAGTCAGCTCTAGGTGCTGAAGTGGAAGTGCCGACTTTGCATGGCAAGGTGAAATTGAAAATCCCTGCTGGAACACAAACAGGAACGAAATTTCGCTTAAAGGGAAAAGGTGTACCAAATGTCCGTGGATATGGGGTGGGGGATCAGCATATTTTAGTGCGGGTCATTACACCAACAAAGTTAAGTGATAAACAAAAGCAGCTTCTTCGCGACTTTGCTGAAGAAAGCGGTTCTTCACCAATTGGTGAACACGAGGAAAGCTTTTTTTCTAAAGTAAAACGTGCCTTTAAGGGCGAGTAAGGATGGAGTTGGTAGTATGAAGTGGTCGGAAATTAGCATCCAGACAACAAATGAAGCAATCGAACCTATTTCTAATATTTTACATGAAGCCGGGGCTAGCGGTGTAGTGATTGAAGATCCATTTGAATTGACTAAGACAAGGGAAGACCAATTCGGGGAAATCTACCAACTCAATCCTGATGATTACCCGGAGGAAGGCGTTATTGTAAAGGCCTACCTGCCAGTAAACAGCTTCTTAGGAGAGACAGTCGAGGCAATTAAAGATGCTATTAATAATTTAATCATTTATGATATTGATTTAGGTTTAAACAAAGTAACGATTAGTGAAGTAAATGAAGAAGAGTGGGCAACAGCCTGGAAGAAATACTATAATCCTGTGAAAATTTCTGAGAAATTCACGATTGTACCGACATGGGAAATCTATGAGCCTGTTACAAGCGATGAATTAATTATTGAATTAGACCCCGGAATGGCATTTGGGACAGGAACACATCCGACAACGGTTATGTGTATTCAGGCACTAGAGAGAACTGTCCGCATGGGTGACAGAGTCATTGATGTGGGAACCGGGTCCGGAGTGCTGAGTATTGCAGCAGCCCAGCTCGGCGCTGAAAATGTCAGAGCCTATGATCTTGATGAAGTGGCAGTTGCGCAGGCGAAATTAAATATAAAGCTGAATAAAGTAAGTGATGTAGTCTCCATTACCCAAAATAACCTGCTGGATGGTGTGGAGGAAGATTCTGCAGATGTCATTGTGGCGAATATTTTAGCTGAAGTGATTTTGCGCTTCACGGATGTTGCTGCCTGTGTCGTAAAACCGGGCGGAACATTTATCGCATCAGGAATTATTCAACCGAAAAAAGATCTTGTTAAAGACGCATTAATGAAGGCCGGATTTGACATAACAGAAACGATGTTAATGGAAGATTGGGTTGCCATTATCGCAAAAAGGAAATAATGTTGATGAAAAAGGGGAATTTTCCCCTTTTTTTATGTTTGATAACTTTAAAAAAAGCCTGTCTTTTAGTACAATAAGTAGTAAATGTTTTTTAGAGAGGGTGCATAGGTGTGCAACGCTACTTTGTTAAACATCTGGCAAATGATGATCGTTTTTTTATTGAGGGAGAAGACCGCCATCATATCGTAAAGGTTATGCGGATGCATATTGGCGATGAAATCATTTGTGTGGACTCAGACGGAAAGCAGGCCGTCTGCAGGCTTGAAGAAATTACCGATGAAAGTGTCGTTGCAGACGTTGTACAATGGATTGAAGGTAATTCTGAGCTGCCAATTTCCGTTACGATCGCAAGCGGGCTCCCGAAAGGGGACAAGCTCGAATGGATTATTCAAAAAGGAACAGAGCTTGGAGCCCATCAATTTTTCCCCTTTACGGCCGCTCGGTCTGTTGTGAAATGGGAAGAAAAGAAAGCATCCAAAAAAATAGAGAGATGGCAAAAAATCGCCAAGGAGGCTGCAGAGCAATCTCATCGCAGCTATTTGCCGGAGGTTTTCAGTCCGGTTAATTTTAAAACATTACTTGAGAAAAGTAAGGGATTTGATTATAAATTAGCAGCCTTTGAAGAGGAAAGCAGAAGCGGAGAAACTTCCATTTTCTCCGGCTTTCTTCAGAAAATGGCAAAAGGTGATTCTCTCCTCCTGGTGTTTGGGCCTGAGGGGGGATTATCTGCTCAAGAGGTCCAGGCTTTAAAGGAACATGGTTTTGCTTTATGTGGGCTGGGGCCGCGGATTTTACGAACGGAAACAGCGCCTTTATATACGCTTGCAGCCATTTCCTACCATTTTGAATTATTGAGGTGAAATCATTATGCCAACAGTTGCATTTCATACCCTTGGATGCAAGGTGAACCACTATGAAACGGAAGCCATTTGGCAGCTTTTTAAACAGGAAGGCTATGAGAGAGTGGATTTTGAATCCATTTCTGATGTTTATATCATCAATACATGTACCGTAACCAATACTGGTGATAAAAAAAGCCGTCAGGTTATTCGACGGGCAGTGCGGAAAAATCCAGATGCCGTTATTTGTGTAACGGGCTGCTATGCACAGACATCCCCGGCTGAAATTATGGCAATCCCCGGGGTGGATGTCGTTGTCGGGACGCAGGACCGCATAAAAATGCTCGATTATATTGAACAATATAAAGCAGAACGCCAGCCAATCAATGGCGTCGGCAATATCATGAAAAACCGGGTTTACGAAGAGCTGGATGTTCCAGAGTTTTCTGACAGAACCAGGGCATCATTAAAAATTCAAGAAGGCTGCAATAATTTCTGCACCTTCTGTATTATTCCGTGGGCCCGCGGTCTCATGCGCTCACGTGACCCAAAAGAGGTCATCCGTCAGGCACAGCAGCTAGTGGATGCCGGCTACAGGGAAATTGTCCTAACCGGTATTCACACCGGCGGTTATGGAGAGGACATGAAGGACTATAATCTTGCGGCATTACTTCGTGATTTGGAGGCGGAAGTTAAGGGACTTGAGCGCCTGAGGATTTCATCGATTGAAGCCAGCCAGATTACGGATGAGGTAATCGAAGTGATAAAGCATTCCAATATGATCGTCCGTCATTTGCATATTCCGATTCAATCGGGCTCTGATTCTGTCCTTAAAAGAATGCGCCGGAAATATACGATGGAATTCTTTGGTGAGAGATTAGATCGTTTGAAGGAAGTCCTTCCGGGGCTTGCGGTTACATCTGATGTCATTGTCGGCTTCCCGGGTGAGACTGAAGAAGAATTTATGGAGACTTACAACTTTATCAGTAAGCATAAGTTCTCAGAGCTCCATGTGTTCCCATATTCTAAACGTACCGGCACTCCTGCTGCACGTATGGAAGACCAAGTGGATGAAGAAGTGAAAAATGAACGTGTTCACCGCTTAATCACGCTTTCAGACCAGCTGGCAAAAGAATATGCCTCACAGTTTGAAGGGGAAGTATTGGAGGTTATTCCGGAAGAGGAATACAAGGAAGAGACCAATTCCGGCTTGTTTGCCGGCTATACGGATAATTATATGAAGATTGTGTTCCCTGCTTCTGAAGAGATGATTGGGAAAATTGTCAGGGTGAAAATTACAAAGGCCGGCTACCCATACAATGAAGGACAATTTGTCCGGGTTGTTGAAGATCGAAATTTAGTTAAGGAACAAGTTTTGACACAAGGGGAAGCGGCAATTTCCTAAAGATCATACGAAACCAAAACAAGACGGCTTAACTGCCGTCCTATTTTATTATGGGCTGTTTCGGCCTTTTATCATGGAAAAATAATATCATTTCCCCGAATTTCGTGGCAAATGGCAGAACTAGTAATGAAGTAACTACATTAAAGATGACGCTGATATGGGCCAGCTGGACATCTTTTCGGCCGGCCAAAAAGTGAGCATTGTCTGAAAGTATAGGAATGAGCGGAATAAACAGCAAAACGCCAAAAACATTAAGCCAGACATGGGCGAATGCCGCTAATCTTGATTCCTTACCTCCGCCTATAGAAGCGATCACAGCAGTGATGCATGTACCGATATTGGCTCCAAGGACAATAGCGATGCCGGCATCCAGCTGAAGGAGTCCTGCTGTCAAAAATCCCATGGCAATACCAGTCATGGCGGTACTCGATTGAATAATCGCAGTCATGATTGTTCCTGTTAACAGGCTTAAGAAAATCTGATCATTAATTGAAAGAATAAAATGGTTGATTACACTCATTTCAGTAAGGGGATGGGCAAGGATTTCAAAGCCCTTCATGGCGCTGAAGACAGCGGCAATCCCAAATAGGAGCATGCCGATACTTCTTGTCTTTTTGTTATTAAATAAAATCAGGCAGGCACCACCAATGGCTAACGGAACAAGGAAAGCATCTAAATTAAAGGTAATTAATTCTGTTTTAAAAGTAGTGCCGATATTAGTGCCCAGAATAATTCCAATCGACTGCGGAAAGGTCATAATTTTTGCCGAAATTAAACCGATTGTGATTACCATAACGGCTGAACTGCTTTGCAGGAGAGCGGTAACAAATGTACCAGTCATCATTCCTTTTAACGGTGTACTCGTCAATTTTGTCAGCCAGGTTTTTAATTTACCGGCTGATAAATTGAATAGTCCAAACCTAATAATGGTCATCCCAAAAATAAATAATAAAATACAGAGAAGAAATAATAAAATGTATGGCATGTCTTAGGCCCCCTCGGTCCATTTTATGGTGAAAACGGAAGGTGCATGCCATTTTTTAAGAAGAAATAAGACAATGCATTAAGAATAATTATAGGTATAAAAATGTTCTGAATGTTTCTGAATGTGATTTTCAGTTGACCTTGTATCAAGGTTATATTATAATTGCAAGGTACATGGATTGAATGTAAGTGTGTTGTGTTTCGGAGGGAGGGAAAGAGAATGTCTAAAACCGTCGTTCGTAAAAACGAATCGCTTGAAGATGCTCTTCGTCGCTTCAAACGTACTGTATCAAAAACTGGTACTTTGCAAGAGGCAAGAAAGCGTGAATTCTACGAAAAGCCAAGTGTAAAACGTAAGAAAAAATCTGAAGCTGCAAGAAAACGTAAGTATTAAGAGAGGGTGTAAGTATGAGTCTTCTCGAGCGTTTAAATACCGATATGAAACAAGCGATGAGAAACAAGGAAAAAGACAAACTCTCCGTCATCCGGATGGTTAAATCTTCATTGCAAAATGAAGCCATTAAGCTTGGAGTAAAAGAACTGTCCGAAGAGGAAGAGTTAACAATCCTTTCTCGCGAAGTAAAACAACGCAAAGACTCCCTCCATGAATTTGATAAAGCTGGTCGTGAAGATCTAGTGGATAAATTGCGTACAGAACTCGACATCGTTACTCTGTATATGCCGCAGCAGCTGTCTGAAGAGGAGCTGTCAGAAATCGTTAAGCAAACCATTTCTGAAGTCGGTGCAAAATCAAAAGCGGATATGGGAAAAGTGATGGCTGCAATTATGCCGAAAGTAAAAGGTAAAGCAGATGGATCACTTGTTAATAAATTTGTACAACAACACCTTTCATAGTATTCTGACACCAAGACTGCAGCTATTATTGCTGTGGTCTTTTTATATATGACAACGACTGGGCACAGCAAAAAAAAGTGCTAGAACCCCCTTTTATTTCATAAATATAAACTTTTTTATAGGTGGTTCTTGCAATGCCTCGGCAACTTTGAATTCTTGGGACGTGGAGATGGCAACCTACCCCATCTCCCGCCATTAACCCAAGTGCAATTGTGGCATACCCTCAACATAAAGAAAAGACCCCTTGAGGGTCTTTTAACTTGCTTCATATTCCTTCACTTTACGATAAAATATAGATTTTTCATATTTGATTGCTTCATTGCTTCAACTGCAGTAATATTTCCCGCTTTCCACTGCTTATAAGCCTGTTCAAATTCAGAAGTAATTGATGTACGTTGAATATTCTTTATAGCATTATTATCAATCTTAATCATTATGTGTATTAGAGTAGCATTCTTAACCATTAAAATAACATTTTCTTCAAAGAAATTTATATCACTTACTTAATTGGTAAATAATATACAAGAGGTGATAATGTGGATGAGAATAAATTAAAACTTACTTCTTCCGAAATAGGGACACTGTGGGGAGAGTATGTGTACGGTACTATGACAGATGTGGTAAATAGATATATGGTTTCTATTATTGAAGACGATTCAATAAAAGCCATTTTTAAGGACGCTATTAAAACATTCGAAAAACAAAAGACACAAATCGTAACTTTTATGGAGAACGAGGGATTTCCAGTTCCAATTGGATTTACTGAATCGGACCTCTTTAAAGGTAAACCAAGGTTGTTCACGGATATATTTTGCCTAAATTATTTACATATCATGACATTACATGGTTTACTAGGTCACAACACTTCATTAGCGGTTTCTGTTAGAAAAGACTTAAGGGATTTTTACGACTCATGCGATAACGATGCGAAAAAGATGTATCATCAAACCATTGAGTTATTGCTTGAGAGAGGAAACTTCCAGAGAGACCCATTATTTTATCCAGCTAAAAATCCTGAATATATTTCAAGCAAAGATTTCACAGATGGATTTTTCGGAAAGGGTAGAGAATTAGCAGCGACAGAAATCATTAGTATTTCTTTAAACCTTAAAAAGAGCATTATGGCTAAAACCCTTTCTATCGCATTCAGTCAAGTTGCTCAAACAGAAGAAGTAAGAAAGTTTTTAACCGATTCCGAGAAAACGGCAGATGGTCAAATAAAAGCATTTGCAAAAATAATGCAGGAGGATAACTTACCAGTTCCGAAATCTTGGGAAACAGAAGTGACTACTTCAACGGACTCTCCTTTTTCCGATAAGTTAATGTTGTTTCATGTCGGTTTCTTGTTTCAAGCTGCACAAAACTATCATGGGGCAGGTCTAGCATCAGCCATGCGAACAGACCTTGTTACCGCTTATGAGGGTACTATTCTAAAAAACCTTATTGTTACAAAAAAATGGTTTGATTTGATGGTACAAAATAAATGGTTAGAACAACCGCCACTTGCTCCTAATAGAAAAGAAATTGCAAAAGAAGAATAAGCACAAGAAAAGCTTGAGGAAAGTCTATGTCCTCAAGCTTTAACTTTCACGTAGTTTTTTCTTAAACAACTGGTGGATAGGCTTCCCAGTTTTTGTTTTGTATCCAGTCAGTTTGCTAACAATTGTTTGAATACCATAACCAACAACAATTAGTCCCTCATAAAGTACTTCGTCAAATATGTCTCAGCATTCGTAACAGTTCTGTACGTTCTTCAAACTTCCCACCTGATTCAATCTCTTCATATAACTTGTACTGATATCCTTTTGACTCGCATAATCTTGTTGTAATAGTCCTGTGATTGAGGAGGACATCATCTGATTCACCATTATCCCTGGAAATACGATTGTATATAGCCACTGTTTTAATTAGCATGAGATGAACTCCTGTAGAATAAGTATGTAATTGAGACATCAATATATCATACATACTTTCTGTCTCATAAATATGAGATGAAAGGGGGTTCTTTTTTTATGGCAAAAAAATGGGGCCAGCGAGTCCGCAACTGGATGGCTGATAAAATGGATCTTCCTCAAGATGTCATGATGGATTTACCCCGTATCACCATGATTGGTCAAATCCATATTTACATTGAAAACCACCGCGGACTGCTCGCGTTTACAGATAAAGAACTCCGCCTGCTGTTAAAACAGGGGCAATTATTAATTAAAGGTACATCATTTGTCATAAAAACGATTTTACCTGAAGAAATATTATTGGAGGGAAAAATCGATCAGGTCATTTATATATCCGAGAATCCGGGAGGAGCAAAATGAAAAACCAGTGGATTGAATTTATTTTTGGCAGGGTTGTTGTAAAAGTGTCGGGAAAGGGGATTGAGCGATTTCTAAATATGCTCATAAGAAACGGTTTCTATGTCTGGAATGTAAAGCGCCATGGCACTGAAACAATAACTTTTCAAATGAGGCTTGAGGATGTAAGAAAAATAAGGCCCTTTGTCAGAAAAAGTGATTGCCATGTATCCTTTTTGAGGCGGAGTGGTGTACCTTTTTTATTGACAAGACTGGTAAAAAACAGTGGTTTTTTTCTGGGGGCTGGAATTTTTCTCTTCCTCATTATGCTCTTATCGAATGTAATTTGGGGGATTGAGATTAAGGGGGCAAAGCCTGCTACGGAGTATCAAATCCGCAAAGAATTGGACAAGATGGGTGTGAAAATTGGAAAGCTGCAGTTTTTTGTTGATAATGTGGAAGGAATCCAGCGGAGATTAACCAATAATATTGAGGAACTTACGTGGGTTGGGGTGGAATTAAACGGGACAACCTATCACCTGCAGGTAGTCGAAAAAAATGAACCGAAAAAAGCCGAAGTGCTGTCTCCACAGAATCTAATTGCTAAGAAAAAAGCAATTATTTGGAAAATGGATATTGAGGATGGTCAAAAGGTAGTAGACATTCATGATCACGTAGAAAAAGGACAGCTGCTTGTTACCGGGGAAATTGGCAAAGACGGGCAGAAACCCAATTTTGTTGCCGCGAAAGGGGATGTTTGGGGGGAAACCTGGTATAAAAGCCATGTGGAGCTGCCGCTGAATACGAATTTTAAAGTTTTTAGCGGGAAGGAGAAACAAAAATATTCAGTTTTACTTGGGGATGTTGAAATTCCTATTTGGGGCTTTGGTGCCCAGAAATTCAAGCAATTTGAAACAGATACCAATGTTCATAAAATTCATTTTTTAAAATGGAAACTGCCCATTTCTTTTGTTAATAAAACAATTCGGGAACGGGAAGAGTACATCAGAACCTATACCGATAAAGAAGCAGAAGAAATGGCTCTGGAACTTGCGGAAAAAAAAATAAAAAGCGGCTTAGATGAAGAGGCTATCATTAAAAACGAAAAAATTTTACATAAGGAGGTTAAAAATGGTAAGGTAATACTGGATATTCACTTCAAGATTATAGAAAATATTGCAGTCGGACAACCGATTTCCAAGGAGATACAGAATGACAGATAAGTTAACGACAATTAATGTGCAGCTTGAAAATCCGGCAGAGGCCATTGCACTGCTTGGAAATTCTGATCAAAATATCAAAGTAATTGAACAAGAGCTTGGCGTCTCGATTATCACTAGAGGAGAATCTGTCAGTTTGTCTGGCGATGTGGAACAAGTAACCTTAGCCGGACAAATCCTTGACCGTTTAATGGTTGTGATTCGGAAGGGGATTACAATCAGTCAGCGGGATGTGAATTATGCGGTCCAAATGGCGCAAAAGGGAACACTTGATTATTTTGTTAATCTATATGAAGAAGAAATCGGCAAAAATGTAAAAGGGAAAACAATTCGGATTAAAACTCTTGGACAAAGGCATTACATCAACGCCATTAGAAAACATGATTTAGTATTTGGAATCGGACCGGCGGGAACCGGTAAAACGTATCTTGCTGTGGTTATGGCTGTGAATGCCCTGAAAAATGGACAAGTGAACCGGATTATTTTAACAAGGCCTGCGGTCGAAGCTGGAGAGAGCCTGGGATTTTTGCCCGGTGATTTAAAAGAAAAGGTTGATCCTTATTTAAGGCCATTGTATGATGCTCTCCATGATATTCTAGGTGTAGAGCATACCCAAAGGCTAATCGAGCGAGGGACAATTGAAATTGCCCCGCTTGCCTATATGAGAGGACGGACATTGGATGATGCCTTTGTCATCCTGGATGAAGCCCAGAATACGACTCATGCCCAAATGAAAATGTTTTTAACCAGGCTTGGCTTTGGGTCAAAAATGGTGATCACCGGTGACCAAACACAGATAGATTTGCCAAAGGGTGCAAAATCCGGCCTGATTGAGGCGGAGCTCATTTTACAAAACGTCAGCGGCATTTCATTTGTCTTTCTAGAGCAAAGCGATGTCGTCCGCCATCCGCTGGTGGCACGAATCATTAGCGCCTACGAAAAAAAAGCCATTCAAAAATAAGATTCAAATTCAGCTGAGGGATCAACCTTATGGTTCATCCCTTTTTTCTATTAAGAGATGAAACTTCCGTGAAAAACTGTTATCATTTTACATAAAGCAACCAATGAATTTACATACGATAGCAGAGAAACATTTAAGGGGTCGTGGCTGGAGGGATTTAGTTGGAAAAACTGCAGCAATACTTCATAAGGATTCGAAAGCTTCTAGATGTCACGTTTTTTCGTGTGCTTTTTTTTCTATTGTTAGGAATTGTCCTTTATATTGCTATGTACAGTAATGTCAAACCGGAGAAACTAGATCTAAACTTGTTTTCGATTGCGGAAAAAACCATTCGTTCACCGGGGACAGTTGAAGATAAAAAAAGTACGGAATTGAAACGCAAGGACGCACTTGACCAAGTACAAGATGTGTATACGCTGAAAAAAGAATATACACAAAATCGAGTTGATTTGATCACCTCTATTTTCCAATCGGCGGCAGAAGTAAATACTGATGTCAAAGAGGAAATGAAAAAGCAGGAAGGACAGGCGGCAGATGACAAGACGGCTGTTACTGAACCAAGTGTGCAGGAAAAGACAGCGAAGCTTAAAGCCAAGTTGACATCAACAGTTTCCAAGGATCTTTCCGAACAAGTTTTCTCGTCCTTAGTTCAGGCTAGCAATGATGAATTAGCGATAGCGAAGGATTTGACCGTAACCGCAATTAATAATGTAATGACAAAAAGAATTTCAGCGGATGAGGTTGAGAATGCAAAAAAAAGAGTGGAAGAAGAATTAAAGTATTCTACTCTTAATGATTCTTTAAAAAAGGCAGCAATAGAACTGGGCAGATATGCGGTCATTCAGAACGAATTTTACGATCCAGTTGCCACAGAGGAACTGCGCCAGCAGGCTGCAGAAAGTGTTGAGCCGGTTAAAATTCTTCAGGGGCAGGTCATTGTCGAAGAAGGAGAATTAATTAACCAGGATATTTTTCGGCAATTAAAACTTGCGGGTCTTCTTGATACCGGAAAATCGTGGAAGCCGTTTTTAGGGTTAATGGTGCTGATCACGATTATTTTAGCCGCAATCTATTTTTACTTTTATCAAATGAAATCTCTTCCGGAAAAAAGACAAACTTATTTGTTGTTGTACGGGATTATTTTTATCCTCTCGGTCTTTATCATGAAAATCATCAGCATGCTGCAAATTTTTAATTATTCCGGGATTGGCTTTCTTTTTCCTGCTGCAATGGGCGGCATGCTGATAAAAGTGTTGATAGATGAAAAGCTTGCCGTTTTGATGTCAATCATTTTGGCCGTTTGTGGAAGTGTGCTGTTTAATGAAGGAGTGGCAGGTACACTTAATTTTTCTGAGGGAATTTACATTCTCTTTAGTGCATTAGCGGGCATCCTATTTTTAAGCAATCAGAATCAGCGCTCGAAAATATTGCAGGCAGGCTCGTTTGCCGCAATGGTCAACCTTTTGACGATTCTTGCGTTAATGTTTTTACCAAATGGACAATTTTCCGGTCTAGAATATGGGTATTATTTTATAACAGCCCTTGTTTCCGGCATTGGCTCTGCTGTCCTGACGATTGGATTGCTGCCATTCTTTGAGGCGAGTTTTGGCATCTTGTCCACAATGAAGCTGATCGAACTGTCGAATCCAAACCATCCGCTCCTTAGAAAGATTTTAATGGAAGCACCAGGGACTTATCATCACAGTGTGATGGTGGCCAATTTAGCTGAATCCGCATGTGAAGCTATAGGGGCTAACGGCCTTTTAGCAAGGGTTGGAAGTTATTATCATGATATTGGTAAAACGCGAAGGCCCAACTTTTTTATCGAAAATCAAATTCATCGGGACAATCCGCACGACCGCCTGCCACCGGATAAAAGCGCTGCGATTATTATTGCCCATGTTACGGATGGTTCAGCGATTTTGAAGAAATACCATATGCCGAAAGAAATTATTGAAATTGCCGAACAGCACCATGGGACAACTTTATTGAAATTTTTTTACCATAAAGCTGTCCAAAATGATTCAGAAACAATGGAAGCGGATTTTCGCTATCCCGGACCGAAAGCACAATCAAAGGAGTCTGCAGTGGTAGGAATTGCTGATAGTGTGGAAGCGGCTGTAAGGTCCCTTTCGCAGCCTACTCCTGAATTAATTGAATCGCTCGTTCGCAAGATTGTTGTCGACCGCCTAGAGGACGGGCAATTAAATGAATGTGATATCACGTTAAAAGAAATTGAAATCGTCACTCATACTTTATGTGAAACATTAAAGGGGATATTTCATTCCAGAATTGAATATCCCGAAATTACAAAGAAGGTGAAGCAAGCATGACATTACTGATAGATTCTATGGATGAAACGAATGAACTGACCGGGCAGCAAATCCTCGAAATGGAGAGATTAATTAATTTTGCTGCCAATAAACAAAATGTGGAAGAACGCAGCGAGGTATCCATTACCTTTGTTACAAATGAAAAAATACAGGAAATTAATCGGGAATACCGTTTCAAGGATGCTCCTACAGATGTCATCTCTTTTGCCATGGAAGAGCTTGGCGAAGGTGAAATAGAGGTCATGGGGGAAGGGATGCCCCGTATCTTAGGAGATATCATTATCTCTATTCCCAAGGCAATAGAGCAGGCTGAGGAATACGGACATTCTTTTATGCGGGAGCTGGGTTTTTTAGCGGTACACGGATTCCTGCATCTTCTCGGATATGATCATATGAC
>CAYNUT010000018.1:0-15605 GCA_964400595.1 uncultured Neobacillus sp. | reverse complement strand
AGGAAAAAGAAATGTTTACGCTGCAAAAGGATATTTTAGACGCATATGGACTCAAACGATAAGCAGAAATCAGGGTCCATGCTTAACTCATTTTCTTTTGCCATCATCGGGATATGGACAGCGATAAAGCAGGAAAGAAATATGCGTTTTCATTTATGTGCTTCGATCATTGTTTTACTCCTGTCCTATTGCATTAAGATTACAGCTGCGGAATGGTTATTTGTTATAGTCGCCATAGGCGGCATGTTTGCGCTGGAGTTAGTCAATAGCGCAATTGAACGGGTCGTCGATCTGGTGACAGCAGATTATCATTACCTTGCAAAACAGGCGAAAGATTTGGCTGCCGGTGCTGTTTTTGTCTATGCGCTTGTTTCACTCGTTATCGGGCTTGTTATTTTTTTACCGTATGTTTTAAAGTTTTTTTAAAGGCAGTAAAACTGGATTTGAAATGAGCCGCCAATTTCGGTAAAATGACTAAGCAGCACCGTATTCGGGGAAGACCGATTGATTATTGAGAAAATTCTAATTTTTTAAAATTTTTTATTAATTTTCGATTACAAGTAATGATTTTCAAAGTGTTTTAGGGTAAAATAAAGAAACAGCAGGTATTTTCTGGAAGGGAAGAAGATTAGTGAACATACAGCAACTAATTGAAGAAGCAAAAAAAGCACGAGAAAAAGCCTATGTTCCATATTCCAAGTTTGGAGTAGGGGCAGCATTATTAACTGCTGATGGTAAAGTATATCACGGCTGCAATATTGAAAATGCCGCTTATAGCATGTGCAATTGTGCCGAACGGACTGCACTATTTAAAGCGTTTTCAGAAGGAGAACGTAATTTTCAAATGATGGCCATTGTTGCCGGTACAGATCGGCCTTGTTCTCCATGCGGGGCATGCCGCCAAGTCATCTCTGAATTATGCCCAAGGGATATGAAGGTGGTTTTAACTAATTTAAAGGGAGATATTCTTGAAATCACGGTAGAAGATTTATTACCGGGTGCTTTTTCGCCGGAGGATCTCAATGCTAAATAACCTAAATGAAAAAAAAGGCTTTAAATCAGGGTTTATTTCGATTATTGGCAGGCCAAATGTAGGAAAGTCAACCTTCTTAAACAGGGTGATAGGACAGAAAATTGCCATCATGAGCGATAAACCGCAAACTACCCGCAACAAAATTCAAGGAGTGCTGACTCTCGCTGACACCCAAATGATCTTTATTGATACACCGGGGATTCATAAGCCGAAGCACAAACTTGGCGACTTTATGATGAAGGTTGCACAAAATACACTAAAAGAAGTCGATTTAGTTCTGTTTATGGTAAATGCCGAAGAAGGATTTGGCCGTGGAGAAGAATTTATTTTGGAAAAATTCAAATCAGTGAACACACCAGTCTTTCTTGTCATAAATAAGATTGATCAAATTCACCCGGATGAGCTGCTGCCAATTATTGAATCCTACAAAGAAAAATACACCTTTAAAGAAATAGTGCCGATTTCTGCTTTGGAAGGCAATAATGTGGAGCGTCTTTTATCGCAAATTAAAGCTGTCTTACCAGAGGGCCCGCAGTATTATCCTGCCGACCAGGTGACCGATCATCCTGAGAGATTTATTATTACAGAGTTGATCAGAGAGAAAGCACTGCATTTAACCAGAGAAGAAATCCCCCATTCTTTAGCAGTTGTTCTCGACAAAATGGAGAGGCAGAACGGGAAGGATATTATTCATGTGATGGCAACCGTCATTGTCGAGCGGGATTCACAAAAAGGCATTATTATTGGAAAGCAAGGGAGCATGCTGAAGGAAATCGGCAAGCGTGCCCGGGTTGATATTGAAAATCTCCTTGGGTCCAAGGTATTCCTCGAGCTTTGGGTAAAGGTTCAAAAGGATTGGCGCAATAAGATGTCCCAGCTCAGGGATTATGGATTCAATGAAGATGAATATTAGTGAATCACCCTAATTAAATTATTATTCAGTATTTCAGATTATGCATGGACAACATTAACAAAATTTTGGTCTTATGATTTTTGCGTAGGCAGGCTATGATAATTGTAAGTAAGGTTTGAGATTTTAATGAACGCTAGTCTAACGATCGAAAGGTGGGGTTTTCATGTTGGATTTTACGTGGAAGGTATTCACCCAAACAGGTAATATTGACACATATCTTCTCTTTAAAGAGCTCGAGAAGGAAAACCAAGAAATACCCGGTAATTTGAATGAAGAGCTAGCACAAATCGATTTTCCTATTTCATAAGCAAGTCTTGCGCCTGTAATGGATGGTGGCAATCATGCTTCAGAAATGTGAAGGCATCGTCATAAGAACAACAGATTATGGTGAAACCAATAAAATAGTTACTTTATATACACGGGAATGGGGAAAGATCGGGCTGATGGCAAGAGGGGCGAAAAAAACCAACAGCCGTCTTTCATCCATTACCCAGCTTTTTACACATGGATATTTTCTCGCCCAAATAGGATCAGGTCTGGGCAGTTTGCACCAGGGAGAAATCATCACATCGCACCGTTCGATTGGCGGGGATATTTTTCTAACTGCATACGCCAGTTATATCGTTGAATTAACAGATAAATGCACCGATGAAAAAAAGCCTAACCCCTTTCATTTTGAACTGCTTTTTCAAATCCTTAATTATCTGAACGAAGGCAATGATCCGGATATTCTCATGAATATTTATGAAATGAAAATGTTGAATGTATTAGGGCTATACCCGGTATTAAATCAATGTTCAGTTTGCGGCAGTACCGACGGACATTTTTCTTTTTCCATTCGGGAAGGCGGTTTTATCTGCCACCGATGTCTTGACAAGGACCCGTACCATTTAAAGGTATCTCCAGCCACTGTCAAATTATTACGGCTTTTTTATTATTTCGACCTATCAAGGCTGGGGAATATTTCTGTGAAAGAAGAAACAAAGGCTGAACTAAAGAAAATAATCAACGCGTATTATGATGAATATTCGGGGCTGCATTTAAAAACAAAGAAATTTCTTCAATCGATGGAAAATTTCCGCCATTTATTATAAAGGCCTTGTTGACAATTCTTAGAGTTTTCGTTATTATTTTCTTTAAAATTAATATTTGCTATGAAGGAAAGAAGTACTTAGCACTCTCTATAAAAGCGAACCTAGGATGGTGTGAGCTAGGGTATAGCGGGCTGAGGAAGGCATTCCCGAGCAATTGCGTGCATATTTGCACAATTTAAAGTGGCTGCCGAAAATGCAGCAAATAGGGTGGAACCGCGGGTAACTCTCGTCCCTATGCTTCAAAAAAGCATAGGGACGGGAGTTTTTTATTTTGTGTAAAAACTAAAAAAGGAGTTATCGAAAATGAAAGTAACGATGGAGCAAATTGTCTCTCATGCAAAGCACAGAGGTTTTATTTTTCCAGGATCAGAAATATATGGCGGTCTCGCAAATACTTGGGATTATGGTCCGTTAGGCGTTGAATTTAAAAACAATATCAAGGCTGCCTGGTGGAAAAAATTTGTCCAGGAGTCCCCGTACAATGTTGGTTTGGATGCAAGCATCCTAATGAACCCAAGAACATGGGAGGCATCCGGACATATCGGCAACTTTAATGATCCGATGATTGACTGTAAAAACTGTAAAGCCCGCCACCGCGCCGATAAATTAATTGAAAATGCTCTGGATGAAAAAGGCATTGAAATG
Source organism: uncultured Neobacillus sp. (assembly GCA_964400595.1). Lineage (GTDB taxonomy): Bacteria > Bacillota > Bacilli > Bacillales > Cytobacillaceae > Neobacillus. The sequence goes on along the minus strand of CAYNUT010000018.1, from coordinate 11,920 downwards.
GTGGTGGACGGCCTGCCATTTACTAAAATGGAAGAACTGATTAAAGAGCATGACATTGCCTGTCCGGACTGCGGAAGCCACGACTTTACAGGAATCCGCCAGTTCAATTTAATGTTTAAAACCTTCCAGGGTGTGACCGAAACAAGTACAAATGAAATTTTCCTCCGTCCGGAAACTGCCCAAGGTATTTTTGTGAATTTTAAAAATGTCCAGAGAACGATGAGAAAGAAGCTTCCCTTTGGTATTGCCCAAGTCGGAAAGAGCTTCCGTAACGAAATCACTCCCGGTAATTTTACTTTCCGCACTAGAGAATTTGAGCAAATGGAACTGGAATTCTTCTGCAAACCTGGTGAGGAGTTAGACTGGTTTAATTTTTGGAAACAATTTGCTGAAAAATGGCTGCTGTCATTAGGTCTTAACAAAGAAAATTTAAGGCTGCGTGACCATTCAGAGGATGAACTTTCTCATTACAGCAATGCCACCACTGATTTTGAATACAGATTCCCCTTTGGCTGGGGTGAGCTATGGGGTGTTGCCTCCCGAACTGATTATGACCTAAAACAGCATATGGAATATTCAGGCGAGGATTTCCAATACATTGACCCTGAAACAAATGAACGGTATGTTCCATTCTGTATTGAACCGTCGCTTGGAGCTGACCGGGTTGCCTTGGCTTTTCTGATTGATGCCTACGATGAAGAACAGCTTGAAGATGGAACAACCAGAACCGTGATGCATTTCCATCCGGCACTTGCGCCAATTAAGGCAGCTGTTCTTCCATTATCGAAAAAGCTGTCTGAAGAAGCAAAAGAAGTATATACTGAATTAGCGAAATACTTCCCTGTGGATTATGACGAAGCAGGTTCTATCGGCAAGCGCTATCGCCGCCATGATGAAATCGGCACACCGTTCTGTATTACCTTTGATTTTGACTCAAAAGAAGATCACATGGTAACTGTCAGAGACAGGGATACAATGGAGCAAACACGTCTCCCAATTGCAGAGCTTATAAGCTTTTTACAGAAAAAAATGGTATTCTAATTGAAAGAAAGGTGCGGGGTTTCCGCACCTTTTATGTATGATTGGACATTTCAAATAAAGAGTAATTAGTATATAATATTTCTGTTAAAGTATAACTTATAGGGTGTTTTGAAACATGGTATCATAAGGTGGTGAGTAAAATAGAACTGACAAAACGCCAGGAGCATATAATGCAAATTGTCAAAGAGAATGGACCGATTACAGGGGAGCAAATTGCTGAACAATTAAACCTGACAAGGGCTACCCTTAGACCGGACCTCGCCATTTTAACGATGGCAGGATACCTGGATGCAAGGCCGCGTGTCGGTTATTTTTATACTGGGAAATCCGGTGCCCAGCTTTTAACGGAAAACCTGCAAAAGATTTATGTGAGGGATTACCAGTCTATTCCTGTGGTGGTAAATGAAAATGTTTCAGTGTATGATGCTATTTGCACGATGTTTCTTGAAGATGTGGGAACATTATTTGTAGTCGACCAAAACTCCATTTTAGCAGGAGTTTTATCGAGAAAAGATTTATTGAGAACAAGCATTGGAAAACAGGAGCTAACCACTATTCCTGTTAATATCATTATGACCCGGATGCCAAATATTACAATGTGTGAACGGGATGATCTATTAATCGATATTGCAAAAAAACTAATTGAAAAACAAATTGATGCCCTGCCAGTGGTGAGAAAATCCGAGAAAGGGTACGAGGTCATCGGAAGAATTACAAAGACAAATATTACAAAAGCATTCGTGGCACTAGGTGATGAATAATAAAAGGACAGGAAGAGGAGATGATTTGTGAGAATGAATTTGCCAATTATTTACGTCGTTTCCGATTCGGTAGGGGAAACAGCTGAATTGGTTACGAAAGCGGCAATCAGCCAATTTAATGGTTCCACAATGACATTAAAAAGGTTTCCGTATGTAGAGGATAATGAACATATTGACGAAGTGTTATCGCTTGTTTCGCTTGATAAGGGGATGGTAGCTTTCACGCTTGTCAAACCGGAAATGCGTACATATATGAAGGAGAAAGCGGAAAAAGAAGGCATTCTGGCCGTTGATTTAATCGGTCCGATTATGGATCAAATTCAAGCTTTCAGCGGGAAATCACCACTTTGTGAACCGGGGCTTGTCCGCAAGCTGGATGAAGAATATTTCAAAAAAGTGGAAGCGATCGAATTTGCAGTAAAATACGATGATGGCCGGGACCCCCGAGGAATTTTAAAAGCTGATATTGTTTTAATTGGAGTATCAAGAACATCGAAAACTCCTTTATCACAGTATCTGGCACATAAACGATTAAAGGTGGCTAATGTGCCGCTTGTCCCTGAAGTAGACCCGCCGGAAGAGCTTTTTAAAGTCCCGAAGGAAAAATGCTTCGGCTTGAAAATAAGCCCGGAAAAGCTAAATAATATCAGGCGGGAACGGTTAATATCCCTAGGGTTAAATGATCAAGCAAGCTATGCAAATATCGATCGAATTAAAGAGGAATTGTCCTTCTTTGAAAAAGTCGTAAAGAAAATCAATTGTCCGGTTATTGATGTAACGAATAAAGCTGTCGAAGAAACGGCCAATGTCATTTTAAATTATTTCCAAAAGGGAAGACCCTAGCACATAATCTCTGATTATGTGCTTTTTATTGAAAAAATAAAAAATGAAAAAGTCATAAAAAGTTATGGCAAAATGATAATGAATGTACTATAATAAAAAATTGTGATAAAAATATATCTTTTTAGGTTTAGACTTGAATGCGAACGAATAAACTATTTATTGTTAGATGTCAAGGGGATACGACCTGATGGCCTTCAAAAAAATTCGACATAAATCCTTTTTTCCGAATTTAAGAAGGAATATGCGGAGTGATGTAGAATTAATACAAAAGCGAAAGGCATTCCAACTATCTATGTCGATGCAGATTCATGTCCAGTAAAAGAGGAGATTGTCGAAATTGCCTCAGAATTTACTGTCGGAGTTCTTTTTGTTGCTTCCTATAACCATCACGTAAAGTCGAATACATACACGAATTGGAAATATGTTGATTCAGGGAAGGAAGCCGCGGATCTTTTTATTATGAATCATGCAAGTAAAGGTGATATTGTGATAAAACAAGATATTGGACTTGCCGCGACAATGCTTCCCAAGGGCGTCTTAAGTTTATCTCCAAAAGGTGTTATGTTTGAAGAAAATAAAATCAGAACGGCCCTTGATTTACGATTTTTACATGCGAAAGCAAGGAAAAGGGGAATGTACAGCAAAGGACCCAAACCTTTTCGATCAGAGGATCGTGCAAGATTTATGGCGGAATTAACAAAAATTTTGTCGAAATTTGCAGGGATTTAGAGATTCCCCGGCGAATATCTGTAAGACAAATGGAGTTGTTTTCATGGCAGACCGTATTGCCGAAGAAAAGATTGATCAAATTCGTCAGAATGTGGATATCGTTGAAGTTATCAGCGAATATGTTTCATTAAAAAAGCAGGGGCGAAATTATTTCGGATTATGTCCGTTCCATGGAGAGAGCACCCCTTCTTTTTCAGTTTCACCCGATAAGCAAATTTTCCATTGCTTTGGCTGCGGTGCAGGAGGAAATGTTTTTTCTTTTTTAATGGAGCTTGAAGGATTCTCCTTTCAGGAAGCAGCCATTAAGCTTGCCGAAAGGGTTAATATCGAGCTTGAGCTGAATATTTCCACATCGGTTGGCGAGAAAAAGGTTTCTAAAGAGCTCAAAGCCATGCTTGATGCCCATGAGCTGTTGCGAAAATTTTATCATCATCTTCTAGTAAACACAAAAGAAGGTCAGCATGCTCTGGAATATCTGTTAGGGAGAGGTTTTACCCGGGAATCAATTGATAAGTTTCAAATTGGCTATTCTTTAAATTCGTGGGATTTTGTTGTTAAGTTCCTGTCGAAAAGGGATTTTCCGCCTGATTGGATGGAAAAAGCCGGTTTATTAATCAAACGAGAACGGGACGGGACATATTTCGACCGCTTCAGGGATCGAATTATGTTTCCTATATTTGACAGAAACGGGAATACGATTGCCTTTTCCGGGAGGACACTAGGGCCTGATGAGCCAAAATATTTAAATAGTCCCGAAACAGCAATCTTCAATAAAAGCAAGATTTTATATAACTATCATCTGGCGAAGCCAGCCATGAAAAAAATGCAGCAGGCTGTATTATTTGAGGGGTTTGCTGATGTAATTGCAGCAGATCGTTCCGGGGTGGAAAATGGGATTGCCACGATGGGGACATCCCTGACAGATGAGCATATCGCTCTGTTAAGGCAGACTGTCCAATCTGTTACCATCTGCTATGATTCAGATAATCCGGGGATAGAAGCAGCATACCGGGCCGGAAATCATCTGCGTGATGCGGGCTTTCAATTAAAAGTGGCCATGATGCCTGATGGCATGGATCCTGATGAATACATCAAAAAGAATGGTCCCGAAAAGTTCCGCAATGAAGTGATTGGTGCGAGTTCGACTTGGATGGGCTTTAAATTTCTTTATTTTAGAAGAGGAAAAAATCTTCAAATTGAAGGAGAACGGCTGGCATATATCGAACAAATAATCAAAGAAATAAGTAAACTAAATATGGCAGTTGAAAGAGATCATTATTTACGGCAGCTTGCCGCTGAGTTTTCCCTTTCATTAGATGCATTAAGAGAGCAGCAAAAACAGATTTTCTTCGCAGAAAAAAGAAAATCGAACAACCAAGCTGATTCCTCTAAGCGGCCTGTCATAATCACCCAGCAAATAAACAAGCTAAAGCCTGCTTATTTTACAGCTGAAAGGCGTTTAATCGCCCATATGCTGAAAAATCGGGAGGTTGCTTATAAAGTTCAGGAATTACTTGAAGGAAACACTTTTAATAATGATGAACATCAAGCAATCATAACATATTTATTAGGTTTTTATGAGGAGCATCTACAGCCGGATTCAAGCGCGTTTTTAACCTATATTCAAGATGGCAATCTTAGAAGAATCGTCGCTGATATTGAAATGATGCCAATCAATGATGAAGTGAGCAACCAAGAATTAACTGATTATATTAAACAGGTGTTGAATTATCAAAAATTGTTAAAAATAAAAGAAAAAGACGTGGAACTAAAAGAAGCTGAGCGACAAAGTGATTTTATAAGAGCTGCAATCATTGCGGAAGAAATTAAAGTATTACGTAAATCACTGTAGATTCCATTTTAGTCTCTTTGATTTTAAGAAGGAGGGGACCCCCTTATGGCTGCTGAAAAATCAGCCCGTTCAAAAGAGGTCGAAAATGAATTGACCCTGGAGCAAGTGAAAGACCAGTTAACAGAAATGGGTAAAAAAATTGGTGTCCTTGCCTATGATGATATTGCTGAAAAAATGGCAAATTTTGAATTGGAATCCGATCAAATGGATGAATTTCTGGAATTCCTGGGTGACCAGGGAATTGAATTAGTCGGCAATAGTGAAGAGGAAGACCCAAATATTAAGCAACTATCCAAAGGGGACGACGAAGAATTCGATCTAAATGATCTGAGCGTACCCCCAGGCGTGAAAATCAATGATCCTGTCCGCATGTATTTAAAAGAAATTGGCCGGGTTGATTTGCTGTCCGCTGATGAGGAAATTGAATTAGCTCACCGCATTGAACAAGGTGATGAGGAAGCAAAACGCCGCCTTGCTGAGGCAAATCTAAGGCTGGTTGTCAGCATTGCAAAACGCTATGTCGGCCGGGGCATGTTATTCCTTGATTTAATCCAGGAAGGCAACATGGGTCTCATTAAAGCCGTAGAAAAATTTGATTACCGCAAAGGGTTTAAGTTCAGTACCTATGCTACATGGTGGATTCGCCAGGCGATTACCAGGGCGATTGCCGACCAGGCAAGAACCATCCGTATTCCTGTCCATATGGTTGAAACGATTAATAAATTAATTCGCGTTCAGCGCCAGTTACTTCAGGATCTTGGACGTGAACCAACACCAGAGGAAATCGGTGAAGACATGGATTTAACTCCTGATAAGGTAAGGGAGATTTTAAAAATTGCCCAAGAACCGGTATCTCTTGAAACGCCGATTGGTGAAGAGGATGATTCCCATCTTGGTGATTTCATTGAAGACCAGGATGCGACCTCACCATCCGAACATGCGGCCTATGAGTTATTAAAAGAACAGCTTGAAGACGTTCTTGATACGTTAACAGACCGTGAGGAAAATGTGCTTCGCCTCAGGTTCGGACTTGATGACGGCAGGACCCGGACCCTTGAAGAAGTGGGAAAGGTCTTTGGGGTTACCCGCGAACGTATCCGCCAAATAGAGGCAAAAGCATTGCGGAAATTGCGCCACCCAAGCCGCAGCAAACGTCTTAAAGATTTCTTAGAATAGAATATGCCTTTAAAAGTTTACTCCGCTTGCGGGGTGAACTTTTTTGTTTTTAAGTTACATTAGTGGAAATGAAAGCACTTTTTGTGTTTGAGTTTTATTTTACTGACTTTTCTCTCATTTTGCAAATGGACATTAGGATTCTTTCTAAAATTTATTGGGGAAAATTTTCGAGGATTAGGTCAAAAAACTATTTACCTGTTATTTCTAGTGTTAAAAATACCAATGCATTTCTTTTCTTTTTCTGTAATCAGACCGTTTAAATATTTTTGTAAAACAAATTAATTTAAAAATTCAAAAATGTTTCTCATTTCAAAAAAATTACTTTATAATAGAAAAAGTAAACGCATACAATGAATGGGTCAAGGGGGATCAAGATGAATTTTGATTTAACTGCCGAACAAATAATGATTAAACGAGCGATACGTCAGTTTGCCGAAGAAGAGGTTGCACCAAGTGCAATCGAACGGGACAGAAATAAACAATTTCCGGCCGAAATCTTCAAGAAATTAGCCGATATGGGGATGATGGGACTGCCGTTTCCTGAAGAATACGGCGGGGGAGGGGCCGATACGGTAAGCTTCGCGATTGTGGTGGAAGAATTAAGCAGGGTCTGCGGTTCCACTGGAATCACCTATTCTGCCCATATTTCTTTAGGAGGCGCACCATTATATTTATTCGGGACGGAAGAACAAAAGATTAAATATTTATCACCCATTTGTACTGGTGAAACATTTGGTGCATTTGGCCTGACTGAGCCTAATGCCGGCTCAGATGCGGGCGGAACGAGAACAACTGCAAAAGAAGAAAACGGGGAATTTATCATAAACGGAAATAAATGTTTTATTACAAACGCCAGTTATGCAACCCATTTAGCCCTGACAGCGATTACAGGTGAAAAGGCTGGAAAAAAGGAAATCAGCGCGATCATTGTCCCAACAAATGCAGCCGGCTTTTCAGTTATTGATAATTATGAAAAGATGGGCTTAAATTCTTCTAATACAACGGAGCTTGTGCTTGAAGATGTCAGAGTTCCGCTTGAAAATCTTTTGGGCAGGCGCGGGGAAGGTTTTAAGCAGTTTTTAATAACGCTTGATGGAGGACGGATTGGCATTGGAGCAATGGCAGTAGGCATCGCGCAAGGTGCATTTGAAAAGGCCCTTGCCTATGCGCAAGAGAGAAAGCAATTTGGGAAATCTATTTCCTCCTTTCAGGCCATCCAATTTAAGCTTGCAGACATGGCGATGAAGATTGAACTGGCACGGAATATGGTTTATAAAGCAGCATGGTTAAAGGATATGGGAAGAGCTTTTTCAAAAGAAGCGGCAATGTGTAAACTTTATGCATCGGAAATTTGTATGGAAGTGACGAATCAGGCCGTGCAAATTCATGGCGGATATGGGTATATGAAAGAATATCACGTCGAGCGGATGATGCGCGATGCCAAGCTTCTTGAGATTGGCGAAGGAACTTCAGAAGTTCAGCGCATGGTCATTTCAAGAATGATTGGTTGTTAAAAAATAAATAGGGAAGACTAACCAGAGGCTAAAGAAGGTTGTTAATAGCTTAAGCCTCTTTCGCTTTTTTACAAAGATTATAGTGATAAAATAAGTTTAGGGCTTTTCCTTCTGTTCATTTTCAAGTAAAATAAGAATTGTTTGTAGGTCATTTACTTATTTAATTGGTAATACGTACATAAGGGAGGTTATTTTATGAAACGAAATCCGGTTGTTCCTTTTGTTCTAATTATGGTTTTCGGTATTGTATTAGTGTTTTTCCTTTCTTTCAAAGGCCTGGGGGATATGAAAGAGGCCGCTAAGGATAAGGGAGAAGGCAATGAAAAAACGGAAGTAGCTGCAGCGAATCCAGAAGACATTTATAAACAGACATGTGTTGGCTGCCATGGTGATCAGTACCAAGGGGGAATGGGGCCTGCATTAAAAGGCGTTGGCAGCAGGCTATCCAAGGAAGAGATTATCGACAGGGTCACAAAGGGTAAAGGCAGCATGCCACCGGGTCTTGTTCCACAAGAAAAAGCTGGAGCAATGGCAGATTGGCTGATGAAATTAAAATAATTTACACAAAACAGTCCTTTGCATCAGTAAAGGACTGTTTTTATACTAAGGCAATGAAAATTGGAAAAGTGGTGGTATTTTGAATACAGAGAAATTATCGGACCGTCTTGCAGCGGTCGCTAAATATGTGCCTGACGATGCGAGGCTTGCGGATATTGGTTCTGATCATGCCTATTTGCCCTGTTATTTAGTAAAAAAGAGCGGTATTCCTTTTGCGGTAGCAGGGGAAGTGGTCCAAGGCCCTTACCAATCAGCTAAAAAGAACGTGGCAGCAGAAGGTTTATCAGAAGTGATTTCCGTCAGGATGGGCGATGGGTTAGAGGTTTTTGAACCTGGTGAAGTTAACTGTATTACGATTGCCGGAATGGGCGGTACGTTAATTACAAGTATTTTAGAAAAAGGGAAAGATAAACTGGATTTTGTTAAGCGACTTGTACTGCAGCCGAATTTGAGCGCGATTTCGATCCGGAAATGGTTTTTAGATAACGGCTGGCAACTTGTCGCGGAAGAAATTATTGAAGAAGACGGAAAAATTTATGAAGTTCTGGCAGGGGAAAAAGGGGATGCAGAAAAGCCGTATGGTGAAAACAGGGAAATGGAGCTGTTAATGGGCCCTTTTCTATTCCGCAAGCAGAACACGGCTTTTCAGAAAAAATGGCTGGCCGAAATAAAAAATTGGCAGCGAATTTATGATCAGCTGGAACAAGCCGGGCAGAGCCCTGAAACAGAGGAGAAAAAGCAAGAGCTAAAAATAAAGATCAAATTGGTGGAGGAGGCGCTTGGAAATGAAAAATCCTAACGGTCATGAAATCATCCAACTGTTCGAACAGTTCTCGCCAAAGGGTCTGGCAATGGAAGGCGATAAAATTGGTCTGCAAATCGGACGGCTGAACCGGAAAATGGACAGGGTAATGATTGCGCTTGATGTGCTCGATCATGTTATCGATGAGGCAATTGAAAAAAATGTTCAGCTTATTATCGCCCATCATCCGCCGATTTTTCGCCCGCTGAAAAATATTTTGACCGACAGCGTCCAAGGACAAATGCTTCAAAAGCTGTTAAAGCATGATATTGCGGTATATGCTGCACACACAAACCTTGATGTAGCCAAGGGAGGGGTAAATGACTGGCTAGCTGAAGCATTGGGCTTGGAGGAGCCTGAGGTCCTCGTTCCGACAGTGAATACAAAGCTTAAGAAATTGGTTGTATATGTCCCGGAAAGCCATGCGGAGGCCATGCGGGAGGCTCTCGGCAATGCTGGGGCAGGCTATATCGGGAACTACAGCCATTGCTCTTTTTCGGCAAAGGGAACAGGCAGGTTTATGCCTGGGGAAGGCACAAACCCCTATATTGGTGAGGTAGGGCAGCTTGAGGCAGTGGATGAGGTGAGAATCGAGACGATTGTTCCTGAGCCGCTGTTAAAGAAGGCAATTACTGCGATGATTAAAGCCCATCCATATGAAGAGGTGGCTTATGATGTCTATCCGCTCGATAATCAAGGGGAAACACTTGGACTTGGCAGGATTGGCAGAATCAGTGAGATGACATTAGGACAATTTGCGGAAAAAGTAAAAGAAGCACTTGAAGTCGATCGAGTCCGGGTTGTCGGCGATTTGAATGCTAAGGTGAAAAAGGTTGCTGTTTTGGGCGGCGATGGAAATAAATATTTCATGTCAGCCAAGTTTAAAGGAGCAGATGTCTACGTAACAGGAGATATTTATTATCACACCGCACATGATGCGATGATGCAGGGATTAAATATGATTGACCCCGGACATAATGTTGAAAAAGTAATGAAAAAAGGGCTGACGAAAAAACTGCAGGACATGTGTGCAGCTGCTGGGTTAGAAGTGGATATTTTCCCTTCAGAAGTGAATACGGATCCGTTTCAGTTTATTTAATAGGCTTTTTTTTCCAAATAAACTTGTTTTTAAAGCACTTTTTGCTTCTGTTAGTGGTTATCTGCGGAGAAAGAGAAGATATCCGCGATGCTCTATTTTGATAAAAGGAACAATAAAAAACCGGTCCGAGGACCGGTTTTAATCTTTTTTAACTCTAGGCAAAATCTTATTTAATGGGACATTTTTTCTTCTTTCCCATGTTGCCTTATTGGTCGGGTCGAATTGTTCCAGGAATGTAATGACTTCTTTGGTGATTGGTGTGGGAGTAGATGCACCGGCTGTAACGGCAACTGTTTTGGCATCCTTAATCCAATCGATTTCAAGTTCAGTAATATCGGCAATCCGGTAAGCCTTTGTACCGGCGATTTCCTCAGAAACCTGGGCAAGGCGGTTGGAATTATTACTTTTCGGATCGCCGACCACAATGGTTACATCCGCTTCAGTAGCCTGCTCGGCAACGGCCTCCTGGCGGATTTGTGTCGCATGGCAAATTTCATTATAGACCTCGACATGCGGGAATTTTTCCTGAACTTTTCTCATCGTATCGGCGACATCCCATTGACTCATCGTCGTTTGGTTTGTAACGATCAGCTTTTCTGAGTCAAGGTTTAGTGCTTCTACATCATGCGGGGTTTCAACAAGATGAACAATGCCAGGTGCTACACCAATGGCTCCTTCAGGCTCCGGATGGCCTTTTTTGCCAATATAAATGACCTCATATCCCTGCTTTGTTTTTTCTTCAATCAGGTCATGGGTTCTTGTCACATCAGGGCAGGTCGCATCAAGGGTCACAAGGCCTTTCTTTTTAGCCAGCTCGCGCACCTCAGGTGAAATTCCGTGGGCTGTAAAAATAACAGTACCTTTATCAACCTTTTCAAGGATATCTATGCGATTTTTCCCGTCCAGTGTGATAATGCCTTCTTCCTCAAAAGCATCTGTCACATGCTTGTTATGAACAATCATCCCTAAAATATAAATCGGACGGGGAAGTGTTTTATCTAAAGCAGCATTTCTCGCGATCACCATGGCGTCAACGACACCATAGCAGTAACCCCGGGGCGAAATTTTAATAATTTGCATATAGGAAGTCCTCCCAAAAAAGACGTGATTAATAGACTATGGTTTTATTATATAAAACTAATAAAAATAATACAAAGATACATATTTCCACCGGCAAAAATAAAAGAATGCTGCGATACAGCATTCTCATTAAACATATAATTTCGGAACCGAACTTCCTTTGGGCCGTCCGTTTTTACCTTGAGTCCTTGACTGCCGGCTGGTTTTTCTTTTTACCGTTTTTCTTGATGTTGTATTTTCATTTGTTTCATCGCTTGAAGACTCGTCAATAACAGATTTTGCAGTTGTTTTCTTATCATTATTTGCTTTTTCATCTTTTCCTGCATTTTTTAAACCTCGATAGAGCTTCCACATAGCAGGAATATTCTTAACCATTGGGCCGTACTGTTGAACCATCGGACCAATCGATTGTGCGGTTTTTAAAACCTGCTGGGTATTGTTCAGAATGTTTGTAAGGCCGCCCTG
>CAYNUT010000017.1:18365-45612 GCA_964400595.1 uncultured Neobacillus sp. | reverse complement strand
CAATCAGCTTACAGAAGTCATTGGCGGATTCCGTGAAATGAATGAGCAAGGATATTATTTAGGACATATCCATCTGGAAAACGAAGTCAAGCGGTTAGAAGAAAAGCTTGCTGAAATTTTAGTTTTTATCGAAGCAACAGAAGTAGAAAAGGCTGAAGAAGGAATGAAAGAAGTTAAGGCAAGAATTGATGTCCTTTTTGATCTTCTGGAAAAAGAAGTAAGTGCCAAGCTTTTTGTCCTGAAAAATGAAAAGGTGACAGGTGATCTTCTTGTTTCAGCTGAAAAAGAAAACACTAACCTCACAAGTGAAGTGATTCACATCCAGGAAAGCTACCAGTTGTCAGAACAGGAGCTTGACATGCAGCGGAATTTGGACACAGAACTGAAATCGGTGTTTAAACATTTTGAGGTGCTGAATGAAAAAATAAGGATCAACGAAACAGCACAATCGATTATTAGTGAGGAATTAAGCGAGATTAAAGAACAGCTGGAAATCATTAGGGATGAACAACAAAGTTTTGCCCAAAAACTTCAGACACTGCGGAAAGACGAGCTGGAGGCAAGGGAGAAAGTAAAGGAATTAATGAATAATGTCGGCGAAACCGTTCGTCTTGTTTCGAAAAGTAATGTCCCAGGGCTGCCGGATGAATATAAATATCTTTATGAGGATGCAAATGACAGCATTCAAAATGTGAAGTATCAGCTTGAAGAAAAGCCGTTGAACATTGCAGCCTTAAATCAATATTTAGAAATTGCCGTATTAACTGTAGAAAAGCTTATGAATTCTACCGTTGAGCTAGTAGAAAATGCGATGCTGGCGGAGAAAGCTATTCAATATGGCAATCGTTACCGCAGCCATTATCCTTCAGTTGCTAAAGGCTTAGCTGATGCAGAAACAGCTTTCAGACAATACGATTACCAGGAAGCATTGGAGCAGGCTGCCGCAACGCTTGAAGGTGTAGACCCGGAAGCATTAAAGAAAATAAAGACCCCTGTTGTTACAGGCTAAAAATGAAAACCGATGCTGCATCGGTTTTTTCTTTTTCAAAGATAATATAAATATGATAAGATTTATATTTGTTAGTGGTATTCAGACGGAGGAATATGAATGATTTATTTTGATAATAGTGCAACGACTAAACCATATAAACAAGTTTTAGATTCCTTTATAACAGTTTCCAGCGAATATTTTGGGAACCCTTCCTCCTTGCATAGTTTTGGAGGCCAGGCTGAGAAGCTTTTATCGCAGGCAAGAGAACAGGTTGCCGGGCTTTTAAAGGTCAAGCCATCCGAAATTTATTTTACCTCAGGCGGCACTGAAAGTAACAATATGGCAATCAAAGGGGCAGCGTTGTTGAATCGAAATAAAGGACGCCATCTCATTACCACAAGTGTGGAGCATGCTTCTGTTCGGGCTGCCATGGAACAGCTGGAGCAGGAGGGCTTTGAAATAACATACCTGCCTGTTGATGAAAGCGGCCAAGTTTCGGCTGCCGATGTTAAGAAAGCGATTCGCGGGGATACAATATTTATCTCCATCATGCAGGTAAATAATGAGGTAGGCACCATTCAGCCGATTAAGGAAATAGGAGACATTCTTAAAAAGCATCCGCAGATTTTGTTTCATGTTGATGGGGTGCAGGGAATTGGCAAGGTTCCTCTTTCTCTTTATGATTCCCGAGTGGATTTTTACTCGCTTTCCGGCCATAAATTTCACGGCTTAAAAGGGACGGGGGTTTTGTATATCCGCAATGGGGCAAGACTAATTCCGTTATTTTCCGGCGGCAATCAGGAACGGGCGATTCGCAGCGGGACGGAAAATGTAGCAGGGGCTGTAGCATTAGCAAAGGCACTAAGGATGACATTGCTGAAAAGTGAAGCCTGTTTAAATAAGATGAAGAAAATCCAAAGCCAGTTAAGAAATGGCCTTGGTGAGATTGAAGGGGTACAAATTCATACCCCCATTGAACAATCGGCACCGCATATTTTAAATTTTTCTCTTAAAGGAATCAAATCTGAAGTGTTTATTCATGCATTAGAGCAGCATGAAATATTTGTTTCGACAACAAGTGCATGTTCCTCGAAGAAGAAATCGCCAAGCAAAACATTGCTGGCAATGGGTGTTCCAGAGAGTTTGGCAGACAGTTCCATCAGAATCAGCCTTTCCTTCGATAATTCGGAAGAGGAAGCGAAGATGGTTATTAAACAAATCGAGAAAACGGCAAATCAATTAGGAAGGATAATAAATAAATGAATTACGACCGTATTTTGATACGTTATGGTGAAATCACCACAAAGGGCAGAAACCGCAATAAATTTATTGATAAGCTTAAGAAAAGTGTCCGCATTGCCCTTGCCTCGTTCCCTAACATAAAAATTGAGGCAAGCCGCGACCGGATGTATGTAATTTTAAATGGAGAAAATGGAATAGAAATCATTGAAAAATTAAAGAATATATTTGGGATTCAATCCTTCAGTCCGGCGATAAAAGTGGAAAGGGATGTTGAAGCATTAAAAAAAGCGTCTCTTGAAATTGTTGCTTCGCTTTTTCAACAAGGGCAGACGTTTAAAATTACTGCCAAAAGATCTGATAAGACATTCGTATTAAATACAGACGGCATTAATCAAACAATTGGGGCTCATTTATTAATAAACATTCCCGGGTTAAAAGTGGATGTGAGAAATCCGGACATTAATTTACGTGTCGAAGTGCGAAAAGAAGCGATTTATTTATCATGTGAAACGATCAAGGGAGCCGGAGGCCTGCCGATTGGTTCAAGCGGTAAGGCGATGCTGATGTTATCCGGAGGAATCGACAGCCCGGTTGCCGGCTATTTGTCAATGAAGCGGGGACTGGAAATCGAAGCGGTTCATTTTTTTAGCCCGCCTTTTACAAGCGAACGTTCCAAGGAAAAAGTAATCGACTTATCGAAAAAGCTTGCTGAAGTTTTTGGCTCATTGACACTTCATATTGTTCCGTTTACAGATGTGCAGCAAGCCATCCGCGAGCAGGTACCGGAAAATTATACGATGACATCGACAAGAAGGATGATGCTCCGGATAACCGATGAAATCAGGAAAAGCCAGGAAGGTCTTGCGATTATTACCGGAGAAAGTCTTGGACAGGTAGCGAGTCAAACATTAGAAAGCATGTATGCCATAAATGAAGTGACGAATACGCCGATTTTGCGGCCCTTGATTTCGATGGACAAAACCGATATTATTAAAATCGCTGAGGAAATCGATACCATCGAAATCTCAAATCGTCCTTTTGAGGATTGTTGCACCATCTTTGTGCCGGCGTCACCGAAAACAAAGCCTAGAAGAGAAAAAGTGAACCAGTATGAAAGCTTTTTTAATTTTGAGCCTTTGATTGAAGAGGCCGTAAAAGAGGTCGAAACAATTATCATTAAACCGGATCGTCAGCATAGCTCTGAGTTTAGCGACTTATTTTAATTGTATATTTGACAATTTTGTGAACATTTACCAACGTTAATGCCGAATGAAGCCATGTGATTCTACACATTCTATACTCACAAGGAGGTGATAATCACATGGCTAACAATAATACTTCTAATCAACTACTTGTTCCTGGTGTACAACAGGCTCTTGACCAAATGAAATATGAAATTGCTCAAGAATTTGGCGTCAATCTTGGTGCAGACACAACTTCACGTGCTAACGGTTCTGTTGGTGGTGAAATCACCAAGCGTTTAGTTGCAATGGCTGAATCACAATTAGGCGGCGGATTTGCCCGCTAATTAAAAATTAATACTATGGCTACAGAGAGTGGGACTTGTCCTGCTCTCTTTATTTTTTTGCGTATTAAATATTTTTTTGGAGAATAATGTTTTTAAAAATTTTAAAAATTTTGTATAATTTATTTGTTGGGAATATGTTTAAAGGGGGAGAAGGATGAGACGGGAGGATTTAGTTGCACCGGAACAGTATAATCTGGTTTCAGAAGTAGAGTGCTTTGCCGGTGATCCAAACAAGGTGGCATTGAAATGGGAAGATGAGTCAGGGGAAACAAGACAGGTTACATATGAACAATTATTGAAACAGGTCAACCAGGCAGGAAATGTTTTTGCCAGGCAAGGATTGAAAAAAGGGGATGTCGTCCTTGTCATTGTGCCTCGCCTAATCGAAGCCTATGTTGTGTATTTGGCTGCATTAAAGTCAGGCATGGTTGTGATTCCAAGCTCGGAAATGCTAAGGGAAAAAGATCTCCAGTACCGCATCACCCATGGTGATGTCAAAGCGGTAGTCAGTTATTATCCATATGTGGACCAATTTAAAAATATTACGGAGATTGCACCTCTGGTAAAGTTTACGATTGGGGAAAAGGAAGAAGGATGGGTACATTTAGATGCAGAAATGAGTGCAGCTTCAGAAGTTTTTCCGCTGGCTGATACATTGAGAGATGATATGGCTTTTCTATCCTATACATCTGGAACAACAGGGAATCCAAAAGGAGTCGTTCACACTCATGGCTGGGCATACGCCCACTTAAAAACAGCAGCGGCCAAGTGGCTTTGCATCGAAGAGGGGGATACCGTTTGGGCAACCGCAGGCCCGGGCTGGCAAAAATGGATTTGGAGTCCGTTCCTCTCCGTTCTAGGTTCCGGCGGTGCAGGCTTAGTTTATAACGGAAAATTTGAGCCGAAAAAGTATTTATCTCTTTTACAAAAATATGATGTCAATGTTCTTTGCTGCACGCCGACTGAATACCGTTTAATGGCAAAGGTCGATAATTTGTCTGATTACAAATTGCCAAACCTTCATAGTGCTGTGTCGGCAGGTGAGCCGCTGAACCGCGAGGTCATTGATACCTTCAGAAAATATTTCAATGTCGATGTCCGTGACGGATATGGGCAAACAGAGAATACCCTGCTTGTCGGCGTGACAAAAGGAATGGGATTAAAGCCAGGTTCTATGGGCAAACCAACACCGGGCAACCGTGTGGAAATTATTAATGAAGAGGGACTGGTTTGTGCTGCGGGTGAAGTGGGTGACATTGCTGTCCATGTGGAAACCCCCGCCTTGTTTAAAAATTATTATAAAGATCCAGAGAGAACGGCGATGCAATTCCGCGGGGATTATTATATTACCGGCGATAAAGCGAAAATGGATGAGGATGGCTATTTTTGGTTTGAAGGCCGCGGCGATGATATTATCATCAGCTCCGGCTATACAATTGGACCTTTTGAAGTTGAGGATGCCCTTGTAAAACATCCATTTGTCAAAGAATGTGCCGTGGTGGCAAGCCCTGATGAGATACGCGGTTTTATCGTCAAAGCATTTGTTGTCTTAAAAGAAGATGTGGACTCAAATGACCCAGAGCTTACCAAGAACCTTCAGGAGCACGTAAAAACATTGACAGCGCCATATAAATACCCAAGGAAAATCGAATATTTAACGGAGCTTCCGAAAACAACTTCGGGAAAAATCCGCCGGATTGAACTTCGTCAAAAAGAAATGTCTGCAGTGAATAATAAATAATTGTGTTGAAGTAGAGAAGCGGGCGGACTTACCGTCTGCTTTTTCGTTTTTTACCAAAAAGAGCAAAAAGGAGGCCAAACGGTAAATAAAGAAGCCCCTCATTTACCGAAAAGAGCAAAAAGGAGGCCAAACGGTAAATAAAGAAGCCCCTCATTTACCGAAAAGAGCAAAAAGGAGGCCAAACGGTAAATGAAGAAGCCCCTCATTTACCAAAAAGAGCAAAAAGGAGGCCAAACGGTAAACGAAGAAGCCCCTCATTTACCAAAAAGAGCAAAAATGAGCCCCGACGGTAAATGAAGTCTGATCGATTTGCCTGGAAACAAAAAATTCCCCTATTCAGCTTGTTTCACGTTATAATAGAGATTATTTCGATTTCAGAAAGAATAGGGGCTTGAGAGTATGAAAAAAAGTGAAACGCAGCTTGGGGCGATCCATGCTGGCTTTTCTTATTTATTATGGGGTTTGTTACCAATCTATTGGAAATTACTAGGCGGTGTCGCAGCAAAGGAGATTCTCGCCAACCGGATCTTTTGGTCCTTTATTTTTATGGTTATTATTCTTTTCTTTATGAAAAAATGGAGTCTTTTTACTCGAACATTAAAAGGCTTTGCGCAAAATAAAAAACAAATGTATACACTGATGATTGCCTCTGTCCTTATCAGTATAAATTGGTTTATTTATATTTGGGCAGTCAACAACGGTTTTATGATTGAAACAAGCCTTGGATATTACATTAATCCATTAGTCAGCATTTTATTAGGGATGATTGTATTGAAGGAAAAATTATCTATTTATCAATATGTATCATTCATCCTGGCTGCGATCGGGGTTTTAATTGTCACGGTCTCGCACGGAAAGTTTCCTTGGATTGCACTTGCTCTTGCCTTGTCATTTGGTTTATACGGGCTGGCGAAAAAGCTGATTAATGTTGATTCAGCGGTAGGATTGACATTAGAAACGATGGTGCTCGCTCCCGTTGCCGGCATCTATATACTTGTCTTAATTTTTCAGGGTGGAGGTTCATTTTCTGCCGCTAGTTGGAGTACGGATTTGCTGTTAATAGGTGCCGGACCGGTGACAGCGATTCCACTGCTTTATTTTGCAAAAGGTGCCCAAAAAATACCGTTATCACTGCTGGGTTTCCTGCAATATATCGCACCGACCTTAACATTACTATTGGGAATCTTTGTTTATGATGAGCATTTTTCTAAGGTGCAGTTATTATCCTTCGTATTTATTTGGTCAGCACTGACAGTTTATTCCCTTTCAAAAACCAAGCTTGTATCCGAAAGAGGCTTGAAGGGACAAAAAGAAAAGAGTGCATAACAGAGAAAACCTTA
The DNA here is from genome assembly GCA_964400595.1 of uncultured Neobacillus sp. Classification (GTDB taxonomy): domain Bacteria; phylum Bacillota; class Bacilli; order Bacillales; family Cytobacillaceae; genus Neobacillus. The sequence goes on along the minus strand of CAYNUT010000017.1, from coordinate 38,770 downwards.
TCCCCAGCCGGATAAGGTTTTTCACATTTATAAGAAAGTCCGTTTCACTTTTTCCCAGAAGGAGTTGTCCTTCAATTTCAACGTTTTTATTTTTTTATCACTTAATTTGATTTGTATTTTGTCTACGTGACGGATGCTTAAGGCCTCATTGTCCATGCCCATTGTCGGGTGGTCGTTTTCTTCTTCGTTCACGACTTTGAGGGAAAGTGTCCGCTCGCTGCCTAAAATAAAAGAAGAACCCAGAGTACGGTAGCGGTTGTTATTTACCGATGCCACCTCGCTGACCTGCATGCAGGAAAGGAGCGGGTCGACAATCGAACCGTTTACTGATTTATTATAGGCAGTACTTCCGGTCGGTGTTGCCACAATCAGACCGTCACCGCGGAATGTCTCAAAATGCAAGTGATCAACAAACACATCAATGACGAGTGTTTTAATAATAGAGGAGCGGATGCTGAATTCGTTTAAGCAGGTGAAGGTTCCCTGCCCATCGACCACAGCCTCGATAAGAGGATAACGGCGTACCTCGAGCTGCTCATTCAGCATTGATTCAATCATTTTAGAGGTATCATCGATCCGAAAATCACAGTACATATTTAAACTGTTTTTCGTTGAGATCCCCATATAAAGGCAATCATCACGAAAACCAGTTTTGCGGACGGCCTGAAGAAATGCTCCATCGTCGCCGATACTGGCAATAATATTCGCCTTCCGGTGATCATCTACAATCTTGAAGCCAAAGCGTTCGCTCGCTTCAAAAAGAGGTGCTGCTTTCGTCAGCAGGTCTTTATCGCGCTTATGATAATAAAAGATATTCAGCCTCTCACCCATTGAATAACCTCCCTGTATAAATTTGAGAAAATTGTCTCATTTTTCCCCTTTAAAAATTAAATTTTGGTAAAATAATAATAGTTCTTCATATTAGTTTAGCACTTTTTTGAAACAATATGAAAGAGCAGGAAAGCGTTTTTTAGAAAGAAATAAAGGGGGAACATGAATGAATGGAAAACGATGGGCAGCTTTAGGAATTGCAGCCGGATTATTTATTGTATCGGTTTTAATTAACTTTTTATCATCGATGGCCTTTAAAGGATTGGAAACGGATTTTAATGACCTTATGTCCACTGCCGATCAGCCATTTACTGAAGAAGTGGTGAAAGAAGGCAGCGAATTAAAGAAAATTGTGGTCCTTGATGTGGACGGGGTGATTCAGGATTCCGGCGTAGCAGATTCATTATTTCAAGGTGCAGGCTACAATCACCAGGATTTTATGAAAAAGCTGAACAATGTGAAAGAGGATGATTCCGTAAAAGGAATCATTATCCGGGTTAATTCTCCAGGCGGGGGCGTCGTGGAAAGCGCGGAAATTCACGATAAATTAAAGGAAATCCAAAAAGATACGAAAAAGCCGATATACATATCGATGGGCTCGATGGCGGCATCAGGCGGATATTATATTTCAACAGCGGCGAAAAAAATCTATGCCAGTCCGGAAACGCTGACAGGCTCGCTTGGGGTCATTATGGAGGGTTACAATTATAAGGGACTTGCCGACAAATATGGGGTGGATTTTGTCACTATCAAAAGCGGCAAGTATAAAGATATCATGAGTCCAACAAGGGATATGACAGACGAGGAACGGCAAATTTTACAGAATATGGTTAACAATTCCTATGAAGGCTTTGTCAAAGTTATTTCAGACGGCCGGCATATGAGCACGGATGAGGTGAAAAAGATCGCTGACGGCCGCGTTTATGATGGGCGGCAGGCGAAGGACCTGAAATTAATTGATGGTTTCGGTTACCTGGATGACGTCATTTCACAAATGAAAAAGAATGAAAAGCTTAAAGGTGCGAAAGTTGTCCGTTATACCGAGGATCTCGGCTTTGGTTCCCTATTTAATCTGCAGGCGAAAAAATGGCTCGGCGGCAATGCTGAAATTTCCGGACTGATGAAAATTCTGTCCAAGCCTAATTCCCCGCGCCTCATGTATTTGTATGCGGATTAGGGGGCGGCAGTTATGGACATGAAGGAAAACGTAAATGAAACCGTAAATGAAACCGTAAACGATGCCGCAAGCATTGAATTACCTCCAATTTATCAAGAGCATGCATTTGACGAACCGCCAGCCTGCTCTCTACCGGTCCGCTATGCCGGTTTTTGGATGCGTTTCTGGGCTTACCTGCTTGATTTACTTGTTGTCGGAAGCATTGAAAGAATATTAGTCAAGCCTCTCTTTCGGGCGCTTGATATTTCCTTAACAGAATTTAATATGTTTGCCCCCATCTCAATTGCATCAGCCGTCATCTTTTATTTGTATTTTGTCCTGATGACAAAATATTTCCGGCAGACGCTTGGAAAAATGGTCTTTGGCATAAAGGTAATTGATTTGCGCCAGGAGAAATTAACCTGGAACACGGTTCTTTTCCGCGAGTTGTTCGGCAGGTTTATTTCCTCTACCGTTATCGTGGGCTATCTCATCGTTGCCTTTTTACCGAAAAAGCAAGGATTGCATGATTTGCTGACAGATACAACTGTCATTCATGTGGATAAATGATAGATGAGCCTATTAACTAGATGTTGATAGTAGAATCACGAGATAATAAAAACCCTTGATTTTCAAGGGTTTTTGTTATTTTCAGGGGAAACCTCTTAATTGAAATTACTGACCAAGATTTATTTAAGCGAATAGTAAAATGTTAATCAAAGATTACGATTTTAACTTTTACTATTTTTTTAGCAGGTAAGATTTTGTGAATCTTTGTCCTGAACAAAGAATCCATAATTGGTTCTTTGTTCAGGATTTTTTTTTTGCAATGGGAAATAATAACAAGCTGAAAGGTTGTGAAAGAAATTGTTTTGGCTGTTACTTTTCCTGTCCATTTTTGTACTCTTATTAATACTAATTATCTTTACGAAGTTAACCATTCTTTTCCATTATTATCACTATAATGATAATGATGACTTAAAGATTGAATTCAGGATTTGGTTTGGGTTAATTAAGTATAAAATCAAAGTGCCTTTAATCAAAATTGATGATGATTCCCCGAGTGTTGTTGTCAAAAGTCATTCCCATATGGGGGACGCTTCAGGCCAAAGCCAGGAGTCCAAGGGAACCCAAATTACCAAAGAAAATGTGATGACCTATTTTGAGAAAACAAGAGACTTTATGCACAAGGTTATTCATTTGAACGTGATAATCAGAAAATTTTTCCTTAAAGTAACGATAAAAAAATTTGAATGGCAAACTTTTATAGGTGTTGGTGACGCTGCCAATACTGCGATTGTGACAGGGGCATTATGGACGATTAAAGGCAGCATTGCCGGCATTCTCAGCAATTATTTAAGCTTAAAAGCCGTGCCGGAACTGGCGATTACCCCCCATTTTCAAGCTTCCGTTATCCAGACTCGTATTATATGTATTTTTCAATTTCGAATCGGGCAAGCTATTTTAGCAGGATTAAAACTGATTAAATTCTGGAAGGGCGGAAAAACGCTTTTTAAAAACAAAACCAATTTTTCAAATGAAAAAATGAGATCCATTTGAAGAAGGAGGAAACTATAATGTCTGACCATCCAATTCAAGGTTTAATGACGACGGCAATGGAAAGTTTAAAAGAAATGATTGATGTAAATACTATAATCGGAGATCCGGTAGAAACCCCGGATGGAAGTGTTATCTTAACAGTATCGAAGGTTGGATTTGGATTTGCTGCCGGGGGCAGTGAGTTTAAGATGGATGGCGGCCAGGGACAAGGGAAAGGCCAAGGCGGACAAGGCCAGGGACAAGGCCAGGGACAAGGACAAGGCCAAGGTCAGGGCGGTCCACAATTCCCTTTTGGAGGCGGAAGCGGGGCTGGTGTATCTATTACACCGATAGCCTTTTTAATTGTTAACTCACAAGGTGTGAAGATGCTCCATTTAGATGAAAGTACTCATTTGTATGAGAAAATATTAGAGCTGGCCCCGCAGGCAGTGGATAAAATTCAGCAGATGTTCTCGAAAAAGGATGAGGGAAAACAGCAAAATGGACAGCAAAAGGTTTCCCAATCAGAGAATAGCCAGCCAAAGCAGGATTTAGATTTATAAGCTGAAAGGTTAATCTTCCTTAACTTCGGAGATTAACCTTTTTCATGGAAGGGTAATGCAAGTTAATTGCAAAAACTATTCTGAATAGATATATTTACACTGTACATATTCGCAGCAAAGGGGTCTTTGCTCGATACGACAAAGGAGGATGTTAGGATGGCAAGTGTTACATTTAAGGGAAACCCGGTTACATTACTGGGCAATGAAGTAAAGGTTGGAGATAAGGCTCCGAATTTCACTGTCCTGGCAAATGATTTATCTGAAGTAACATTAGACAATACAAAGGGGCTGGTTCGACTGATCACTTCTGTACCTTCATTGGATACAGGTGTTTGTGATGCGGAAACACGCCGCTTTAATGAGGAAGCAAATAGTTTAGGTAACGTAAAAGTTCTTACTGTAAGTGTTGATTTGCCATTTGCGCAAAAACGCTGGTGCGCCGCTGCCGGAATAGAAAATGTGGTAACCCTATCCGACCACCGCAGCCTGTCATTCGGGGAAGCTTATGGCGTGGCAATTCAAGAATTGAGACTGTTGACCAGGGCTGTATTTGTCGTTGACTCCAGTGAGACGGTGACATATGTTGAATATGTTAGTGAAGCAACCAGCCACCCGAACTATGAAGCAGCACTGGAAGCTGCCAGAAACGCGAAGTAAAAAGAAAAACGGAAGCGCTGGAACTGGACAATTCTCAAAGTCGAACTATAATTTTCCTTTTTCACGGGGCCTCGGGCAAATGCACGGGGCCTTTTATATTGCAGAAACTTGTCTTTAAATCAGTTTTTCGTTTAAAATGGATAAGGAAATTCATGACGGGGAGCTTAAAGTAAATGAAAATATCTCCAGTAGAACAACTATTTACAGTTTTTAACGAAACAGCCCTTATTTTACAGGAAGAATTAGGCTGTTCCTATTTGGAAGCACTTGCTGAATCCGGCGAGAATATGTTTCAAGGTTCGATTCTTCAGGAAGAGTTAAGTGAACTGACGGTCAAAAGGCTGAAGAAAAAATATGAAGAGATTCACTTGGAAAAATATTCGAAAGAAGAAATCCGCAAAGCCTATCAGCTCGTTATTTTAAAGGGAATGAAGGAAAATGTGCAGCCGAATCATCAAATGACACCTGATTCTGTAGGAATGCTGATGGGGTATTTAGTGGAGAGATTTGTTGGTGAGTCTTCCTTCCGGCTGCTTGACCCTGCTGTGGGAACGGGGAACTTATTAACAACGGTTTTAAATCATCTGCACAAAAATGTAACGGCCATTGGATTGGAAGTTGATGATCTGTTAATTAAGCTTGCGTATGTGAATGCCAATTTGCAGGAGCATCCGGTTCAGTTTTTTAATCAGGACAGCCTGGAACCATTATTTATTGACCCGGTTGATGCCGTCATCGCTGATTTACCAGTCGGCTACTATCCGAATGATATTCGCGCGGCAGAATATCAATTACAAGCGCCTGAGGGTCATTCTTATTCACATCACTTATTTATCGAACAAAGCGTCCGGCATATTAAAGCGGGAGGCTATTTATTTTTCATTATTCCCAATGGCCTGTTTGAAAGTGAACAGGCAGGGAAGCTGTCGGAGTATTTTAAGGGCCATGTGATCATTCAAGGAATGCTGCAGCTGCCAAAGAGTATGTTTAAGAGTGAAAAAGCAGCTAAAAGTATTTTAGTCCTGCAAAAAAAAGCTGAGGGAATCAAGCCGCCGAAGCAAGCTTTGCTAGTTAACCTGCCAAGTCTCGCAAACGCTGCCGAAATGGATAAAATTTTAGTGAAAATGGAAAAATGGTTTCAAGGGAACAAAGGATAAAACCGGGGAGGCCTGCCGGTTTTATCTTTTTTAATTTTTGAAAAAATTGAATTTAACAATTTTTTTGCGTAACCGTTTTTTGTGATTTTAGTCCTTGAAATGAACTTTCCATAATGATTAAATGAAAAATTGAGGGAAATAAACTAGGTAGGTTTACACAAGATAAAGGTGTATAAAACTGGATTCTTATTTTTCAATTTTGTTAATTAAAAGGAGCGTCAGAGAATGGCTAAAATTATCGCAATTAATGCAGGAAGTTCTTCTTTAAAATTTCAATTATTTGAAATGCCAAGTGAAGAAGTGATTACAAAAGGGTTAATTGAACGAATTGGTTTAAATGATTCCGTTTTTACAATTACGGTCGACGGTCAGAAAGTACAGGAAATCTTGGATATCCCTGACCATGAAGTCGCAGTTAAAATGCTGTTAGATAAATTAACAACGACTGGAATCATTAAATCTCTTGATGAAATCGAAGGCATTGGCCACCGGGTTGTTCACGGCGGTGAGCAGTTTAATGACTCTGTCTTGATTACCGATGATGTGTTAGCAAAAATTGATAAATTATCAGAATTAGCACCGCTTCATAATCCTGCGCATGTAACGGGAATTGTAGCATTTAAACGGATTCTTCCGAATGTTCCGGCTGTTGCCGTGTTTGATACGGCATTCCATCAAACAATGCCTGAAAGTTCTTTCCTTTACAGCCTACCATATGAATATTACGAGAAATATGGCATTCGTAAATACGGCTTCCACGGAACAAGCCATAAGTATGTTTCCCAGCGTGCGGCTGAACTTCTAGGCCGTCCGGTTGAACAGCTTCGTCTCATTTCCTGCCACTTAGGCAACGGAGCCAGTATTGCTGCGATTGAAGGAGGAAAATCAATTGATACCTCTATGGGCTTTACACCACTGGCAGGGGTAACGATGGGGACCCGTTCAGGAAACATTGACCCTGCAATTATTCCATATATTATGGAAAAAACAAATAAAACTGTTGAAGAAGTTCTCGATGAATTAAATAAAAAGAGCGGTATGCTTGGGTTGACCGGATTCTCCAGCGATTTGCGAGATATTGAAATGGAGGCAAAACAAGGAAATGAACGTGCCCAGCTGGCATTAGATGTGTTTGCCAATAGAATTCATAAATATATCGGCTCGTATGCTTCCCGCATGTACGGAGTGGATGCCATTATTTTTACGGCAGGCATTGGAGAAAACAGCGATGTAATCCGGGAAAATGTCTTAAAAGGTCTTGAATTTATGGGTGTTTATTGGGATCCTGCTTTAAATAAAGTAAGAGGTGAAGAGGCATTTATCAACTACCCGCATTCACCTGTTAAGGTCCTGATCATTCCGACAAATGAAGAAGTGATGATTGCCCGCGATGTAGTTCGGCTGGCTCAATAAATTTTTCCAAAAGGCAAAAGCTGAAAACAAGGCTTTTGCCTTTTTCGTATGCTATTTTTGTGTGATATACTGGAAAAAAGGTTGTTGCCGGGAGGGGTTGCGGATGCCTTTAACAGACAGGGAAGCAAAAACTTTAAATGAAATCCGGGAATGGGAAAAAAATTTATATCATTACGAAGCGAATGACTTTCAGCTGACCTATGAAAAATATTTGGAGCGATCTTTTTCCCTATTGCCAGAAAAAGTTCAAATTCAGTTTTTTTCGGTCCTTGACAGCTGGCTTTTTCATTTACACAGCATCATTCAGGGATCGCAGCTGCAAATGGATGCGAAAGACAGAATTCTTACTTCCGGAAGGATTTTTCGGTGTGATTTAGAAAAAATAAAAGATTTGAAGAAACTGGAAATTCATCAATTGCAATACATAGCAGAGCAGCAAATCGCCAGGCATCGCCTTTATTCCCTTGTTCAGGGCGGATTGGCGGGGACAGGCGGGACCCTTTTGTTAGGTACGGATATTCCGGCGATTGCCGTTATTAATTTACGGGTCGTTCAATTGATTGCTTCAGTATATGGATTTGAAGTCAATACGCCTCATGAAATGATGACCTCGCTGAAGGTTTTCCATACCGCAACCCTTCCGCCAAGATTACAAAAAGACGGCTGGTCGTCTTTGATGGATGAATTGAAAGGCTTCGATAATCAATATTTTTACGAGGGCAAGGAAGAAATCACTGATGTTACATGGCTCGAGCAGCCGGTTCAACAGTTATTTAAGGCCTTGGTCATCACGCTTTTTCGGAAAAAATTGATTCAAGGCATACCCCTTGTCAGCATGGTGATTGGTGCAGGTGCGAATTACCAATTGACCAGAAAGGTGACAGACCTCGCCCATAAATATTATCAAGTTCGTTATCTAAAGGAAAAAGAGGAGATTTTTGAATGAGTACGCTAGAGCATAAAAAAGAAGCACCAAAGACCGTAAATTGCAAGGTCATTACAGTTAGCGATACCAGAGATGAATCAACCGATAAAAGCGGCAGGCTGATGATGGACATGCTTGAGGGTGCAGGGCATAAGATTGTGGATTATGTAATTGTAAAGGATGAAGAGGAGTCAATTCGTCACGAAATTTTAAATGGGTGCGGCCGTGATGATATTGATGCAATCTTGTTGAATGGCGGTACCGGAATCGCCAAGCGCGACGTTACAATTGAAACCGTTCAAGGTCTGCTTGATAAGGAAATCGTCGGCTTCGGGGAATTGTTCAGGATGCTTAGTTATCAAGAAGATATCGGTTCTGCTGCCATTCTTTCAAGAGCGATTGCCGGTGTCGTCAATGATCAAGCGGTCTTCTCCACCCCAGGGTCATCCGGGGCAGTCAAGCTTGCGATGAACAAATTGATATTGCCTGAACTCGGTCATGTGGTGAGAGAAATTAAGAAAGACTTATAACAGATCCTATTTAAAATTGAAAACTGACTAGATTAGGTGTTCGTGTTGACTGAAAATGATTAGAAGAAGAATTTCAGTCCGTAAAAGATTATCCAAAAGAACAAAACTCCCTACCCAGCATAGGAAAGGGAGTTTTTAGTGGTGTTCTTTTGCTGAAAGAGTTTGATTGGCACGGTACCACAGCCATAGGTCGTTAATGATGGAGGCCAGTTCGGCTATTTCTGTGTTCAATTGGCAGGAGTGGATGAAATCGCTCTCATCGGAAAGCTGGACTTGCTTTTGATTGATGTCATGTTCAAGCTCTGTAATCCTGTCCGGGATCGCACTTCGGATTCGTTCCCAGCGGAAAAGGATGTCTGCCTGGGTTTCCTTGCTATAGTGTTCCCAATCATTTGCAAACTCCGGTATAAAAATACCAAGCCTTTGGTCAAAAGAAAAAAATTCTGTCATAAATTCCTCCATGATGAGTAATTACTCTTATTGTACTACACATTAATAGACCATCATAGAAAAATCACGCGGCTAAAAATAGCCGCGTGATTTATTGTTATTAGGATTCTTTTTCTGTCCGGACAACGAGGACATCACACTGCGCATAGCGGGTAATATGCTCGGATACACTGCCGATAAAGATCCTTTCCACTACGTTCATGCCTGTAGCACCGCAGATAATTAAATCAACATTATGATTCTTTGCTAAATCTCTTGGGATTCTAACTTTAGGAGAGCCAAATTCAATTTCAAATTGAACCTTCGATTCTGGGATACCTGCCTTAATAGCCTGCATTTGATAGTTTTCAAGCATGTCTTTTGCAAGTTTTTCAGCACGATCCCCTATAACTGTATCATAGGCTTCGATTAAGGCAAAAGATCTTGTGTCAATGACATGGACTAATAGTAAAGCCGCCTGATTTCTTTTGGCAATTTCTACTCCTTTTTTAAAAGCCCAATCAGCCTCTTTAGAACCATCAATGGCGACTAAAATATTCTTATATGTGAGTCCCATGATTATCATCTCCTTACCTAAATTATACAATAATTAACAAAGTATAACTGTTGCAATTTTTCGAACAATAATAAAGTAACTAATAATGAAAAGGAGTTTTGCAAAATGGTGAAACGGGATCCTAAAAAGTATACTTTTGATTTTGATGAGCAGGGGACTAATGAAGTAAGCCAGCAAATTATGAATTCCTATAACAGCGGATTTATTGATGAGGGTACTGCTGTTGCAGAAAGCGAGAATATTTTCTCCGCAGAGGACTGGTAAATGATATAAGGTACTTGGCTGACCAGCATGGCTGGACAGTCTTTTTTCTATTTTTTCGCATTGAACTTTGATATTGATTCCAGCGCCCACCCAACTCCTACTTGCGATAAGGCAACATAGATTCGATTTAAGCTCCCCTTTTCTAACGTCGCTAAACAGGCCGCTTCGGCTTTTAAATGTATATCTGTCTAGAAAATTCTTTCATCAAGGGCTTTTACCCAAGAATCTCCTTGGATGAATGCATAACCTTTAGTGTAAAAATAATACACTTGAGGAGGTTATTGATGAATATGGACATGTATACAACTCCAGGTAATATGCCATATGACCAATCTATGAATTATCCCCATAATGATTCACGCATCTGGGGCTTTGGCCGTCCGTTTGGCCTCGGTTTCGGCCGCCCGTTTGGCTTTGGCTTTGGATTGCCGTTCTTAGGCGGATTAGCAGCTGGTGCCTTACTAACGGCACCATATGGATATGGATATCCATATTATCCTTACCCATACCCATACTATTAAATTGAACCATTGAAAACAAAAGCTTTGTCCATGAAAGGCAAAGTTTTTGTTTGGATAAAAAGGCTTTCTATTTTATGACTTTGAATAAGGAAAATGCGTATACTAATTTTAACTAAAGATATTAGGGGGCTGCCACATGCGGATTGGAGTACCTAAAGAAGTAAAAAATAATGAAAACCGTGTTGCAATGACACCCTCAGGAGTAGTGAACCTGGTAAAATTCAACCATGAGGTTTTTATTGAAAAAGCAGCAGGCCTTGGGTCCGGTTTTACCGATCAAGATTATCTATCTTCCGGTGCAAAACTGGTTGAAACTGCAGAAGAAGCATGGTCAATGGAGATGGTGATGAAGGTTAAGGAGCCCCTTCCAAGTGAATATCAGTTCTTTCGTGAAGGTCTTATTTTATTTACATATTTACATTTGGCACCAGAACCGGAATTAACGAAAGCGCTGATTAAAAATAAGGTTGTCGGAATTGCTTACGAAACCGTCCAGTTGGCAAACCACAATCTGCCTTTATTAACGCCAATGAGCGAAGTCGCAGGAAGAATGGCGGTACAAGTAGGTGCGCAATTTTTGGAAAGGGTTTATGGGGGAATGGGCATTCTGCTCTCCGGTGTTCCCGGTGTGCAAAGAGGAAAAGTTACGATAATTGGCGGAGGTGTTGCAGGAACGAATGCAGCCAAAATGGCAATTGGCCTGGGGGCAAAGGTGACGATTATTGATTTAAATCCAGATCGACTCCGGCAACTAGATGATATTTTTGGAGCAGATGTCACAACTTTAATGTCCAACCATTATAATATTGCGGATGCTGTTAAGGAATCTGATTTAGTCATCGGTGCGGTTCTAATTCCTGGGGCGAAGGCACCAAAGCTGGTCACAGAAGAGATGATTAAATCAATGAAGCCGGGGAGCGTCGTCGTCGATATCGCGATTGATCAGGGCGGAATTTTTGAAACAACAGACCGTATCACAACGCATGATAATCCAACCTATGTAAAGCATGGGGTTGTTCATTATGCTGTTGCTAATATGCCGGGGGCAGTTCCAAGAACATCAACCATCGCATTAACAAACGTAACGGTGCCATATGGGGTTCAAATTGCTAATAAAGGCTATCGGGAAGCATGCCTTCAGGATGAGGCATTGCTGAAGGGAATCAATACGCTTGGCGGTTATGTAACCTATCAGGCAGTGGCAGAAGCCCACGGACTTGAATTTAAGGATACAAAAGAGCTTCTTTAAAAATGGGAGTGATGGGGGCATATTCATATATCCCTCTTCTTTTTTATGCAAAATAAAACCAGCCCCAAGAGGAGCTGGTTTAGTAAACAAACCTTATATAGCCGCATTTGCCGTAATCGTATAAGAAAGTTTTAAACCACCACTCCTCAAAGTGGGTGTTCTTAGAAGCTTTTCTGCATGTCCTCCATGTCCTATAGACAGAGGCTTGTCATTCCGGCTTCGATGTTTAAACTCCCTATTACAGCTTAAAGGTTAAAACTTTATTATTACTACGAGCAACGCAGCTTGTATTAGTATATTACCTCAATTCATCACAAAGTTCAATGTCAAAAAAATCCTATTTAATGATTTGCAATTCTTTCGGGAATTTAGTTAGAGTTTTAGCACCGTCCGCAGCAATATAAATATCATCTTCAATCCGTACACCTGCAACCTCAGGCACATAGATTCCAGGTTCAATCGTGTAGACCATTCCTTCTTGAATGATTAGCTGATTGGTCTCTGTCAGGGAAGGATACTCATGGATACTGATTCCAAGGCCATGGCCGAGACGGTGTGGAAAATATTCTCCGTAGCCTGCATCAGCAATAATTCTCCGTGCGGTGAGATCCACTTCAGCTGCAGAAACGCCTGGTTTGCTTGCTTCTACAGCAGCTAATTGTGCTTTTAAAACGGTATCGTAAATTTCTTTTTGCTTATCATTAATATCCCCATAGGCGACAGTTCTCGTAATATCTGAACAATACCGGTCTACCACTACACCTAAATCAAATAAAACGAGGTCTCCTTTTTGAATCTTCGTGTTCCCTGGAGTACCATGCGGAGAGGCAGCGTTGGCACCAGTCAGCACTATGGTGGCAAATGACATTTCCGTTACACCTTTTTGCTTAAGTGCATATTCCAGAGCGTTTAGGATTTCAAGCTCGGTTTTTCCTTCCTTAATTTCACTTACGCCGAATTCAACGGCATAATCGGCTAGAGCGCAGGCTTCCTCGATAATTTTTAATTCCTTTGCATCCTTAAGCATTCGGAGATGTCTTAATTTTTCTTCTGCGGAAACAAAAGCAGCATTCGGGAATAATCCTGAAAGCTGTTCGTATCTTTCAACATTCATATGCTCTTTTTCAATCGCAGCTTTTGATACACCTTTGATTCTTTTGCTGATGGCATTTTTAATCATTTCCCATGGATTGTCAATATCGCTAAAACCGATGATTTCATTCTCCCAGCCGGAACGTTTTGCATCATGTATTTCCATTCCCGGGCAGACGAGAAATGGTTCTTCCTCCTGAAAAACTACCAGTGCCAGCAATCGTTCATGCGGATTGGTAAAGTAACCGCTTAAATAAAAGACATTTTCTGAAGAAGTAATGAAGCTTACATCAATATTTTGTTCCTTCATCCATGTTTGCAGCTTATTAATTCGTTGATTCATCTTTCTTCCCCCTAAAATCAAATCTTCTTTGAGCGTATCAATTAAAATTCAAAAAGTAAACCATCTAAATTTATCATGTGCTAGAACAAATATAATATGGATATAAATAAGAAAGGATTTTTAAAATTTTTATGGAAGTACTTATTGATTAGTAGTGAGAGGGGAATGGAAGATGAAAGTTTCTTATCATGGGCATTCGGTTGTCCAAATCAGGACAAATGACAAAACGATTATGATTGACCCATTTATTAGTGGTAATAGTTTGACAGACTTGAAAGTAGATGAAGTGCAACCTGATGTGATTATCCTTTCGCATGGCCATAATGACCATGTCGGTGACACGGTTAAACTGGCAAAGCGGCATAATGCATTAGTGGTGGCAAACCATGAAATTGCAACCTACCTAAGCTGGCAGGGGGTTCGGACACATGGAATGCATATTGGCGGTGCCCGCCAGTTTGATTTTGGAAAGGTAAAGCTGACACAGGCATTTCACGGGTCAAGCTACCAAACGGCGAATAATGAATTAATTTATTGCGGCATGCCGGCTGGAATTTTGTTTATGAATGAAGGCAGAACCATCTATCATGCAGGGGATACCGGTTTATTTTCTGATATGAAGCTGATTGGGGAACGTCATCCGATTGATGTAGCGTTTTTGCCGATTGGGGATAATTTCACGATGGGGCCGGAGGATGCCGCCTATGCAGCCAGTCTGTTGAAGGCCAAGACAGTAGTGCCGATGCACTATAATACATTCCCGCCAATTAAACAGGATCCATATCAATTTATTGAGATGCTGGAGGATAATAACGGTAAAGTGCTGCAGCCTGGCGAGGCAATCGAATTTTAAGGTTCATTACTTTTTTTCCTCCATCGTGCATAAAATGGAACAAGCAGTATAATAGGGGGGAATAAAAATGAAGAAGAATCGATATATGCTGTGCCTGCTGTTTGCGGGCTTCATGCTTTATTTGGCAGTACCAAGATTGTCGGTTAAGGCAGAAGGTGCAGCGGGGATTTTTGCGATCGCCTGGTTAACGTTTGCCCTGATGGTGATGGCTGGAAATTTAACTGGAATCCTCTATAGTCCTAAAAAAACAGTTCACCGGCAATTTTCATCTGTAAAAAGAAAAAAGTCTCGTTCTTATCATTGAGAATTGGGCTGCTCAGTCTAAATAAGCAAGGGCAGCCGGAAATTTTAATTCAAATGAATATTTGACTATAGAAAAACTGTCCCTCCAAATGTTAGTTGTGTCTAACAATTGGGGCGCAGTTCATAGTTAGTTTTTTTCCATGCCAACATAAAACAAAAAGAAGCAGGAAAAAAATATACATGTATTTAGCGGAGCTTACGTAGCTTCGCTTTTTTTTTTGATAATTTTTAGACTCTAGTTGATTTATAGAAAAACGGGTACCAACCCAAAGCTTGTCTTTATGGTGTTACATATAGATATATTACAACATCACAAGAGGGATAGATGGAAGGGAGGGACATTAGTGGAGTCACCACACCATGGAGGTAGAGTCGTTTCAGGGAAGCATCCTGAATTTCCAACTTAATGGAAGTGGAGAAATTATGGTTCATTTAACCGTTTGGATAACCATCATCACTTTTTTGGTTACCCTCGGATTAATTCTTTGGAGACCTAAAGGGATCAATGAAGCTATACCTGCCGCAATAGGTGCGATTATTGTCGTACTTAGTGGAAGTGTCTCATTATCAGACCTGGGTATAATTTCAAAAACCATAAGTGGTGCCGCCATTACGATTATGGCAACGATTGTCATGGCGATTGTTTTAGAAAGTTTTGGCTTCTTTAATTGGGTTGCAGAAAAACTGGCGGCCAGGGCAAAGGGGTCAGGAATTCGTTTATTCTGGTATGTCAATCTTTTATGTTTTCTTATGACACTTTTCTTCAATAACGATGGAAGTATCTTAATCACAACACCCATTCTAGTCATGTTATTAAACAACATGGGAATAAAAAATCATCAAAAAATCCCTTATTTACTATCAGGGGGCTTAATCGCTACAGCATCAAGTGCTCCTATCGGGGTTAGCAATATCGTAAATTTAATTGCCTTGAAAATAGTGCATATGAGTTTGTATTTGCATACGGCAATGATGTTTGTTCCAGCAACCCTTGGTCTGCTCTTGCTGGTAGGACTTCTGTTCCTGCGATTCAGAAGAAACTTGCCGAAAACCATCCCTGCTAATGTTTCGGGTCTGTCAAGCTTTTCTTACCACCCACTTAAACCACGAATAGGAATTCAACATGCTTCGGAAAAAGATCGTTCAAGATTTATGCGAAATGTTCTGTTGTTTGTATTTGCTGTCCGTGTCAGCCTCTTTGTCGCTTCGTTTGTGAACATTCCTGTTTCTCTTATGGCTGTTATTGGTTCTCTTGTCCTTTTAGGATGGAGATGGGCATATTTAAAAATATCCCCTGCTGATATGCTGAAAAAAACGCCGTGGTATATAATCATTTTCGCCTTTTGTATGTATATCATCATTTACGGCCTCAATAACATTGGTTTAACTGACTGGTTGATTGGATTCATAGAACCGATTGTTTCTGGAAGTCTGCTGCATTCGAGTATCGTGATGGGTGTACTTCTATCAGTTCTCTCCAATATTTTTAATAATCACCCCGCTCTAATGGTTGGAACACTCACATTAACTCATATGAAACTAAGTTTACTCGAATTGAAAATTGCCTATCTGGCAAACGTGATTGGAAGCGATATGGGATCGTTACTCCTTCCTATGGGAACGCTGGCCACGTTGATGTGGATGCACATTATTAGAAAAGGAAAAGTGATGATTAGTTGGCTGGAATATGTAAAAGTCACGGTCGTTGTCATTCCACCTGCTGTGTTATTCACCTTAGTTGTTCTATATTATTGGGTTTCTTGGCTTTTTGGCGGGGTTCTTCAACGATAAGATTATTTGAAGAAAAGGAGAATTAAAATGCTGATTGATTTTGTAGATTTAATAGGGAAAAAAATTGATGTTGAAATTTCTGGAGGAAGTTTTCACAAGGGAATCCTGCTAGATAGTGGACTGGACATCATCGTCGTGTACAATGGAAAAAACCATTCTTTCATCTACATTCCATTTAATCATGTACAAAGATTGAAAGAAACTAGTTTAGAAGAAGAAGATTTCTCTAATAGTCCCCCTCCAGAAAAACCAATTGAAACGGATGTTATATCCTTTCGAAAGGCATTAACTGTTGCTAAAGGTTTATTTGTCCAGATTTATGTGACAGGGAATAAATCAATCCATGGCTATTTATCCAGCATTATGAACGACTATTTTGTTTTTCACTCCCCTGTATACAAATCAATGTTTATTTCGATGAATCATGTTAAATGGCTAATTCCGTATCCACAGAATACAACACCGTATTTATTAGATAATCAGAAATTTCAATTAAGTCCACCTCCTTCTACACTAGCCCGATCTTTAGAGGAGCAGTTGAAAAAATTTGAAAATCAACTGGTTATTCTGGATGGAGGAGATAATTCCGAAAAAATAGGCTTTCTCCAAAAGGTTCGAAATAACAAAATCACTCTAATAACAGCTGAAGGGGAACAGGTATATCGGAATGTAGAGCACATCAAAACGATACACTTACCGTAAAAGCTATGTAAAAACTTGTGATATTACTTCACTCATAATAAGTAAAAGAAAGAGAATGATGTCCACATGTTTAGTCAAAATAAACAAAAAGAATAATCCACCCAGTTTTTGCCGACGAGGATGGATTACTCATTCACTTCTAAAGCTGTAATTAAGACCGTGTCTTTCGAGCCATGGTCTTTTTATGGTGTACCACCTAATGTTAGATTATGTTATTCGGTTTAATTTTGTTCAAGGGTAAAAAAATTTTTTTATCTTCACTAACATTAGCAGAATACAGTCTAAATCACAAAAAAGGGTGAAAGAGTTGTTTCAATAAAGGAATACTCACATTATAATTAAGAAAACAATGGTATTATTTATATTGAGAACAGCAGTTCCTAACAAGTGTTAAATATTAGACATTATTGTTAATATAAAAAGTATGGTATAAAAGAATAAAAAGTAGATTATTTTTACCTAGCCTATTTTGCTTTAGACAGATGATTATTATTTTTTCTGAATAGCGCTGCCATCTGTGGGCTATGTCCCCAATCAAATGCAACTATAAATTACATCTTTCACTACTTATAATCTTTCGTGTTTGTATGTAGTGTTTTAATTTTTATTTATTTTCGTTTAAAGAGCTATAGAAAAGGGTGAAGGTCTTGGCTACAAAGCATGAACAAATATTACAATACATAGATGGACTTCCAGTCGGTGAAAAGATCTCTGTCAGACAAATCGCCAAGGCGATGACTGTTAGTGAGGGCACGGCTTACCGGGCGATTAAGGAAGCAGAAAATAAAGGCTATGTCAGTACAATCGAGCGGGTAGGAACGATTCGAATTGAACGCAAGAAAAAAGAGAATATTGAAAAGCTGACTTTTGCAGAGGTAGTTAACATTGTAGAAGGTCAGGTTTTAGGCGGCCGGACTGGCCTCCATAAAACCCTTAATAAATTTGTTATCGGCGCCATGAAGCTTGAAGCGATGATGCGCTATACGGAGGCAGGCAACCTTTTAATTGTCGGAAACCGGACACAAGCGCATGAATTGGCATTAAAAGCAGGAGCGGCAGTCCTTGTTACCGGGGGTTTTGATACCGAAGAGCATGTAAAAAGGCTGGCTGATAAATTAGAATTACCGGTTATCTCCACAAGCTACGATACCTTTACAGTTGCCACGATGATTAACCGGGCCATCTATGATCAATTAATAAAAAAAGAAATTATTTTAGTTGAGGACATCTTAACGCCCTTGACTAAAACCTTTTATTTGAAAACAACTGATAAAGTGTCACATTGGCATGAATTAAATCAGCAGACAACACACAGCCGTTACCCTGTTGTCGATCAAAACATGAAGATTCAGGGGATGGTGACAAGCAAAGACGTTCTGGCGCAGGCAGTTGAAACTTCGATTGATAAGATTATGACAAAAAACCCAATGACGGTAAATGGGAAAACAAGTGTTGCTTCCACAGCCCATATGATGGTTTGGGAAGGAATTGAAGTTCTTCCCGTAGCTGATGACTCCAATCGCTTAGAAGGATTGATCAGCAGGCAGGATGTATTAAAAGCACTGCAAATGAATCAAAGGCAGCCGCAGGTGGGTGAAACGATTGACGACATCGTTACAAACCAAATGGTATTAATGGCGGGAAGAGCAAAAGGGGAAAGTGTATTCACCATGGAGGTCACCCCGCAAATGACGAATCATCTTGGGACCATATCATATGGCGTGTTTACAACGATTGTTTCGGATGCCGCCAACCGCGTATTGCGCAGTTATAAAAAGGGCGACCTGGTTGTAGAAAACATGACGATTTATTTTATTAAGCCGGTACAAATGGAGAGTAACTTGGAAATTTTCCCGAAAATTCTTGAGGTTGGCCGGAAGTTTGGGAAGGTGGATGTAGAAGTTTTTAATGAAGGTGTACTAGTCGGTAAAGCGATGATGATGTGTCAGCTGATTGATAGAACATAAAAAAAGCCGCTTCCGGTTTGTGAAGCGGCTAATATTTTATTATTGTATATCATACATTTTTGCTTCTTCAATCGCAAATGGCAGGTAGTGCTTATATTTTTTGAAGCCAGTCCAGCTGAATAACGCGCCATATAGGATGAAAACCGCGGCAACAATATAGGTAACTAATGAAACATGAATGAACAACAGATTTATGCCAAATAAACAGACAAAAAGTCCAAGGGCTATATTGGATTTTGCGGAAAGCCATTTCTTTTCCACTTGGCGGTTGCTTCGGAAGTATTTTGTTTTATAAAATAAATAGAAAGCAAATGAAATAACAATCAGCACAACGAATACAAACATAATAAGTTCCTCCGCGTTTTGAAAAATCATCTCTAATTGTAACGTTATTTTTAAAAAAATGCCACAATTGGTTCTTATAACAATGGGCTAAAAAGGAGTCGCAAAAAATGAAAAAGCAAATTTTAGATACGATTGAACAGTACGAAACGATTATCCTCCACCGCCATGTTAGACCGGATCCGGATGCGTACGGATCCCAGTGCGGTCTTGCAGAGATATTAAAAGAATCCTACCCTGAGAAAAAGGTTTACGTGGTCGGTCTGGAGGAACCAACCCTCCATTACATGCGCAGGCTTGATGTGATTGAAGATGAAGCGTTTAAAGGGGCATTGGTGATTGTTTGTGATACTGCCAATGCCGAAAGAATTTGTGATAGCCGATATTCACTTGGGGACAAGCTGATTAAAATTGATCACCATCCAAATGAAGATCCATACGGTGACTTATTATGGGTGGATACATCAGCTAGCTCCTGTAGTGAAATGATTTATGAATTTTACCTGTATGGGAAAGATAGAGGCTTGAAAATAAATGATGAAGCTGCAAGGTTATTATTTGCCGGAATTGTCGGAGATACAGGGAGATTCCTTTTCCCGAGTACGACGGATAAAACATTCAAGTATGCTGGGGAGTTAATCCACTTTCACTTCTCACGGACAGAATTGTTTGACAAAATGTATGAGCTTGACGCAAATATCATTAAGTTAAACGGCTATATCCTGCAAAATTATCAACTCCAGCCAAATGGTGCAGCTTTTATAAAGCTGACGAAGGAATTGTTGAAAGAATTCGATGCCAAGCCGTCAGAGGCCTCGCTTCTTGTTTCAGATCTTGGGAATGTCAAAGGCATAAAGGCATGGGTCTTTTTCATAGAGGAAAATGAACAAATTAGAGTCCGTCTCCGTTCGAAGGGGCCTGTTATCAATGGGGTGGCGAGGAAGTTCAATGGGGGCGGTCATCCATTGGCTGCAGGAGCAACCATTTATTCCTGGGATGAAGTAGATGATGTATTAAAAGAACTTAATGCTGTTTGTGAATCATGAAATAAACGGACTTCTTAAGGGTTATTGAAGACAAAACGGGTTGAGAATCCGATTGAAATGTCTTTAATAAAGGGTATTGAGGACAAAACCAGTTGAGAATCCGATCGAAATGTCGTTAATAAAGGTTATTGAGGACAAAACGGGTTGAGAATCCG
>CAYNUT010000017.1:0-18265 GCA_964400595.1 uncultured Neobacillus sp. | reverse complement strand
CCGATCGAAATGTCGTTAATAAAGGTTATTGAGGACAAAACGGGTTGAGAATCCGGTCGAAATGTCGTTAAAAAGGGTTATTGAGGACAAAACAGTCCGAAAACCAGATCGAAATGTCTTTAATAAAGGTTATTGAGGACAAAACGGGTTGAGAATCCGAGTGAAATGTCTTTAATAAAGGTTATTGAGGACAAAACGGGTTGAGAATCCGAGTGAAATGTCGTTAAAAAGGGTTATTGAGGACAAAACAGTCCGAAAACCCGATCGAAATGTCGTTAAAAAGGGGTTATTGAAGACAAAACAGACCGGAAACCCGAGTGAAATGTCTTTAAAAAGCGGTATTGAGGCAAAACAGGCTGGAAACCAGATCGAAACGGTCTTAATAAAGTTCATGAAAATAAACAGAAACGGCCTTCCTATACGGCCGTTTCTTATTCATCAAATTGTATTTCCAGCTCAATTGTCAGGGTCGAATAAATCACCATCTCTTTAACTTTCAGTTTGTACCGCTTCTCATTTATTTTTACCGGTTTGTTCTCGATGACTTTTTTGATTAAGTCTTTACTCTTTGCCACTGTCTCCAAATCTTTTGCGAGCATCATGCTGATTTCATCTTTTACTGCTTCCTCTGTTTGCGAAACACTGAATAGATCCAGTTTATATTTTTCCCAGTTGGTAATTTTGATATTAATTTTCTGAACAGTGATTTGTTCGAGATTTTGCCTATTTAACTTCTCATATTCTTCCTGCCAAATTTTTTTTTCATTTTCCAAGTCCTTAATATTATCCTCCAGTTGATGAGTTAGTTTCGCACTCTTCTCCTGCCAGACACCATGAATATACATAAAAATGAACCAGCTGATGATACCGCCAAGAGCCATGCCTGAAAAAAAACGCTGCCAGGAGGGCCTGCGGTAATATGGAGGGATTCTCATGATGAAATATGCTCCTGTGTCAGCCAGTTGATCAGGAGAGAACCGGTTTGTGCGCCGCCTAATGCTGAGAGAATTAATAAAAATTGCTTAAAAATATCCCTGGTATCTGCATTTAAGAGTCCGCGCTCTAAACTGTAAACAGTATCAAATGTTCCCCCTATTGCAGCAACAATGGCCCAGATTCTTAAAGCGGAGGAGAGCCGGTAGACGGTGGTAAGCGGGGGCTGCCCGGTTAAAAAGGAAGCAATCCCCCCAATCAGTGAGCCGCCGAGGACAACCCCTAAAGCAATAAAATAGCTTTCAATAAATGCGGGGAAAAAACCAATTTCTTTCATCCGGATAACCGCCCTTATGGTTAGTCAATTGCGCTTTCTATCATTTATATGGACGAGCAGCTCCAAATATGATTTTGATTAAATGAGAACATATTTTCTTTTTTTACATTTAAGTTTTATAATAAGAAGTAAGAACTAAGTATTTAAGGGTGTGACGATATGTCTTTTATTCACCTGCATGTATATAGTGCCTATAGCTTATTAAGCAGTACGGCTTCATTGCCGTACTTAATCGAAAATGCCAGGCAAAAAGGGTTTCAGGCCCTTGCATTAACCGACAGAAACGTCATGTATGGCACCATTGAATTTTATAAGCTGTGTAAAAAACATTCTATGAAACCGATTATCGGTTTAACGGTAGACATTGCAAGCGACATAACAGAAAACGAAGCATATCCACTTGTCCTGCTGGCTGAAAATGATACCGGATTTAAAAACCTTCTTAAAATCTCTAGCGCGTTTCAAACGAAGGCCGAACAGGGACTTCCGTTTAAATGGCTGAAGCATTATGCAAAAGGACTAATTGCTCTTACTCCCGGTTTGGATGGAGAAATTGAACAGCTGATTCTAAAAGGAAAAGAACAGCAGGCGAGAGAATTAATCTTAAAATTATCTGCCGTATTTGGTAAAGGTAATTTTTTCTTAGCGCTGCAGGATCACGGGATTGAACAAGAAGAAGCTATTCGAACATATGTACAGCAGCTGGCAGAGGAAATGAATATTCCTCTTGTTGCAGCAAACCGTGTCCATTATTTGGAAAAAGAGGATATGTTTGCCCATGAGTGCCTTCTGTCAATCAAGAATGGTGATAAACTTCAGGATGAGCACCGGGAGCAATTGGGTAGTGATCAATTTTATCTAAAAACAGCTGCTGAAATGATCGATTGCTTTTCTGAAATTCCCGAAGCATTAGAGAATACACTCCATATTGCCAATAGATGTAATGTTGATATGGAACTGGGTAAAACCTTTCTCCCTAATTTCCCGTCAGAAAATAATATTTCAGCAGATGAATATCTCGAGCAATTATGCATCAAGGGGCTGAAAGAACGTTTTTCTTCACCCGCCCCAGAGTATGATGAACGCCTGAGCTATGAACTGTCTGTCATAAAGCGGATGAAATTCAGCAATTACTTTTTAATTGTCTGGGATTTTATGAAATATGCCCGTGAGCAGGGGATTTTGACTGGACCGGGAAGAGGCTCTGCAGCCGGTTCCCTTGTTGCTTATGTTTTGTATATTACCGATGTGGACCCAATCAAACATCATCTGTTATTTGAACGCTTTCTAAACCCGGAGCGGATCTCTATGCCCGATATAGATATCGACTTTCCAGACACCCGCCGGGATGAAGTAATTGAATATGTTGCTGGAAAATACGGAGAGCTTCACGTTGCCCAGATCATCACCTTTGGAACATTGGCAGCAAAAGCTGCATTAAGGGATGTCGGCAGAGTATTCGGGTTAAATACAAAAGAACTGGAATATTTATCAAAACTTATTCCGCCAAGGCTGGGAATCAATCTAACGGATGCCCTCAAAGAATCCGAAGGGCTCAGGAAGTATGTGAATGAATCGCCGCTGAACATGAGACTATACCAAACAGCATTGAAGCTTGAAGGGCTTCCGCGGCATACTTCGACACATGCTGCCGGAGTGGTAATCAGTGATAAGCAGCTGATTGAATTAATTCCGATTCAACGCGGTTCGAATAATATTTATTTAACCCAATACTCAATGGAACACCTTGAAGAGATTGGTCTTTTGAAAATGGATTTTCTTGGGCTGCGAAATCTATCATTAATCGATTCGATTTTATCGGCTATCTACCGAAACACCGGAAAAAGAGTAAATTTAGAATCTATTCCCTTAGAGGACGTGAAAACCTTCGATTTGCTGGCAAGAGGGGAAACGACGGGGATTTTCCAGCTGGAATCTGAAGGGATGAGAAAGGTATTAATGCAGCTCCAGCCTTCACGTTTTGAGGATATTGTTGCTGTAAATGCCTTGTACCGGCCTGGACCGATGGAGAACATTCCCCAATTTATTGACAGAAAACATGGCAGGCAGGCTGTTACATATCCGCACCCTGATTTAAAACCAATCCTTGAGAATACCTACGGTGTCATCGTCTATCAGGAACAAATCATGCAGATTGCCTCCGTAATGGCGGGGTTTTCACTTGGTGAGGCAGACCTTTTAAGAAGAGCCGTTGGGAAAAAACAAAAAGAGGTGCTTGATCAAGAGCGAAGTCACTTTGTCCAAGGCGCCCTAAAAAAAGGCTGCTCGCAATCTCTTGCTAACGATATTTATGATCTCATTGTCCGCTTCGCTAATTATGGATTTAACAGGAGCCATGCGGTTGCCTACAGTATGATTGCGTATCAGCTGGCCTATTTGAAAGCAAACTTTCCAGTGTTTTTTTTGGCAGGACTCTTAACCTCAGCGATTGGAAATGATACAAAAATAGCCCAATATATCATGGAAGCAAAACAAATGGAGATTCCCATCCTGCCTCCATCGATTAATTATAGCGGTTTTGCCTTTCAAGTTGAACAAGGGGGAATCCGATATAGCATTGCTGCAATCAGGAGTGTTGGGGCTTCGGCGTTGAAGGGCATTTTTCAAGCAAGGAAACAAAAAAAGTTTGCCGATTTGTTTGATTTTTGCATTAGGGTATCTGCTAAGGCGGTAAACCGAAAAACGCTGGAGTATCTTGTTCATTCCGGCAGTTTCGATGAATTTGGTGAGGATAGAGCAGTACTCTTGGCCAGTTTGGATGTCGCGATTGAGCATGCGCAAATCTTTAAACCGGATGATTCGAACCAATTCGATTTATTTGAGGAAGAACTCAATCTCAAGCCGATATACGTTCAGGTGGATCCGATCAGCCAGGAGAATAAGCTGACATTTGAAAAAGAAGCGCTTGGCTTTTACCTTTCCAGCCACCCGATTTCGATTTATGAAAGGGAGCTAAAACAGTGTGGGGCACAAGGTTTATATCAGTTAAAAAGAGATCCATACAAGGCAGTCGCAGGGGTCTATATTTCAGCCGCAAAAACCATAAGAACCAAAAAAGGGGACTTGATGGCCTTTTTGACGGTAAGTGATGCAAGCGGAGAAATGGAAGCAGTCGTATTCCCAACTGTTTACAAAAAATATTCACTTTTTTTGCAGGAGGGGAAATTTGCTCTTCTTGAAGGCAAGCTGGAAGAGCGTGACGGCAAGCCGCAATTCATCGTCCAGCAGGTTTTTGAATTAGAATCATGGCTTAAGGCAAAAGCACAAAAGCATCAAGTATTATATCTAAAAATTAATCAGGATAAACTGGAAGAGAAAACATTGCAGCAAATAAACCTATTGCTTGGTGAGAATAAAGGGGATGCAGCTGTTATTTTACATTATGAAACAACCCGGAAAACTGTAAGGCTCGGAGCAGAAAAAAATATTAATCCAACCCCGAAATTACTGGATTTATTAAGAAATATCCTGGGGGCAAACAACGTAGTTTTAAAAGATTAATTCTTTACAACTAACAAGGATATGTTATAGTGTTAAAGAGACAAGTGTGGTCTGACCACCAACGCTGAACTGTTTTATTAATGGATGTACTATTTATTTTTTGTAACTATATAAGGGGTGACATGTCTTGACCTTACGGGAAGAAGCATTGCATATGCATCGCATAAATAAAGGAAAGTTAGAGTCGAAATCAAAGGTGCCTGTTCGAAATGCCCATGATTTAAGCTTAGCCTATTCACCAGGTGTAGCTGAGCCATGCAAGGATATTTATGAAAAGCCCGAGACAGTTTACGACTATACCATGAAAGGAAATATGGTTGCGGTCGTTTCTGACGGTACAGCCGTCCTTGGCCTCGGTAATATTGGACCTGAAGCTGCACTGCCCGTAATGGAAGGAAAAGCAGTATTATTTAAAAGCTTTGCCGGTGTGGACGCTTTCCCGATTTGTTTAAACACAACGGATGTCGATAAAATTGTAGAAACTGTTAAACTGCTTGAGCCAACATTTGGCGGTGTCAATCTTGAAGATATCGCCGCTCCGAATTGTTTTGTCATTGAGGAAAGATTAAAAAAGGAAGCTAATATTCCTATTTTTCATGATGACCAGCATGGGACTGCGATTGTGACGGTTGCAGGCCTTGTTAATGCCTTAAAGCTTATCGGCAAGAAAATAACAGAAATAAAAGTAGTGGCAAATGGTGCAGGAGCAGCCGGTATTGCGATTATAAAGCTGTTATACAGCTATGGAGTAAGAGATATTGTTATGTGTGACACAAAAGGAGCTATTTATGAAGGCCGCCCGCAGGGAATGAATGCGGTTAAAGCCGAAGTAGCGAAATATACCAACCGAGAAAATCTCACAGGCAGTCTTGCAGACGTGATCAAAGGTGCAGATGTTTTTATCGGTGTTTCTGTTGCAGGTGCCTTAACGAAAGAAATGGTTTCGTCGATGAACCCTAATGCCATCATCTTTGCTATGGCGAATCCGGTTCCGGAAATTATGCCTGATGAAGCGAAGGAAGCAGGAGCGATGGTTGTAGGTACCGGCCGTTCTGATTTTCCAAACCAGGTAAACAATGTGCTTGCCTTCCCGGGGATTTTCCGAGGTGCATTAGATGTTCGTGCCACACATATTAATGAAAAGATGAAAGTGGCGGCAGTTGAAGCCATTGCAGGCCTCATCAGCGAAGAGGAATTGAGTGCTGATTATGTCATACCTGCTCCATTTGATCCTAGAGTTGCGCCTGATGTTGCTGCAGCTGTAGCAAAAGCAGCTATGGAAACAGGTGTAGCAAGACTGAAGGTGGACCCGGAAGAGATAAAGGAAAGAACAAAGAGGCTCGCGATTATTGGTAAAAGTGAGTGATTTCGTCAGTGACAAACTCAAAAGTATACCTAGAGATTGTTAAGCAAATCAGAGAAATGATTTCTGCTGATGGGCTTAAAACAGGAGATAAAATTCCGTCTGAACGTGAATTGTCTGAGCGCCTGAATGTCGGGCGCTCTTCCGTTAGAGAAGCTCTTAGAGCTTTAGAATTGCTTGGATTGATTGAAACCAGGCGGGGGGAAGGGACGTTTATCCGTGATTTTCGCGGTAACCAGCTGGTCCAGCTTCTCAGCACCTTTATTTTACAGGATGAAAAGGCAAAACGAGATGTAATGGAAACTAAATTTTATATTGAAACGGATTGTCTGGAATTAGCCCTTCAAAAAATGAATGATAAAAAAATTGATCATTTGAAAGTATGGCTGGAGAGAACAGAAAGTTTTCATGATGATGAATTTTTTTATCGAATCATCGAAATGGCTGATAACCATCTCTTTTTAAGGATTTGGGTTATATTAAAGGATTATTACAATTCGTTAATTTTGAATCCCTTGCCGTACAAACGTGAGGATTATTTTGCCCTGATTGAAGCATTAGCAGAAAAAGATCAAGCAAAAACACTCTTTACTTATCGAAAACTACGAAATTTGTCTTTTTTTAACGACAAAAACTAACAGATTTTGAAATTATTTTATTTTATATTGGGAATTGTATCAGCTCTAGATAAAAGGGGAATCTTTCATTCATTAGTGGTCTGGCCACTTTTTGAGATTTTTTAGGTATGAAGAGGAGAAATCATAGAAAAACTTTTGAATAGAGTAGATGGAGAAACTCGCCAATTGGCGGGTGTTTCACAAGGGAGGTTTATTTTTTGGCGCTTAAGGATCTTTTTACTAAGAATAACAATATAAAAAAGAAGAAATATGCGACAATACCGACAGAATCCGCGAAAAATGATGTTCCAGAAGGAATTATGACAAAGTGCCCTTCATGCAAAAAAATCATGTATACAAAAGAATTAGTTAAAAGTTTAAAGGTATGTCTCCATTGTGGACATCATTTTCAAATGAATTCGAAAGAGCGGATTGACAGCTTTCTTGATGAAGGATCTTTTCATGAAATGAATGAAAAGATGATTTCAAAAAATCCATTAAATTTCCCGGATTATCTGGATAAGCTTGAAAAAGACCGTCTAAAAAGTCAGTTGAATGAAGCGGTTGTGACGGGAATTGGTACAGTCAGCGGGCACAAAATAGTTTTAGCCATTATGGATGCTTCATTCAGAATGGGCAGCATGGGCTCTGTCGTTGGTGAAAAGATCACACTTGCGATCGAAAAGGCTGATGAGCTTTCCGTGCCATTTATCATTTTCACCGCATCGGGCGGTGCTCGGATGCAAGAAGGTGCCCTGAGTTTAATGCAAATGGCCAAAACAAGTGTTGCTTTAAAGAAGTTCAGCGACAATGGCGGCTTGATTATCTCGATTATGACACATCCAACAACCGGCGGCGTATCAGCTAGCTTTGCTTCACTGGGTGATTACAATCTTGCAGAGCCTGGAGCTCTAATTGCCTTTGCCGGCAGGAGGGTTATTGAACAATCCATCCGCGAAGAATTGCCTGAGGATTTCCAAACAGCGGAATTTCTTTTGAAACATGGTCAATTGGATGCGATTATCCCGCGTTCTGAACTAGTTGATAAGATTACCAATATTCTTGAAATACATCAGCCCGGGGGTGCGCTTGCATGGCAGGGGAATTAGAATTTGAGCGCCCGGTTGTGGAGCTTCGGAAAAAAATAACAGAACTAAAAGAGTTCACTAAAAATACAGATGTTGATTTAAGTCCGGAAATAAATAAATTAGAGGCTCGGCTTGAAAAGCTTGAAAAAGATATATATGAAAATATTAAGCCATGGGACCGAGTCCAAATCGCAAGACTCGCTAATCGGCCGACCACACTTGATTATGTCTCCCATTTATTTGAGGGTTTCTTTGAATGCCATGGCGACCGCACTTTTGCAGATGATGAAGCCATCGTGGGCGGAATTGCTAAATTTAAGGGTTTGCCTGTCACAGTGATCGGTCATCAAAGGGGAAAAGACACAAAGGAAAATATCCGCAGAAACTTTGGAATGCCGCACCCGGAGGGGTATAGGAAGGCTTTAAGGCTGATGAAGCAGGCAGATAAATTTAATCGGCCTATTATTTGCTTTATCGATACAAAAGGCGCCTATCCAGGAAAAGCTGCAGAAGAGCGCGGGCAAAGTGAAGCAATCGCCCGCAATCTGTTTGAAATGGGCGGCCTGAAGGTTCCTGTTATTTGTATTGTCATTGGTGAAGGCGGGAGTGGCGGCGCCCTTGCACTTGGGGTTGGGAACCGCATATATATGCTCGAAAACTCTACTTATTCGGTTATTTCTCCTGAAGGGGCAGCAGCTATTTTGTGGAAAGATGCAGGACTCGCCAAGAATGCAGCCGAAACAATGAAAATTACCGCACCTGACTTAATGGAGCTGGGTGTAATCGATGCGATTATTCCGGAAATCAAAGGCGGGGCACATAAGGATGTAAAAGGGCAGGCGGAAGAAATTGAAAAATTCCTGACAGCATCCCTGACTGAACTGCTTAAATTATCAGAAGAAGAATTAATCAGCGATCGATACAAGCGTTTCAGGACGATAGGCGAATATGCATTATTGAATGATTATATTGGAGTTAAATAACAAAACGTGTCCGTTGGGCACGTTTTGTTTTTCACAGAATGGTCAAGGATTTGCTGTTGGCAGCGGTTACATAAGGAGATAAAACGCTTCCAGTTAACTTACTATTCCGTCTATTCAAAATACCTTTATGATACAGTTGTTAAGGGTATTTCTTCATGTTATTTTATAAATATTCACGGGTTTTATGTTAATAATAAGATAAGTAAATTTGTTTTTTTATGTACTTCTCATGATTTTTACATAGTTAATAAAATCATTATCGAGGTGAAACCATGAAAAAAATTGGCGTACTTACCAGCGGCGGCGATTCACCAGGAATGAATCCAGCGATTCGTGCTGTAGTCCGCAAAGCAATCTATCATAATGTTGATGTTTATGGAATTTATGGCGGTTATGCTGGATTAATTTCCGGAAATATAAAGAAGCTTGAACTTGGTTCAGTTGGTGACATTATCCATCGCGGCGGAACAATGCTTCATTCGGCACGCTGCCCGGAATTTAAAACAAAAGAAGGCCAGCAAAAGGGTATTGAGCAATTAAAAGCCCATGGAATCGAGGGTCTTGTTGTCATTGGGGGTGACGGCTCCTACCGAGGCGCCAAAGCGCTTACTGAGCTTGGTTATCCTTGCGTTGGAGTTCCTGGAACGATTGACAACGATATTCCCGGCACAGAGGTTACAATTGGCTTTGACACAGCATTAAATACTGTCATCGATGCCATCGATAAAATCCGTGATACTGCTACATCACATGAAAGAACTTTTGTCATTGAAGTAATGGGACGAGATGCCGGCGACCTTGCACTTTGGGCAGGACTTGCGGGTGGTGCAGAGACCATCTTAATTCCTGAAGAGAATTATGACATGGATGAAGTAATTGAAAGGCTGAAAAAAGGGCAGGAACGCGGGAAAAAGCACAGTATTATTGTCGTGGCAGAAGGAGTCTGCAGCGGGATTGACTTCGGCAGACAAATCCAAGAAAAAACCAACTTCGATACAAGAGTTTCCGTATTAGGCCATATCCAGCGCGGCGGTTCGCCAACTGCAGCAGACAGAGTGCTTGCAAGCAGACTAGGAGCAAGAGCAGTTGAACTGTTAATTGATGGAAAAGGCGGCCGCGCTGTAGGGATGGAAAAAAATCAAATGGTTGATTACGACATAATTGAAGCTTTAGCTAGAAAACATACATTAGACCTTAACTTGTTTAAACTCTCTAAGGAATTATCCATTTAATTATTTGGACCCGAAATCACAGGAGGAAAAAAGAATGTTAAGAAAAACAAAAATCGTTTGTACGATTGGCCCTGCAAGTGAAAGTGTTGAAAAGTTAACGCAGTTAATCGATGCGGGTATGAACGTGGCTCGATTAAATTTTTCCCATGGTAATTTTGAAGAGCATGGCGCCCGGATTAAAAATATTCGTGAAGCGGCAATGCAGGCTGGAAAAACCATTGCCATACTGCTTGATACAAAAGGCCCGGAAATTCGGACTCATAATATGCAAAACGGTGCAATCGAACTAAAAGCAGGCGAAAATATCATTGTTTCGATGACAGAAGTCGAAGGGACAACTGAGAAATTTTCTGTTACCTATCCTGGATTAATTGAAGATGTTCATGTGGGTTCCAAAATACTTTTAGATGATGGATTAATTGGCTTGGAAGTTACAAATGTTGATGAGGCGGCAAAAGAAATTCATACGAAAATATTAAACAGCGGCACATTAAAAAATAAAAAAGGTGTCAATGTACCGGGGGTATCAGTCAATTTACCTGGTATTACCGAAAAAGATACCCAGGATATTCTCTTTGGAATAGAACAGGGTATTGATTTTATTGCTGCTTCCTTCGTCCGCCGTGCAAAGGATGTTTTTGAAATCCGCCAGCTGCTGGAAGAAAATAATGCAACCCAAATTCATATCATTCCCAAGATTGAAAACCAGGAAGGCGTAGACAACATCGATGAAATTCTTGAAATCTCAGATGGTTTAATGGTGGCCCGCGGCGACCTTGGGGTGGAAATCCCTGCTGAAGAAGTCCCGCTTGTGCAAAAAATGTTAATCAAGAAATGCAATGCACAGGGTAAACCGGTTATCACTGCCACTCAAATGCTTGATTCCATGCAGCGAAATCCAAGGCCTACCCGTGCGGAAGCAAGTGATGTGGCCAATGCGATTTTTGATGGTACAGATGCGATCATGCTTTCAGGTGAAACCGCTGCAGGACAATACCCTGTGGAAGCCGTTCAAACGATGCACAATATCGCTTCAAGAGCGGAACAGGCTTTAGACCATAAAGAAATATTATCAAGCCGCAGCAAGGATACCGAGCACAATTTAACCGATGCGATTGGACAATCTGTTGCCCACACGGCCCTAAACTTAGAGGTAAAATCGATTATTACGCCAACTGAAAGCGGTCATACAGCAAGAATGATTTCGAAATATCGTCCAAAGGCATCAATTGTCGCTGTGACTTCCAATGATTATGTTTGCCGCCGTTTATCGCTCGTTTGGGGCGTGTATCCACAGCTTGGCAGAAAGGCCACAACGACTGATGAGATGCTGGATATTGCGGTAGAAGAAAGCTTAAATAGCGGCATTGTGAAGCATGGTGATTTGGTTGTCATCACGGCAGGAGTTCCAGTGGGTGAAGCTGGCACAACAAACTTGATGAAAATTCATGTTGTCGGTGACATTATCGCCAAAGCTCAGGGCATTGGCCGCAAATCTGCCTTTGGTAAAGTAGTTGTTGCACATGATGCTAAGGAAGCGCTGGAAAAAACAAAACAAGGTTCGATTCTTGTCACCATCGGTTCTGACCGTGATATGGTTCCAGCGATTGAAAAATGTGCTGCCCTTATCACCCAGGAAGGTGGTTTAACAAGCCATGCGGCTGTGGTGGGATTAAATCTCGGCATACCTGTTATTGTGGGAGTTGAAAATGCCCTGTATCTATTTAATGAGGGTCAGGAAGTAACAGTCGATGCGACAAGAGGAGTTATTTACAACGGTCACGCCGGTGTACTTTAAAAAAAAGAGGATTGTCGAGAAAGGGTTTTTTCTCGGCAATTTTTTTTCTGTCAAAATCTAAATACTAAATTTATTGACTGTCCCTGCGAATGGGCCTGTTGATTTCCGCTCCCCGCGGAAAGCGAGTGCCCGGAGCGGAAATCAACAGACCTGTTTAAAATGCCTATACACCAATAAGATTATACCGAATTAACGCTGTTAATTATTGAAGTGAATGAATAAAAAAAGAGGCTGCCGAGAGTTATTCGACATCCTCTTTTTTAGGCTTCTTTTCCTTTTATAAACATCCATAAATCATGAAATACATGTGCCCGGTAAAGGGTGCTGATGAGGACCAGGGTGACGGGGCCTAAGATTAACCCTAAAAACCCGATTAATTTAAAACCGACGAACAAGGCAATCAGGGTAGCCAATGGATCCAAACCAATACTTGAAGAAAGTATTTTCGGCTCCATAATTTGTCTTTGAACGAGGACAATAATGTAAAGAACACCAAGTCCAATGGCAAGACCCATATCCCCGCTGATGGCTGCATAGATAATCCACGGGACAAACACAGCACCGGTGCCAAGATAGGGAATAATATCAACGATACCCGTTGCCAAGGCAATCGTTATCGCGTAATCTACCCTCAAGATAAGCAAACCAATTAAAATAATCACAGTTGTAATCGAAATGAGCGTCAGCTGTGCTTTAATAAATCCGAATAAAGCCTTTTTCAAATCGATAAAGACGGATTTGCCGCTTGTTTTAAACTTCTTCGGTAAAAGTCTTCCCCCTAAAGAGGACAACCTGTACCAATCCTTGCTGATAAAAAACGTTGCCAGCAAGGAAAAAATTAGGACAGTCGCTGCATTTGGAAACCATGAGATAATATTTGGGATTACACCTAATAAATTTTGAATAAATGATCCTGCGGTTGTACCAATTTTCTTTCCTACGTTTTGAATATTCGCAATGATGGTATCCTGTTGTCCTGTATCAAGCTTATTAAAACCTCTCGCCAGCTGGTCATATATCGGAACGATTTGCGAGGTGAAAAAATTTTCAATATAATCAATCAGCGTAACAAGATGTTCCGGCACAACCCTGGCCAGATAGCTTGCACCCGAAACAATTTCTGCAATTAAAAGAATTATTAAGCCG
Source organism: uncultured Neobacillus sp. (assembly GCA_964400595.1). Lineage (GTDB taxonomy): Bacteria > Bacillota > Bacilli > Bacillales > Cytobacillaceae > Neobacillus. The sequence continues at coordinate 5,246 of CAYNUT010000017.1, read as the reverse complement.
GCGAACACGGCAAAAATAAGGACCAACGCAATGAATACAGAAAGGACGCGCGGCATTTTTGCCCTTTTCTCAAAAAAGTTGACAAGCGGATTAATTATAAAGGCAATAATAAGGCCAATTAAAAATGGATAAGTCACTTTTGACAAAAAATAAATCGAGAACCCTGCCGCTACAACTGCACCAACAACAATTAAAAACCTTATGGTTGGGAATATGTACTTTTGATTCAAAATGAACCTCCTGTTCTTCATGAGATTACTAGCTTTAGTTTACCATTTTATTAAAAGTTCCGCATAATATTCCAAGAAAATTTCACTGTATAAAATTAATACGTTAAATCGATAAATAGGTTTCTGAATTACACTAAAACGCTTTGATGGAATCACAATTCCATACTTTTCATGTTGTTATGGTAAAATAATTTAATAAGGAATGGTGATGTTTATGGCCGGTGAGTCGATCTTATTTCTATTATTATTGCTGTTAATAGGTTTTATTGCTAAAAATAGCTCCTTAATTATTGCCGTAGGGGTATTACTTTTATTAAGGGCTGCTGGAATGGAGGAAAAGACTTTTTCCTTTATCCAGTCAAAGGGTATTAATTGGGGAGTTACAATCATAACCATTGCTGTATTGGCACCGATTGCAAGCGGTGAGATTGGTTTTAAGGATTTAACGGGAGCTTTTAAATCCTATTATGCCTGGATTGCGCTCCTTTCCGGAATGGCTGTAGCACTGCTGGCCAAGGGCGGTGTTAAGCTCCTGGCTGATGACCCCCAGATTACTACTGCATTGGTTTTGGGAACAATCCTTTCAGTGTCTATTTTTCAAGGTGTGGCAGTGGGCCCATTAATTGGAGCAGGAATTGCATATGCAGCTATGAAAATTATTGCTTTCTTTGGCTAGATTTTTTTTAAAATAATATTTTTTTTGTATTTTCAATCCCTTTTCGTTCACAAAAATCTGATAATTGTTTATAATAGGCTTGTAAGCGTATCCTTTTCTACATAAAACATATATATATGCTGTATTAGTTGAAAAGTATTTTTTTTCACTGTGAATGAAAGGGCATTCAAGCTGTCTGAAGTTGTCCCGAGCAATCGCTCAGTCGGTATTAAGGATGAGGTTTAGACAGTCTGGATTTGCGGAGAAATAATCTGCCGTACATTAAGCCATTTCTTCAGCTTTACTGGGAGCTATTTATGGTTTTCCAGTTTGATAGTAAACTTTTTTAAAATGGGTAATGGGGAAATCTAGAAACAGAAGGAGAGATTTATGATGACAGTAACACGCGGTCTTGAAGGGGTAGTGGCAACAACTTCCTCGATAAGCTCAATTATTGATGACACACTGACATATGTCGGCTATGACATCGATGATTTAGCGAAAAATGCCAGTTTCGAAGAGGTAATTTATTTATTATGGCACCGCAAGCTGCCAAATGCCGGGGAATTGGCAGAATTAAAGCAGCAGCTTGCTGAAAATGCAGCACTTCCTCAGGAAGTAATCGAGCATTTTAACATGTACCCAATCCAAAAGGTTCATCCAATGGCAGCTCTTCGTTCAGCTGTCTCGTTATTGGGATTGTATGACGATGAAGCCGATCTGATGGACGCGGAAGCAAATTATCGAAAAGCCATCCGCCTGCAGGCAAAAATGCCGGCGATTGTTGCCACATTCGCTCGTGTAAGAAAAGGTCTTGAACCAGTTGCTCCAAGGCAGGATTTAAGCTTTGCAGGAAATTTCCTTTATATGTTAACAGGCAAAGAGCCTGATGCCATTGCAGTGGAAGCCTTCGATAAAGCTCTTGTGCTTCATGCCGACCACGAATTAAATGCGTCAACCTTTACCGCACGCGTTTGCGTTGCGACATTATCTGATGTTTATTCAGGTGTAACAGCCGCAATCGGCGCCCTTAAAGGACCTCTTCACGGCGGAGCAAATGAAGCTGTTATGAAAATGCTTACTGAAATTGGTACACTTGAAAACGTGGAGCCATTTGTTCGCGGCAAACTGGAAAAGAAAGAAAAAATCATGGGATTCGGCCACAGAGTCTATCGCCAGGGCGACCCCCGTGCCAAGCATCTAAAAGAAATGTCCAAGAAATTAACGGAGCTTACCGGCGAACCGCATTGGTATGATATGTCAGTTCAAATCGAAAGCATTGTAACAGGTGAAAAGAAATTACCGCCTAACGTTGATTTCTTTTCAGCATCTGTCTATCACAGCTTAGGAATTGATCATGATTTATTCACGCCTATTTTTGCCGTAAGCCGCGTTTCCGGCTGGCTGGCACATATTTTAGAGCAGTATGAAAATAACCGCTTAATCCGCCCTCGTGCTGAATACACAGGTCCTGGAATGCAAAAATATGTTCCAATTGAGCAAAGAGGTTAAAATTTTACTTTTTTTAAAAAAATTGATTCAATAAGATTGGATGTAAAGGTTAGGGGCATTAAACCCTCTAACCTTTGATTCAGTCTAAAGGGGTTTTTGTTTTTACATAATTTAGGAGGGAGAACAACTTATGCTAGGCGAAAAAATCACGGTTAAAGATGGAGTATTAAATGTACCAAATAATCCAGTCATTCCATTCATCGAAGGGGACGGCACAGGTCCTGATATCTGGGCTGCATCGTACAGAGTACTGGATGCAGCAGTCGAAAAAGCCTATAAAGGCGAGCGTAAATTAGTCTGGAAAGAAGTTCTAGCTGGTGAGAAAGCTTTTAATCAAACAGGCGAATGGCTTCCCCAAGAAACACTTGATGTGATTAACGAGTATTTAATCGCGATCAAAGGTCCATTAACAACACCAGTCGGCGGCGGCATCCGCTCCTTAAACGTTGCTTTACGCCAAGTGTTAGATTTGTTTGTCTGCCTGCGTCCAGTCAGATGGTTTGAAGGGGTGCCATCACCGGTTAAACGCCCGCAGGATACCGATATGGTGATTTTCCGTGAAAACACGGAAGATATTTATGCCGGAATTGAATATGAAAAAGGCTCTGAAGCGGTTAAAAAGGTAATCGACTTCCTGCAAAACGAAATGGGCGTTAAGAAGATCAGATTCCCGGAAACCTCCGGCATCGGCATTAAGCCAATTTCTGAGGAAGGAACTACTCGTTTAGTTCGTGCCGCTATTAATTATGCGATTAAAGAAGGCCGCAAGTCCTTAACCATCGTTCACAAAGGAAACATCATGAAATTTACAGAAGGCGCATTTAAAAACTGGGGCTATGAGCTTGCTGAAAAAGAATTTGGCGATAAAGTGTTCACTTGGGCACAATATGACCGCATTAAAGCAGAGCAAGGTACAGATGCTGCAAATAAAGCGCAGACTGATGCTGAAGCTGCCGGCAAAATCATCGTAAAAGATGCCATCGCCGATATTTTCTTACAGCAAATCTTAACCCGCCCGCGGGAGTTCGACGTGGTTGCCACTATGAACTTAAACGGAGACTATATTTCTGATGCTCTTGCAGCACAAGTTGGAGGTATAGGAATTGCTCCGGGTGCCAACATCAATTATGAAACTGGACATGCTATTTTTGAAGCAACCCACGGCACAGCTCCTAAATATGCCGGACTTGATAAGGTAAATCCATCTTCTGTTATTTTATCCGGTGTGTTAATGCTTGAACATCTGGGCTGGAACGAAGCAGCTAAAATGATTGTGAAATCCATGGAAAAAACCATTGCCTCAAAAGTTGTAACTTACGACTTTGCCCGCCTGATGGAAGGGGCAACAGAAGTGAAAACTTCAGAGTTTGCGGATGAATTAATCAAAAACATGGAGTAAGTTAAAAGGGCTGTTTTTCATACAGTCCTTTGAAAAATTAATACGAATAAAGGGGAGAGAGATTATGTCAATAAAACGGAAAAAGGTATCAGTCATCGGCGGCGGATTTACAGGCGCCACAACCGCATTTTTGCTTGCGCAAAAAGAACTGGGAGATGTAGTGCTTGTTGATATCCCGCAAATGGAGAACCCAACTAAAGGAAAAGCGCTTGATATGCTTGAAGCAAGTCCTGTTCAAGGCTTTGACTCCAATATCATCGGTACATCCAATTACGAAGATACCCGTGATTCTGATATCGTCGTGATTACAGCTGGAATTGCCCGTAAACCTGGCATGAGCCGCGATGATTTGGTGCAAACCAACCAAAAAGTAATGAAAGCTGTAACCCAGGAGATTGTTAAATATTCTCCTAATTGTACGATTCTTGTTTTAACAAACCCAGTGGATGCTATGACTTACACTGTTTACAAAGAATCCGGATTCCCGAAAAACCGTATTATCGGCCAATCAGGCGTTCTTGATACTGCGCGTTTCCGTACATTCATTTCACAGGAATTAAACCTTTCTGTCAAAGATATTACCGGCTTTGTATTAGGAGGCCACGGTGACGACATGGTGCCGCTTGTCCGTTATTCCTATGCCGGCGGTATTCCACTTGAGACATTAATTCCAAAAGATCGTCTGGACGCAATCGTTGAGCGCACCCGCAAAGGCGGAGGAGAAATCGTAAACCTTCTTGGCAATGGTTCTGCTTATTATGCTCCAGCAGCATCATTAGTTGAAATGTGTGAAGCGATTCTTAAAGACCAGCGCCGTGTGCTGCCTTCCATTGCTTACCTCGAAGGCGAATACGGTTATGAAGGCATCTACTTAGGCGTACCGACAATCCTTGGTGCTAACGGTATTGAAAAGATAATCGAACTTGAGTTAACCGCAGATGAAAAGGCAGCATTAGACAGATCTGTTGAATCTGTCCGCAACGTAATGAACGTATTAGCATAATTCCTGGAGATTCGGGGTCTTTGTAGGCCTCGGATTTCTCTCTATATATTTATGTAATCGCTTTCATTGGAGGTGCTAGGATGCTTTTAGGAAAAAAAAGAAAGCTGGGCCGAAGAATTGAAGAAATATCCGTTGGGGAAAAACTCTCTTTGACAGAGAAAATAGAAGATAAGGATTTGCTGCTTTATTTAGGATTAACAAATGATGCGAATCCGCTCTATATCCAGCATGACTACGCATCACAAACCCCATTTGAAAAACCGATTGTTCCGAGCATCATGCTGACGGGCCTTATAACTTCCGCTGTCTCAAAATATTTACCTGGTCCGGGAAGCCATGTCGTCAGCCAGATTCTTGAGTTCCCTAAACCGGTCTATCACTACGGAACTGTAGAGTTTCTGTTTGAAATTGTTGATGTGAAGCGGGATGAGCACATCGTGGTTGTGA
>CAYNUT010000016.1:26990-46070 GCA_964400595.1 uncultured Neobacillus sp. | reverse complement strand
CCTCTCATGCTGCACCCCCTATTTTTCTATCGAAACATAAAAGTAGTGATTTCTCAACCGGGAAAACTTGAAATTATCAAAAAAATAAGAATACGTAGAAGCGTAAGTTAAATTCTAATGTTTGAAAAACATTTTTTTACGTGGAAAGGACAGAACCCTATAGTCTGTTATAAAAGACATAAAGGTAACTTAAGTACTGATGTTATTTTACATTTACCTTCTATTTCATCTTGTTTGTGATAGAGTGGAAATATATTAAATACCATTTCAAAATGAATATTATGTATTAAGATTATTATATATCTATCTTGGAGGGACTTACGTTGGCAGTCGGTGAATTATGCAGAATACTAATCGTAGACGATGAAATATTAATTAGGCAGGGGATTAAGCACTATCTTGATTGGGAGCAGGAAGGGTTTTTAATCGTAGGTGAAGCTTCCAATGGTCAAGAAGCGCTTGAAATAATAGAGGCAGCCAAACCGCATATAATCATGACGGATATCGTGATGCCCATAATGGATGGAGAAGAGTTAACGAAAATCGTAAAAGAAAGATATCCACAAATTGAAATTATTATTCTGAGCAGTTTTGGAGAATTTGACTATGTACGGTCCACGTTCCAAAGTGGTGTTGTTGATTATATACTAAAGCCAAAGCTCGATGCACAAGGACTTTTAAAAGTCTTAAAGACTGCCGCCAGCAAAATTCCAGCATTGCAGAATATGGACAAAGAGGGAGGTGCTCAACCCTCAATCGCCCAAATGATCAATAAGTTGATTGCTGGTTATGAGGTCAATTATGAGCTAGATTCACTTTCCAACTTGTTCCCATATAGCCATTATTTATTATTGGGACTTGACTTAAAGAGTCATCCTTCTAAAGATAGTGCTGAATTTACAACAGCGCTTAAAGAAAATGTGGAAAAGGAAATTGATTTTAATTTAGGAGAGACAGCGTACTATTCTTTTATATTCGATCAAAATGTAATCGTATACATTCTAAATATGAACAGGGAGAAAAGGGAAGAGGTTATCCCCTTTTCTAAACAATTAGCTGAAAGCGAGCATGGTATTGGTTTCGTATTGACAGAGGAATTTGAAGATTTCTCACAGATAGGGAGTATCTATAAAACAAGTCTCCTAAAGCTAGTAAGCTATCGATTTTATCTCCCTCATCAACCATTATTATTAAAACTGGATTTGCCTGAGCAGCCACCAATCTGTAACAGCTTTAATTTGGACTGGTTTACTAGTGAAATGAAGCGAAAACACTTTGATTCCGCTTTCCAGTATTTGCAGGATCATGTTACTGCATTGTCAAGGTGTTATACGACCGATATTTTTGAATATAAAGCTTTTTTTGGAAACATTATTTTTAACATCACTATTCTTCTAGGAAATATGGATTATGATGTGAAGGAATTGGAAAGCAGAAGGTATACGTATTTTAATTCTATTGATGAAGCAAGTACAGCTGAAGAGACTGTTCAACTATTGAAATGTTTTATCGAAGAGGTGAATAAATGCTTAATGGCGATGCCAAACCAGCCTGATAATATAAATGTGAGGAAGCTGCTGGAATATATTATGGACCATTATGCAGAGCCGCTTACCTTAACAGAAGTAGCGAACCATTTTCACTTTAATCCTTCTTATCTTTCAAGTTATTTTTCTTCCCATAATAAGGAAGGGTTTATTGAATATTTAAATAAAATCAGGATTGAGGAAGCAACTAAACTGTTAATTCATGAAGACATAAGTATTTCCAAAATCAGCAGTATGGTTGGTTATTCGGATCACAGTTATTTCTGTAAGGTTTTTAAGAAGATGAAGGGATTATCTCCCAGTCAATATAAAAGAAAGCAAAACTTAAGATAAGAGTTGGTACAAATATGAAATTCATTCCCGATCGCTTTAAGCATAACGGTTTGTTTATTGTCATGTTCTTCATTTCGGTCATAATCATTATTACAGTTTCCGTTACCATCACATGGACGACCATTCGTATGTCGGAGCAATTTTTTATCGAAAAGTTTAGCATTACCAACTCTAAAGTGATGAGTCAGGTAAAAGGAAGTTTTGAGTCGCTTAATTATTCAGTCGTCATCGCTTCAAATAAGCTCCTTCAAAGCGGGAATATTAAACGAATGTTGACCGAAGAGCAATCCAATGCGGAGAAAATGAGTTCTATTTATAGTATGAGTCAACAGATGAAGCATGTTAAATCTATTTTAGATCCCTATGAAATCGAAATTGTTATGTCGGGAAGAAATGGGGTCAATTATGTAACTGATCGAAATTTCTGGCCGATATCAGATGAAGAACTGAAAATAAGTGCCATTACCGAGAATACATTAAAGGAACCAAAGAGGCTCATGTATCAATATGATCAACGGATGAATAAGACCACGGGACCAGAGGGGAGCAATGTAATTGTTGCCTCCAAGGCATTCATGGACCGGATATCCGGGAGAGTTTACGGATCTATGTATTTTGCTATTAAAGAAAGCGAATTTAGAAAATTGTATTCAAGTTTTACGAATTCTGGAAATGATGTGTTCATATTGGACAAGAATGGTTCCATTGTTTCAAGCAATCAAGCTAAACTGATAGGGAAAAAAGCGGAAAATCTTCTTAGCTATAAGGCAAAAATAAATAACAATCCACATAAATACATCATTAAAAACTTTAGGGGAAAAGATCAGATTATTTTTATGGAATATCTGCCATCCTTTGATATGTATCTGTTCAATGTGATTGACAAACAGAAAGCAATCGGCGATTTAATTAACAAAAGGCAAATCGTTCTAATCTGTATTGCAATCGTTTTTGTTGCATTGATTATTGTGTTTCTTGCATCAAGGAGATTGACGAATTCCTTATCGAGGCTGGTAAAGCAAATTGCAAATGCTCCGAAGTATGACTTTGACAAGTATGTTTCTGAAACGGGTACTTATGAAACAAGGCAAATCGGCAATGCCTTTAACACGATGCTCGACGAGCTTCATGAGTATGTAGATAAACTTGTGATAGCGCAAAAGCAGCAACGGAATGCAGAACTAGCTGCCCTGCAGCGGCAAATTAACCCCCACTTCCTTTATAATACCTTAACCTCCATTAAATTCATGGTACAACAGGGTGGGAAAGAAGATGCGGAAGCTACCATCAATGCGTTGATATCGTTGTTGCAAAATACAATTGGCAATGTCAATGAAACTGTTACGGTGAAGCAGGAAGTAGATACTCTAAAAAATTATGTATTCATTAATCAAAAGCGATATGGAGATCGTATAAAAGTGAATTATTTCGTGGCACCGGATTGTAAGGACATCCCAATCCCAAAACTAATCCTTCAGCCATTTATAGAGAATTCATTCTTTCATGGTTTTAATCGTAAGCCTGAAGGATATATAAATCTTCTTATTTGGCAGGAGAGTGGAAACCTGATTTGTGAAGTGGTGGATAACGGTGATGGAATGGAAGTCTCTTCTGAAAGTAAATTTCCTAGTACAAAGCGGAAACAGCAGCATTTCTCAGGTATCGGTGTACGGAATGTAAATGAACGTATCCAGCTGATTTATGGCGAACCATATGGTGTAACGATCTCCAGTAAACTTGGAGAGGGGACAAAGGTTCGAATCGAACTTCCAAATAAGAATATATAAAAATTTTCACAAAATCTAAAAATAATCCAAATCAAACAATTGGAAGCGTATTCATCTTATAAAAATATTACAATCAATTAAAAATATCCTCCTAACTGTTACGCCCCGGCAGGTGATAACATAATACTTGTAAGTTGGATAGCGCTTACAAAAAAATATTAAAAAATGCTTGGGGGGAATATCAATGAAGAAAATACTAGCACTCTTTTTAGTTAGTATCTTAATGCTAACTGCCTGTTCTTCTGGATCAAAAGAGAAAGATACTTCCAGCAAGGCAAAAGATACAAAAGAAATAACGGTTTGGGCATGGGATCCGAATTTTAATATTAAGGCAATGAATCTAGCAAAAGACGCCTATAAATCAGAAAATCCAGATCTTAAGATCAAGATTGTTGAAAATGCCCAAGATGATATCGTTCAAAAGCTTAACACCAGCCTAAGCTCAGGTACCACTAAAGGGTTACCGAACATCGTATTAATTGAAGATTATCGTGCGCAAAGTTTCTTAAAAGCCTATCCGGACATGTTCAAAGAACTAACGGATTCTTTTAATGCAGACGATTTTGCACAGTATAAAATGGGTCCAACCAGCCTAGATGGTAAGAACTATGGAATTCCGTTCGATACAGGGGTAGCTGGATTGTACGTTCGAACAGATTACTTAGAAAAAGCAGGATATAAAGTAGAGGATTTACAAAATATCGATTGGAACAAGTACATCGAGATTGGAAAAAAAGTACTAGAAGCAACAGGCAAACCAATGCTTACACAGGACCCGAAGGATCTAGGTTTTATTCGCATGATGATTCAATCAAGCGGTTCTTGGTATTTGAAGAAGGATGGTACAACACCTGACCTAGCAAACAACGCTGCACTTAAGGAAGCATTCAAAACATACAAAGAATTATTAGATGCTAATTTAGTGAAACCTGTTTCTGACTGGAGTCAGTTTTTAGCAGGCTTTAATAAAGGTGATGTTGCCACTGTTCCAACAGGTAACTGGATTACACCTTCCATCAAGGCCGAAGCATCACAATCAGGCAAATGGGCTGTTGTTCCAATGCCAAAGCAATCCGGTATTGAAGGTTCTGTGAATGCAACTAACTTAGGCGGAAGCTCTTGGTATGTGCTTAACGTACCAGGCAAAGATAAAGCAGTTGACTTCCTTGCTAAGACATTCGGTTCCAACGCTGATTTCTATCAAACCTTAAATAAGGAAATGGGCGCTATCGGTACGTACAAACCAGCGGCAGATGGAGAAGCTTATACAGCTGCAGACGATTTTTTTGGCGGCCAGAAAGTGGTTGAAGATTTCTCTAAGTGGACAGAGAAGATTCCTCAAGTAAACTATGGGATGCATACGTATGCGATTGAAGACATTTTAGCAGTCGGAATGCAAGACTACCTAAAAGGTAAAGATCTAGACAAAGTGTTAGAAGATGCCCAAAAGCAAGCAGAAGAACAAATTAAATAACATAACGAGTTAAAAGGAACACATCAAATCAATATTTATAAGAAAATAAGCCTCGGAATTTCGCCGGCTTCTCCCATTCGGTTTAACGGAGCAATCTGATGTGTCAGGCGAAGTTCCGGGGCTCTTTTCTTTTACTAACAATGTTAGGAGTTGACAACTGTGATAACAGCTAAAGCAAACCATAACCAGAGCCTGCAAACAGCAAAATCAGGCAGGAAAATTCGAGCAAAAAACGCTGTCATTGGCTGGTCCTTTGTTCTAGTTGCTGCCGTGTTGATCTGTGTGTTTTATTTCTACCCAATGATTCAGGCGCTTATGATGTCTTTTCAAACAGGAACGGGTGCGAATCTAACATTTACCGGCTTTGATAATTATGTGCGTTTATTTAAGGATCCGACCTTCCTCACTACAGTAAAAAATACGGTGATCTATTTAATCATTCAAGTACCAATAATGATTTTGCTAGCTCTGTTTCTTTCTGTTTTATTAAATAATAAATCGTTAAAACTAAAGGGATTCTTTCGAACTGCTATTTTTTTACCATGTGTAACCTCTCTTGTTGCCTATTCCGTTATCTTCAAATATTTGTTTGGTCAAGATGGCCTTTTTAATATCATATTAATGAAGGTTTCACTTATTTCGGAGCCTATTCAATGGCTTACAGATCCTTTTTGGGCAAAAATTGCGATTATTATAGCGATCACCTGGCGCTGGACTGGGTATAACATGATATTCTATTTATCAGCTCTGCAAAATGTCGATGAATCTATCTATGAAGCAGCAAAAATTGATGGTGCGTCACCGGTTCAACAATTTTTCAAAATAACAATTCCAATGTTGAAGCCGATTATTTTATTTACCTCAATTACCTCAACTATTGGTACGCTTCAGCTATTTGATGAAGTCATGAATATTACCAAGGGCGGACCAGGAAATGCGACGATGACGATTTCTCAGTACATTTACAATTTATCGTTTAAATATACCCCTGATTTTGGCTATGCCGCCACTGTTTCTTATGCCATTGTCATTATGATCATCATCTTCTCTATCATTCAGTTTAAAGTAGCAGGTGATAAAAATGAGTAACCTTAAACGAATATTCAGCTATACAGTCCTTATCATTGCATCCATTGTTTCCATCTTTCCATTTCTATGGATGATAGTAAGCTCGACAAATAAATCTGTTGAAGTGACGAGTGGGAAGTTATCGCCGGGCAGTCATTTTATCGAAAACCTTCACAATCTGCTGGATACCGTTGATCTTGTACCTGCATTAATCAATTCAGCGAAGATCTCGATTACCACAACCATTCTCGGCATGCTGATTGCCTCATTGGCTGGCTATGGATTTGAAATTTTTAGAAGTAAGACTAAGGACTTTGTGTTCAACTTCTTGCTGCTTTCTATGATGATTCCTTTTGCGGCTTTAATGGTACCGTTATTTAGAATGTTTGGCAGCATTTCTCAAAAACTGCCGATGATTGGGATTGATACACTGTCAGCAGTCATATTACCGACGGTGACAACCGCTTTTCTTATCTTTTTCTTTAGACAAAGCACAAAGATGTTTCCAAAGGAAATTCTGGAAGCGGGAAGAATTGATGGCTTATCGGAGTTAGGTATATTCCTCCGGATTTATGTTCCTACAATGAAAACAACCTATGCAGCAGCGGCTATCATTACGTTCATGGCCAGCTGGAATAGTTATTTGTGGCCTCTTGTTATTTTGCAATCACCTGAGAAGCAGACAATTCCGCTGCTGATCTCAAACCTCGGATCAAGCTACTCACCCGACTTTGGAATGAATATGACAGCCATTGTTATTGCAACTCTTCCAGTTGCGCTCATTTTCTTCATCATGCAAAAGCATTTTGTTGCAGGTATGATGGGCTCCGTGAAATAGTTCTATTGGAAAAAGTAAATAGATAGGATGTGTAAGAGAGTATGACAAAGATTCCAAGCATTAAATGGCTATCGGACGTAACTGTATTTGCTGTTAATCGTCTCCCTGCCCATTCTGATCACGTTTATTACCAGACGTTGGAGGAGGCAAAAAGTGCCGCTCCAATGAGGTTGCGATATGAATTGAACGGTGATTGGAAATTTACCTATAGCGTTAATCCAGACAATCGTCCGGAACAATTTTTTCAGCTTGATTTCAATTGCTCAGGCTGGGGAGATATTTCCGTGCCAGGGCATATTCAGCTTCAGGGGTATGGGAAACCGCAATATGTAAACACGATGTACCCATGGGATGGCCATAATGAAATCAGACCGCCAGAGATTCCAAAGGATCATAATCCCGTAGGAAGCTATGTGAAAATGTTTACTGTTCCAGCACATTTGAAAAATAAACCATTATATATTTCCTTTCAAGGCGTAGAGTCTGCTTTTTATGTATGGTTAAACGGTGAGTTCGTGGGCTACAGTGAGGACTCCTTCACTCCGGCCGAGTTTGAGCTTACTCCATTTCTTACAGATGGGGAAAATAAGCTGGCCGTTGAGGTTTATCAAAGGAGCACGGGCAGCTGGCTCGAAGACCAAGATTTCTGGCGCTTTTCTGGTATTTTCAGGGATGTCTATCTCTATACGGTACCGGAGATTCATGTCTTTGATGCACATGTTCGTGCTGAATTGGACGACTCTTATAAGCAAGGAACATTACAAGCAGACCTTAAACTTTTACCAGCTGCTTCAGTCCCTTCAAAAATCGTGGCCGAGTTGTTCGATGCTAAAGGAAAGTTAATAGCGAAAAAGGATGCTGTCCTAGGTGATGGAATATGCACATTTTCTATTCCAGTCGATACTCCAGAATTATGGAGTGCCGAAAATCCATATTTGTATAAGCTATTTATTCACGTTTATAACGAGACCGGCAGTTTAGTAGAGGTCATTCCTCAAAAGGTTGGGTTTAGAAGATTTGAGCTTGTAGATAAGATTATGCGCCTCAATGGTGAACGTATCGTTTTTAAGGGTGTAAACCGTCATGAATTCAATTGCCGTAGAGGCCGTGCGATTACAAAGGAAGATATGCTTTGGGATATTAAGACGCTGAAACGCCATAATATTAACGCCGTTCGGACTTCACATTATCCAAATCAGAGCTATTGGTACGATTTGTGCGATGAATATGGCATATATGTCATCGATGAAATGAATTTGGAAACACATGGGTCATGGCAAAAGATGGGTGCGGTTGAGCCGTCCTGGAACATTCCCGGCAACAAGCCGGAATGGGAGAATATTGTCATGGACCGGGCTATTTCAATGGTCGAGCGGGATAAGAATCATCCTTCCATCCTAATCTGGTCATGTGGTAATGAATCATATGCAGGTGAAGTTATTCTTAGTGTTTCTAAATATTTCAAGAAGGCGGACCCAAGTCGTCTTGTTCATTATGAAGGGGTATTCCACGCACGTGATTATAACGAAACAAGCGATATGGAAAGCCGCATGTATGCGAAGCCTGCTGATATTGAAAAGTATTTAAGTGAAGATCCGGAAAAGCCTTACATTAGCTGCGAGTATATGCATGCCATGGGCAATTCACTAGGCGGTATGTACAAATATACAGATTTAGAGCAGAAATACCCTATGTATCAAGGCGGATTTATTTGGGATTATATCGATCAGTCGATTATCAAGAAGGACCGGTATGGCAAGGAATTTTTAGCATACGGCGGCGATTTTGACGATCGTCCTACAGATTATTATTTCTGTACAAATGGTATCGTCTATGCGAATCGAGAACTCTCTCCAAAGATGCAGGAAGTGAAGTATTTATATCAGAACTTCAAGCTGGTGGTGGATCAAACTGGCGTGACGGTAATAAACGACAGTCTTTTCACCGATACCTCCGGTTATGATTTGGAATACATTCTGTTCCGAGAGGGCGAGGAAATGGCTCGTGGCATCATTAATATGGCGGTTGCGCCTATGAGTGAGGGAAGAGCAGAATTTGAGCTGCCTGCTGATATTGTTAGGGATTCGGGAGAGTATTGTATTCATACCTTCTTTAAATTGAAGGAGAACACACTTTGGGCAGATGCCGGATATGAAATTGCCTTTGGACAGTACGTTTTTCAGGTAAAAGGGACAGAAAAGCTGGCATCAATTCCTGGAACTTTAAGAGTGGCAGAAGGCGACGTCAATATTGGTGTCCACGGACGGGATTTCACCATCATGTTCTCGAAGCAGGTTGGGAGTTTAATATCCCTTAACTATGCGGGAAGAGAAATGATTGCCCTACCTCCTGCACCATTGTTCTGGAGAGCGACAACGGATAATGACCGCGGCTTTTCACAAGGCTTCCATTCGGGGCTTTGGTATGCAGCCAGCCTGGCGCGGAAATGTGTTGGGGTTGAGGTGAAGGAAGGTGATGAACAGGTTTGCGTCACTTTTACCTATCAATTAGCCATTAGTTCAGAAGTGGAAGTGAAGATCAGTTACACTGTCTTATCCGATGGAAGCGTTCGTGTTAAATCAGTTTATCATGGAGCAGCGAATCTTCCGCAGATGCCGATTTTTGCTGTGTCCTTCAAGGTGCCGGCTGACTATGACCAACTGGAATGGTATGCGATGGGGCCGGAAGAGAATTATTCCGATCGCTGTAAAGGAGCGAGACTGGGTCTCTTTAAAAACCAAGTTTCAGATAATATATCTGGTTACGTCATGCCGCAAGAGTCGGGCAATCGTACCGGAGTACGCAGGGCCAGTCTAACAAACCGTGATGGTCAGGGAATTAGGATTTCTTCTGTTTCAGAGCCACTTGAATGCAATTTTTCACCATATACAGCATTCGAGCTCGAAAATGCCTTCCATGTTTACGAGCTTCCGAATATTCATTATACCGTTGTAACGGTGGCCGGAAGGCAGATGGGTGTTGGCGGAGACGACAGCTGGGGTGCCCCGGTTCACGATGAACACCTCATTCATGCAAACGAAGACATGGAATTTGAGTTTATGATTCATAGGGTTTAAATATTTGAGAAGAGTCCTGGCAGCATGGACTCTTCTTTAGCTAAGTTTCAGCAGGTAAAAGGAAATTGATTAGTAATTCCTAAGGTTACTATGGGAGAGAATTTGACAAGTTTCCACTGTTTACAGAAAAGCATCGTTGAAAACTTAAGCAGCTAATTTTAGAAAAGGTGATGTTTTTTGTGCTAATTTATACGAATCTAGAGAAACAGCAATTTCATTTAACGAATGGTCAGGTGAGCTATATTTTTCATGTGATGAAAAATGGGCACTTAGGCCATCTCTATTATGGCAAAGCATTAAGGCATCGAAGTGATTTTTCCCATTTGCAAACGTATGAGCTTCCAACAGCCGCAAGCTGTCATGTTTATGAGGATGATCCTGCTTTTAGTTTGGAAACGCTGCGTCAGGAATACCCTGCTTACGGAAGCTCAGATTTTCGGGAACCTGCGATTTCTGTAGGAAAAAACAATGCACCAAATGTTCCCGATTTTAAATATGATTCTTTTAGAATCCTAGAAGGGAAGCCGCGGCTTGAGGGTCTCCCCGCAACATATACCGATAAGGCGAGTACCATCCAAATCCTTTTAAAGGATGAGTTCCTTCAGGCGGAGCTGACTTTGAATTATACTATTTTTCAAGATAAACCTGTGATTACGAGAAGTGCTTCCTTGAAAAACTACGGCACTGAAAATTTAGTGATTGATCGAATGATGGGAGCTTCTGTCGACTTTCCTGATAAGGATTTTATTTTTACTCATTTATCAGGGGCTTGGTCCCGGGAAAGGCATGTGAAGGAGCGGAAGCTTGAGATGGGAAATCAGTCGATTTCAAGTCTGCGCGGTGCCAGCTCACATCATCATAATCCATTTTTGGCCTTAAAGAGAGTGGAAGCAACAGAGCATACAGGTGAAGTGTTTGGCTTTAATTTTGTATATAGCAGTAACTTTATCATACAGGTTGAAGTGGACCATTACGATACAGCCAGACTAACAGTTGGGATTCATCCATTCGGCTTCAAGTGGAATTTATTGCCGCATGAAACTTTCCAGACACCAGAAGTGGTGATGGTTTATTCGGATCAGGGGTTAAATGGGATGAGCCAGGCATTTCATGCCCTCTATCGAGAAAATTTAATCCCGGCTCAATGGAGGAAAGAAAAGCGCCCTATATTAATAAATAACTGGGAAGCCACATACTTTGATTTTAATGAAGAGAAGCTTGTAAAAATTGCAAAATCAGCCAGCGAACTAGGAATTGAATTGTTTGTCCTAGATGATGGCTGGTTTGGAAAAAGGAATGACGATACGTCCTCACTTGGTGATTGGCATGTAGATTTAACTAAACTTCCAAATGGGTTAGAAAGCTTGGCTAAGAAAATTTCCGATGTTGGTATGAAATTTGGCCTTTGGTTTGAGCCAGAGATGATTAGCCCTAACAGTGAGCTGTATCGTGAACACCCGGATTGGGCAATCGGCACACCACATCAGCGTACACTTGGACGTAACCAGCTTGTATTAGATTTTTCTAGACCTGAGATTGTCGATTATCTTTATGAAAAAATGTCCAATATCATTAAACGCACTAATCTTTCTTATATTAAATGGGATATGAACCGGAATATTACTGAAGCATTTTCGCAAAAATTAGCTCCAAATCAGCAAGGGGAATTTTTCCATCGCTATATTTTAGGAGTATATAGTCTTTACGAAAGGCTAACCAGTGAATTTCCGAATGTCCTTTTTGAATCCTGTGCTGGCGGGGGAGGTAGATTTGATCCAGGAATGATGTATTATGCTCCACAAGCATGGACAAGTGATGATACGGATGCCATTGAAAGGCTGAAAATTCAATATGGGACATCATTTGCCTATCCGATTTATAGCATAGGATCTCATGTTTCGGCAGTCCCAAATCACCAAACATTACGGACAACTCCACTTTTGACGAGGGCAAATACTGCTTATTTTGGTACATTTGGATATGAATTAGATCCACTTACACTATCAAAAGAAGAGCGGGAGGAAATTAAAGGGCAGGTTGGTTTTTATAAAAACCACCGGGACTTAATTCGTGATGGCAAATTTTATAGACTATTGAGCCCATTTTCGAACAATGAAGCAGCATGGATGGTTGTTAGTCAAGACCGATCGGAAGCGTTGGTAGGGTACTACAAGGTTTTAGCAACCCCAAATTCTCCGAAACACCAAACATTACGTCTTAGGGGGTTGAATGAAGCTGCGGCCTATTCCGTGGCTGGAAGTAATCATGTCTATTATGGAGATGAACTAATGCAAGTGGGTCTTAAGCTTCCGGTTGAGTTTAATGGTGTTAATGGCAATTATGCTGAGCGCGGCGGTGACTTTCAGTCACATGTTTTTTATTTGCGAAATGTAGACATAGGTGAAAAGAACAAAAGGATGGAGTAATATCCATTCTTTTTTGTGGACATAAGAAAACCCGAATAAGGGGCACTTATTATTTAGTGTCCATTATTCGGGTTATTGTTCACATTAGAAATGCATTTTTATTAAACTATTACTGTTCGCCTTCTGCTGTTAAGGATGTTTCAGCTGGCCGCTCTCCATTTTGTAAATCAGCGATGGTCAAGCCAAAGTCCATTTGTAAATGGGGATAATCTTTAAATTTAGCCCAATCGCCACCCCATTTGAACCCTAATGCTTTTGCCATCTTCACAACCTCGTTCCAATCAGCGACCCCATTTTTATTTCCGTCAAATTGCCGATCCCAAATCACATCCCCTGAAGGGGTTTTTAGCGCGAAATCAATAGCCAGCCCGTAATTGTGATAGGACTGGCCTCCTTTTGCATTCGTGACAATATTGCCAGCGGTGGTCCGGCCTTGTTGATAAAGCCGGTCCTGAACTGCTGCACTGCGGAAACCATCCGTAATCACCACCACAATTCCTTTTTTGGCGGCTTGCTGGACTAATTGATTGCTTCGTTCTTTCACAATCGGATGGAGTTCAGTTGGGAATGGAACAGTATGATTTGAATTCCTAAGAGAATTATTTTCATTATGAACGCAGACAAACACAAGTGCTGTGATACCCACGAGGAAAAATGCAATTAATAAACGTCCTGCCGGTTTTAGTTTCAAGACCCTTTTCCTTCCGTAAAAAATTATTTCACTATATTAGACGAAAAGTGTAGTTTCATTGTTTCATATTTTAATATACCTTATTTTATTTAGGATTGGGATGAGAAAGATGAGTACTGCGGAATGGTTTTTATTTAGGAAATGATATTTCAGCGGAGCCTAAATTAGATAAAAACTCAACAAAACTTAATAAAACTTGACAAAACTTAACAAACCTGTGATAAAAAGCATAGTAAGACCTAAAAATACCTTTTATATTATGGATAATGAAATATCAAAATGGAGCGGTCTGAAGCGAGGGGGAAGAGACGCATGGCGGTACAGATTGAGACATTTCCGAACGAGCCTAAAATTTTGCATCAATTTTTATGTATTGCCTTAGGCGGTAATATCTACTTACACCCCTATATCGATGATTGCTACCGGAAAAATGAGTGGGAATATTATGAGGCTTATCAAAAGAGCGGATTGAACGGAAACCCTCTTTTTTCAATGTATACAACCAAAAGTGAAGAAAAAATCAGGCAAGTGGCCGGGATGGTGGAATGGTGCGGCCAGAACCAGCAGTTTGCCCAGATTGATCAGCTGATAAAAAAAGGCTACAAATTTGTTTATCAATATTTGCAGCAGCATGACCAAATAGATTTTGAACATTTTATGCGAAGCTATGCCAAAAGGCAAAAGAGCAAGACGGTAAAGGAAATCGAGCTGATTTACCAAAATATCGTCCTTTGGTACTTGTGCGTCCGCGAAAACAAGCCTTTCAATACTAGAAACGTGTCCTGGAAATCATTTCAGGAAATATTATTTACCTCCATGAATGAGGTGAATGTACAAAGGGTTATTTTTTCGCAAAAGATACTGGATCAACATAGTGATGAGATTGATGAGCTTTATCTGGAATACAACATTCCGAAAAAATCCAGCTACGATTCGATGGGGTATTTCCTGGAATACCTGATCAGCGATAATTTGAAAAAAGTTTATGAAACCAACCCTAATGTTGTGACGGAAAAGGCGGAGCAGCTCGTTTTTCGGGACACGCCTGCAAAGTTTATCGGGGCTTTGGGCGGCTGGCTGAAGACATTAAAAATTCATGAGCTCGATGCAACGGAGCAGATACCATTAACAAAGACGGATATGGACATGGTATTTATGGAGCTTTTGTATGCGAAAAAATATAATTATATTACGAAAAACGAGCAGGATTTATTTTTCATTGCCTGCCTGTATCTGAAATGCTTGAGCTCTCTTTACCGTGATACGAAGCAATTGTATTTGGATCAGTCGAAACAGGATTTTTATCTGGAAATGAAATCGAAGGAATCTCGGATTATGGAGCAGGAAGCGACTTTGTTACGCAGCCGGGCTGAATGGCAGCTGACGAATAAACGGAAGCAAAAAGAAATCGATGGATTAAACCAGGAACTCCGTGACGCCCAAGCAAGAATCCGTCAATTGGAACAGCAGATTGAGTGTATGGAAGATTACACTGATGAGGTTAATGCCCTCCGCAGTTTTGTCTATTGCGAAGAGCATGCGGATTTTGCCCATGCCCCCGCTTTGGAAATGATGACAGAGCTAATCCAGTCTAAGCGGCTTGTGATTTTTGGAGGATCGCCGAATTGGCGGCAAAAGTTAAAAGAGCGGCTGCCGGACGTGGAATTTGTCGATGTTGATGAGGTGAATCGGGATATATCAAAGATTAAACGTGTTGATGCCGTCTTCATCAACACAACGGTATTTGCCCATGCCTTTTATAAAAAAATCATGAAGGAATTGAGTAACAGCGAAACACCGCTGTTTTATTTAAACGGCCAAAGCAATATCGAGAAAACGATTTTGGAAATGTATAAATGGCTGGAAGAATAGTAGAGCTTTGCTAATTAGTTGAGTTCTTTTATTTAGTGTCAGATATGCCGAAAAAGACATATTAGATAAGTGAAAGAAAGAATGCCCCGGATTTAGGCTGTTAATCTGTTCTTGTGTACTGATTAAGATGGTGAAGCGTTCGCCAAGATGTGTCTTAAATAATCCATCAACCTGTTCCTGGGGCTCTTTTTGAAAAATTTTGTAGCGATGGAGCAATTCTTTGCCGGCAGTTGTTGGAATTGTTCCTTTTTGATTTTCTGCCAGTTTTCAGTCCGCATAAACCCGTCATGAGGACTGAAATATTGTCCAAGGGAACTTTATTGTTTTTTACGGAGCGGGTTGAGGACTAAAGAAACGAAATCCGCATAGCTGTCGAAGTGGAAATCCGCCTCAATGCTTCGGTTTTGGAAGGCTGCAGTTTTAATGCTTAATTTTCTCGCAGGAGTTAAATCCAAGCTGCGGTCTCCTACGACCAAATCAATGTGGTGGTTTTTCAACACATATTCATAAGAAGCACTATGCGGTTTTCGGGTGAAGCCTTGTTCTTCCACGGAAACAATTTCTTTAAAGTACTTTGCTAACTGGAATTTTTCGAGGAGATAAATGGTCGATTCCTTATCCCTGTGTGTCACAATGATATTGTGATCAATAGCAGATAATGCATCCTCCAGGTGCTCAAAGGGATTGCTGTTCAACCTTGAATAATTATTATGTAATTCTTGGTATTTTCCTCGTTTGTCCTCGCCAATTCCATAATGTTTAAAGGCTGTTTTCGAATCAATTTTTAACCACTGCAAAACCTCGCTCCGATCCAGGTCATGCCCGCTTAACTGCATGAAACCCTCCACCAGTGCCGGATATGTATCAAAAAGCGTGCCATCGAAATCCCATAATACGTTCATCAAAACCCTCTTTTCAAAAATTTTTACTCTAATCATACCACTTTTATTACTGGTGTCATCGTATCGTCGATTATCACAGTAAAGTTAAGCCGGCAAGCGAAAAACACAGCTGGCAGGTAAGTTTTTTTCACTTTTTTTAAATTATTTTATACTTTTTTTAAACTTTCTTTCATTTGATTTTTTTATTGGTTGCTACAATCCTCTATGTAAGCAAGATAAAAAAGCTGAATGGAGGAAGTTGAAATGAATAAAATCAAGGCGGTATATGATGTAGTGAAAGTGATGAAAGAGAAAAAAGCAGGCGAGGGAGTATTTCGCGCCCAAGTAGAAAAAGATGGCCAGCAGGTTTGGAATTTTAGAAATGAGTTTCAGCGCAGCGGGGAAGGGACGACAAAGTGCAAGCTGAAATCGGAATGGAATTTCGATGGTAACGAGGGCAAGCATGAAAGCACGACCGAATTAAAAAGAAATCCGAAAGGCGGCGGGTTCCATTGCCATAGACATGGAGGCTTCAGTCATTTCCGGCATCATGAAGGCTTTGGGCACAGCCATTGCCATGGCGGTGGATTCAAGCAAAAAGCCGATGCCTTCCTTTTCCTTCTTCGCACGTTAAATGAATTGCAAGTAGAGGAGCAAGGGGAAAATCTAGTTTTTTCACTAGAGCTTGGTGATCAAGTAAAACAGCTTAGAGAAAAAATGCAAGGAAGATTTGAGCAGAATCGGATGTTCCAGGGTCCGCCGCATCATCATCATCCGCTTAAAGGAAAACTCATGAAAGAAATTATGATGATGGAGAAGCCGCAAATACTCGTAAACATTATTGCCAGCAAAGACAAAGAAATAGAAAAGGCATCTATCACGATCCATGGAAGTTATGAACAAGATGGCCCACATGAAATGAAGGCAGCTGTAGAAATTATTTTCAAATAATAGGATGATAGGAAAAGACAAAATTGCATGAAGGCACTTTTGTTTTTTCCTTTCTTTTTAGCTGAAAATAAGCTAGCATTTTCAACAGATACAAGCTCTTCACTACTATCTCGAGGAGAAATTTTATGAAAAGAAACGAGTGGCACCAGCGGCGATTCCGACGCCATCCTCACCCGCATCACAATCCCAATATGCCGTATGAACATGAGGTTCGGGAAATTCATGCCGGCTTTCGAAGAAATGCAAAAAAATTCCGCTATCTGAGAATCGCTTTACTTTTTATCAACATCGGTATTTTTTATTTGTTATATCATTTTTTTGAAGTAAAAATTATTTTCATTCTTCTCCTTGTCTTCACCATCATGAGGGAAGCGGCCCATTTTATTTTTCAAGCAAGGCTGGAAAAGCA
The DNA here is from genome assembly GCA_964400595.1 of uncultured Neobacillus sp. Taxonomy (GTDB): domain Bacteria; phylum Bacillota; class Bacilli; order Bacillales; family Cytobacillaceae; genus Neobacillus. Next base: position 28,716 of record CAYNUT010000016.1, on the reverse strand, counting down.
AATTCTTCAGCCGATTGATACGCTGATTGAAGGAGTAGAAGAAATCGCAAAGGGAAACTATGATACGGAAATTATCCATCCAACAAGAAACAAAATTCAGGCACTGATTGCATCGTTTAATAATATGGCAAAGAAATTGAAAAAAGGAGAGGAAATGCAAAAAGAGTATGAAGAAAATCGCAAGCTGCTCATTGCGAATATTTCTCATGACCTCAAAACGCCGATTACCTCCATTCAAGGCTATATGGAAGCCATTTTGGATGGCGTGGTGCCAAAGGATAAAATAGGGACGTATTTTAAAACCATCTACAGCAATACGCAATATATGAACAAGCTCATCGATGATCTGTTTCTTTTTTCAAAAATTGATATGGATAAATTGGATTATCATTTTGAGAAGGTTTCGATTCATGCTTTTACTTCTGATTTAATGGAGGAGTTTTCGTTTGATTTTGCCGAAAATGACCTCGCTTTCACGTATACGAATAACCTTGAGGAAGACTGTTTTGTGAGGATTGACCGAAAACGAATTCATCAGGCGGTTCAAAATATTATCGGTAACTCAAGAAAATATGGCGATGAACATGATTTAGCCTTAAACTGCGAATTAGCTAGAAGGGAGAATGTCATTGCGCTGAGTATAAAAGATAACGGGCCGGGAATTCCGAGCGACAAACTTCCCTATATTTTTAATCGATTTTATCGGATTGAAAAAGAACGTACTAAAAATTTGATGAGTACGGGTCTTGGGCTTTCGATTGCGAAGGAGCTGGTCAAAGCGCATGGCGGCGATATCAGTGTTTGCAGTGTAGAAGGCGAGGGGAGCTGCTTTACTATCATCCTGCCAATATTCTTAAGAGGTGAAAATGTATGAAGCAAATCTTGATTATTGAAGATGATGAGAATATTGCAGAATTAGAACGTGATTATCTCCAGCTGAATGGTTATCATGTTACCATTATCGCGGATGGTTTGCTCGGGCTGCAGCATGCAATCTCTGGAACGTATGATGTCGTGATTGTCGATTTGATGCTGCCAAATAAAGATGGCTTCGAAATTTTAAAGTCTGTCCGCAGTAAAAGTGAGATTCCGGTGATTATCGTTTCTGCCAAAACGGATGATATTGATAAAATCAGAGGCTTGGGATATGGAGCAGATGATTATTTAACGAAGCCGTTTAGTCCGGCGGAACTTGTCGCACGGGTCAAATCACATATTAATCGCTACGAGCGTTTGATGGGGAAAAATGCCGGCATAGAGATTCTGTCACATAAAGGACTTGAAGTTAATACAGCATCCCATCAAGTTTTTGTTAATGGAAAGGAAGTCACGTTTACTTCGAAAGAATATGCCTTGCTTGTCTTTCTCATGTCACATCCTAATATTGTTTTTAGCAAAGATCATCTCTTTATGACAATCTGGAAGGAAGACCACTTTGGGGATACGGCTACAGTGTCCGTCCACATTCAAAAAATCAGGAAAAAAATTGAAAAAGATCCATCCAACCCGCAATATATCGAAACTATTTGGGGCGCCGGGTATCGATTTAATGTGTAGGTAAGTGGAGAATGGTTTCATCGCAGATATATCCGTATTTCTCGCAGATATAGTTGGTTTCATCGCAGATATATCCGGTTTTCTCGCAGATAAAATAAGGTCTGAAAGGAATTTTCAAGCGTGATGAAGAATAGTTTTAAACAATGTCAAAATGAAAAGCGGGGAAAAA
>CAYNUT010000016.1:0-26890 GCA_964400595.1 uncultured Neobacillus sp. | reverse complement strand
GAGTATCATTCATGGGTTCAAATCGGAGGTTTTTATTTATATGACATCACTTGAAAAAATGAAAAACCGCTCGATATGGCTGTCTTTAGGTTTATCCCAGCTCCTCTTTATAGCTTTATTGCCGATATGGCTGCAGCTCCTACCTTATCTTCACCCGGTCGTTCTCGGAGTCGTTTGGATTTGTATAACATTATTCGTGTTTTTCGTGGTTTACTACTTTCGCAAAGAAACCATCCATATTTCAAAATGGATCATAAAAAGCAGTATGTTTATTTACAGCTTGGGGCTTATGGTGCTGCTATTTTTCCGTCCGGCGAACCAAACCTATCAACAAAGTAATTACATCCCATTAAAAACTATTGCAAGCTTCCTTTCCGGGAATGGGAGTTTCCTAGTTGCTTTTTATAATCTGGCTGCGAATGTATTGCTGTTTGTACCCTATGGTGTGGTGATTCTGATGTTAACAAGGCGCCGGTTATTTTTCATTCCTTGCGCTGGCATTCTGCTGATTGAAATTACCCAGCATCTGACAAGACGGGGCAGCATGGATATTGATGATCTAATCTTAAATTTGCTTGGGGTATACATGGGATATTTTTTCTATCCAGTGCTTCAAAAAGTGGTGAAAGTCAAAAGTGCAGATGCCTGACACCAAGGGGGAGTGATCCTTTTGAAAAAGAATTGCATTTTATTGCTCATCATGTTTTTAACGTTAGTGGGATGTAATGCTGAGAAAAATGCTATTAAAGGGGCACATGATTTAAAAGGAGGTATCACGGAGATTGACCATGGGGGAAAGCGAGTTTTGATAGACGATAAGGATAAAGGGCCCGTTTGGGTTACCTTGCCGGAAGATGATCAAATCGAGAATTATGAGTCAAGGCAGGAGATTGTGGTTTGGGTAGACGGCGGCATCAAGGAATCATGGCCTGGTCAAGCCAAAGCCCGGCATATTGAGCTGACGAAAAAATAAAGGGGAGAAGTTCGATGCAAACTGCGTTAATCCTAGGGGGAACTATGTTTGTTGGAAAAAGGCTAGTTCAATTACTATTGGATGAAGGTGTTGAGGTCACAATTGCAACAAGGGGAATGACACCCGATTCCTTTGGTGAACAGGTCTCAAGATTGAAAATCAGCAGGGAAGATGCGGATTCACTAAAACAGGCATTCCAGGATAAAAAATGGGATGTTGTTTTTGATCAAACGTGCTATTCATCTCAGGAAGCCTTGGATACCCTTAAGTCATTAGAAGGAAAAATAAAAAAATACATCTTTACTTCCAGCCAGGCGGTGTATGATTTCGGTACGAATCATAAAGAAGAACATTTTAATCCTCAAGAATTTAGCCCTGTGTTGAAAAAAAGAGGCAAGTACATAGGTTATACGGGGTACCAGGAAGCAAAGCGCGCGGCTGAGGCCATTCTTTTTCAGCAGGCCGAAATTCCTGTTGCTGCGGTCCGTTTTCCAATTATCGTCGGGAAAGATGATTATACAAACCGTTTAAAATTTCTTGTCGATCATGTGGAAAATCAGCAAGGGATGTTCATTGAGAATCCAGACTTTAGATATAGTTTTATTGACTCAGCGGAAGCAGCCCAGTTTTTACTCAGTATGGCCAAATCTGACTTTCATGGAGCCATTAATCCCGGCTCGAAAGGGGACATAAGTGTAAGAGAATTGGTAACGTTGATTGAAAATTTAACCGAAACCAAGGCTATTTTGCAGCAGAATGGAGATCCGTCGCCATATAATCTCCCCGGCTCGTGGTCCGTTGATACAAGCCGTGTCCAATCATTAGGATTCAAGTTCACCCGATTGGAGCAATTATTAACTGAATTAATTCAACATTATGCTATTAGGGAGAAAACCAATGGGGATATTTAAAAATAGGCTGTTTACCAAAATATTTTTGGCCTCATTTGCTTCACAGATGGGGTCGACGATTGGCAATGTGGCTTTTGCCTTTTATTTATTAGAACATTATAGCAAGAAACCCTTTTATGCAACGATTGCCGAATTAATGTATTCGCTGCCTATTTTATTTGTTTTCTTTTTGGTCGGGGTAGCTGCAGACAGGCTGGACAGGAAAAAAATTGCGGTCAACTCCGACTGGATACGCGCAGGCTTAACAGTCCTGATTTTAGCAGCCGTTTACCTTAAGATCCTTTGGCTCGTTTTTGTGCTGTTATTTGTGCGCAGTGCGGTATCGAAATTTTTCGCACCGGCGGAAATGAGTATGATTCAGGGGATCCTAGACAAGGAGCAGTATATGCAGGCCTCTGGGCTCAATCAAACAGTAATGGGCTTGTTTATGCTGTTTGGCATGGGGCTGGGTGCTCTGTCCTATCACTTAATTGGCATCATCGGCTCAGTGATTGTTGATGGTGTGAGCTTTATCGTATCCGGTATCTTAATCAGCAGCTGTGCCGTGTCACTGGAAACCAGGCTGCCCAATGGAAAAACACACATAAGGGATATTAAATTATCCACTGTTTTAGCTGACTTTAAGGATGGACTTACATATATTCTCAATTTCAAACTTTTAAAATCAATTGTATCCGGGTTCTTTGTCTTTGGTCTTATTAATGGCGGTTTTGCGGTGCTGCCGCTTTTTACAATGAAATATAAACTGGCACCTGACCATTATGAGCAGTATGCTTCGTTGTTTTCTATTTTTCTCGGAGTCGGCTTTGTGGTTGGCAGCGGCGTTGGCCCTAAACTCGTTCAGCTATTTAAAGTCCACAGGGTTCTAATCGCTGGAATTCTTCTTACGGGTGTTTTAACTATTGTTTTGGGGGCAATGGAAAATGTCTGGCTCTACTTGGCCGTTGTTTTTGTTACGGGTGTGATTTTGGCGCCTGTCAATGTGGCGCTGTCAGGCTGGATGAACGAGTTAGTGGATCCCAAGGTCATGGGCAGGGTGTCCGGCTGGGTTGACCCGTTGATGATGCTCGCCCACTCTATTTCCCTTGGAATCGTTGCGGTTGTCTTTCCGGCCTTTGTCAAGGTGGATACGATTTATTTTGCCATTGGGCTCCTGCTGCTGCTTGTGGGAACCTATTATCTTCTTGTGTTACCGAGGCTTGTTAAAAATCGAGTAAAGGTTTCAGCTGCTGTTACCAAATAATACGAGTATTGGCTCCGCCTTCGCCAAATACTATGATAGCCACGCATGCTATCCCCACTGCTTTTAGTATATAGTGGAAATATTAACAAACTATTAACTGAATGTTAATTCTATCGAAAATCTACTGAATGTGTTTTTGGACTCAGTTACTGAACTGAGTCTTTTTTTATGAAAAAAAGTGGAGTAAATTTTTAAAAGTGGAAAAAACTATTAGAAATAATAAGGTTTAAGGGGATTATCTATGTCAACAATTAAACCAATGAAAATTAGGTCTAAAAAATCAGACTCCAGTGAAAAGTTAACAGCTGCAGAAATGGGGAAGCTTTGGGCAACCTACATGGGAAACAATATGTCCACTCGTATTTTAAGTTATTTTCGTCAGCATGTCGACGACGAAGATATTAAAAAATTGCTTGAGAATGGGTTGAATTTCAGCAAGGAATTTACGGGAAGAATCGAGGAGATTTTTAATAAAGAGAACATTCCTATTCCAATAGGCTTTACCGATGAAGATGTGAATCTTGGTGCCCCAAGGTTATTTGAAGACCAATTCTATGTTCACTATTTAAAATATGCGTTAAAAGCGGGGCTGAGTATTTATAGCGTGGCGATGCCGCTAGTTTTTCGTGAGGATGTAAAGGAATTTTATCACTATTGTATGAAAACGGCCATTACGCTTCTGGAACAAATCAAAGGGGTATTAAAGGAAAAAGGATTCATCATGAAGCCGCCTGAAATTCCGATACCTGAAAAGGTTGAGTTTGTTCAAAAAGATTTTTTAAATGGGTTCTTTGGACAGGTCCGCCCATTGCATGCATTAGAAATTGCCCATCTATACGATAATATTGAAAATAATGCAACCAGCGAAGCGTTGATTCTAGGTTTTGGCCAAGTGGCAAAACAGGAAAATATCCGTAAATTGTTTCAGAAAGGCAAAGAAATCACTCATAAGGCTTCTGAGCAATATATGGAGAAGCTTTATAATGAAAATTTGCCTTCGCCCTCATTCCTTGACCATTTGGTTACAACTTCTACCTTTTCTCCCTTCTCGGATAAAATAATGTTATTTCATAAGGTGGATATGTTTTCAATGAAAATCAGGACATTTGGGAATTCGCTGGCCGTTAATGGCAGACATGATATTGGGTTCATGTATACGAGAACTTTAATGAATGTGACCTTGTTTGTAGAAGAAGGCGCAAAAATAATGATTGAAAACGGCTGGATGGAAAAACCGCCAGAAGCAGCAGACCGGGATACCTTAAGGGCTAAATAACTTCTGAGAGATAAAGTTTTTACAGGTGTTCAGGGGGACTGAAACCCGGTTGGACTAGGGAATCAGTCCTCATAGGGCAATTAAGGGGACTGAGCCTCCTTTTGCACTTCTTCACGTTGTTGAAATAATATTTAATTAATATTTTGTTATTTTTGTGATATAATAACTCAAATTAATGTCAAACTGTTTTATAATAACTTATAAACTAGTGGAATGAAAGAAAAGGTGAGTGCTAATGTCACAAAAGCTTCAAGAGATTATCAATAATGCACATTTAATTCAAAAGTCTTTTACTGACCCAACAACGATTGTTGTAACCGACACAGAACAGTATTTATTCCATTTACGGGCAGAATTTGATACTACTCATATTCCTGTTGGTACACCGATAAAAGAAATTTCCAATCCTCTTATGGAAAAATCGCTCAAAACCGGGGAAATCTCTCGTATGGTGGTGGGGCCGGAACGCTTTGGGTTTCCATTTACTCTAACAGTTAATCCTGTTATTGATCAAAATAAAGTAGTCGGTTTGTTGATGACATCTACTTCAACTGAAAAAATAGACTCATTACGCACGATGTCTTCGGAATTGGCGGCAACAGCAGAACAGTTAAATGCTACTACTGAAGAAGTTGTAACCGTTTCCAATGTAATTGCTGACAAGGTTCAAATAATGACAAGTGATTCTGAAATGATTTCAAAAACAGTTGAAAGTGTGTATGAAGTTATTGAGTCTATTCAATACATAGCGACTCAATCTAATATATTAGGGCTTAATGCATCCATAGAAGCAGTTAGAGCCGGGGAATATGGGAAGGGCTTCACTGTAGTAGCAAATGAGATTAGAAGAATGGCTGACCAAAGTAAGGAATCAGCAGTTAATATTATCAATTTTCTTGAAAAAGTAAAAGAAGCGGCTAATCAGAATAACCGCTCCATTCAAGATATAGCTTCCATGATGGAAGAGCACGCAAAGAGTATTCAGGAATTAACCAACTCTTTTGCTATTATTTCTTCTGCAGCAGAAGAATTAAAGAAAAAAGCAAAATAACCTGTCACAGACATAGGGGATTTTAATTGAAATCAACGAAACCATTTTTTCAAAAAGGTGGTTTCGTTTTGATTATTTTAATTCCTTAACTTGATTACTTACCCCATCGATGGCATTGGCGACATCTTCAACTTCTTTTGTTTGGGTTTCAATACTTGTCTCAAGCTCGACCGTTTGTTTCTGGACATTTCCAACCTCTAAAGCAATTTCCTGACCGTATCTTGCTTGGTCATTGGTTGCAACCAGCATTTGTTGGACCATTTCTTTAATTCGGTTGATATTGCGGACGATTTCTTCAGAAGTAAATACTTGCTCTTTCGTCGCATTTGTCACAGCACTTGACTGATTTGTAACATTTCCCACAGCCTCAACGATGGAGCGGCTGCCTTTCGCCTGCTCAGCTGTGGCAAACGAAATTTGCTGCACCTGACCTTTGGTATTCAGAATCTCCTTAACTACTTCTTCTGCTGTAACGACTTGTTCCTTTGTTGCTTGGGTCATTTCCATTGCTTGCTTTGTAACATTCTCAACCGCTTCGGTGATGAATTCACTATCTTTCCTTTGATCATCCGTTGCTTTTGCAATTCGCTGCATTTCCTCAGTTACTTGCGCAATACCTTCAGAAATTTTCTTAATCGCTTGATTGGTTTTGTCTGCTAATTGATTTCCAACAGTAACTTTATGGGCGCCTTCGTTGATGGAGGTTACTGCAACAGCAGTTTCAGCCTGAATTCCTTTGATTAGCAGAGCAATTTCTTTCGTTGCTTTGGCAGAACGTTCAGCCAGCTTTCGCACTTCATCAGCTACAACGGCAAAACCTTTTCCGTGTTCCCCAGCCCGCGCTGCTTCAATAGCTGCATTGAGGGATAAAAGATTGGTTTGCTCGGCAATATCGTTAATGACCTCGATAATGCTGCCAATTTCTTCAGAACTTTTTCCAAGGTTTTGCATGATATCTCTTGCCTTGTTAATGACTTGAGATATTTCTTGCATTCCATACAGGGTTTCATTTAATGATTTTGTTCCTTCAAAAGCATCATGATTAACAGTATTGCTGAGCTGATTCACATTTTGAGCAATATCGGCCACTTGTTTTATTGAACCAATCATGTCTTCGACCTTTTCTGAAGTTTGTTCCGCCGTATCAGTCAAGTTAACTGCATTTTCATTGACACCTTTAATGGACACATTCATTTCTTCAATCGCTGCAGAGATTTGTTCCACTCCTGCACTTGCGTTCTCAGCATTTCCAGCTACTTGTTCAATAGAAACCATCATTTCTTGAATCGCAGAAGAAGTTTCTTCTGCCGACGCAGAGAGGGTATCCGTACTTCCAGCCACTAAACTTATGGAAGCGCTCATTTGTTCCACAGCTGCGGAGATTTCATCTACCCCAGAAGCAGTTACGTTGGTATTCCCTGCAACCAGTTGGATGGACTCTACAAGTTCGTTTACGGAGTCATTTGCTTTGTTCATTGAAGCATGTAATTGTTGTGAGCTAATTGCCGTTTTATCAATAGATTTTTTAATTTCTGTAACAGAGTTCGTTGTATCGTCGACATTTTTTCCAAGTCTTCTTACCATTCGAGAAATAAGTCTAGTCATAAGAAAGGCAATTAATGAGCTAAAAAGAGAAGCAATAACCGAAAGGATTAATATTTCATAATTGAATCTATTAGAATCTCGATAGGAATTATCAATAGTAACTTCGGTATCTTCCTGAGCCAATTTATAAAGTTTTTCGAGCAATTGTTCATTTTGGGCACTCATATTACTTAATTTCTCTAACTGGGGCTGAATAGTGTCATAGTTGTTTTTTCTAGATTCTTCAAAGAATGAGGGAAGCATTAAGCTGTATTCCTCCAGCTTATTATGGAAGTCAGTTTGTAATTTTTTATTTTCCCCGGTATATTCTATTTCTTTTAATTCTTCTATATTGTTTTTTATTCTTGAAATGTCTTCATTAATTAGTTTTTCAAGATTGGTTTTTTCATCTATATTACGAATAAAAGCGTGCTTGGCTGTATTTTGATTGACTCGGGATAATTCTTCTTTCAACTTGCCTACTAATACAATCTTGGGTACATCAGTTTTCCCGATATGAATTGTTTGATCCCGAAGGTGGTTAACATTATTATATGAAACGTCCGTGATTACGATAAAGAATAGGATAATAATGATGTAACTCCCCATTTGTTTCAAATTCATCGACAAATTTTTAAACATTCTTAATGCTCTCCTTTTGGTGTCTTATTTGATAAATTTTACGTTGGAAAATTATATAAGAATATTAAAATCTAGTTTCATCATGATGTTTACTCTTCCAAATATATAGGTATATAGAACCAATGGTAATGATTAATGTCACAATTATCCAATATGAAACGTGCATTTCTTTAAATTGACAAAAATAGCCCATGTATAATAAAACCGGAGCCGCAGCATGGCACAGGAATATAATAGTTGCTGGGTGCCTGACACCCTTTTTCTATTGGAGTAGGGAAAACAGCATATAACCTGCATTCTCTTAAAGTTTTGTTATAATAAAGGTAATATTGGAAAATTTAAACTTTTTGGAGGGGGAAGGGGAGGATTGGTGTGTTATCGTTTGAGGAGAAGAAAGCGGCTTTCCATTCATTTAAACTGAAGGAAAAGAAAATCAGCAACGGCAGAGTCAATTTTGTCTATCCGGAAAGCAGGCAGAAGGGGCAGGTCCTTGCAACTCAATTACATCCAAGCGGCAATGGGTATGTCATCGGCAAATACATGACAGAGGAAACAATTAAACATAATGGTTACAAGGTGGATTCGCGGGGCTGGATATCAATAAGGAAGTTTACGAGAGATGAATTGACGATGATTATATCAGAGGCGATAAAATCTATGTCAGGCGGGGAACTTCTGGGGGAAAGCGCCCAGGTTGAAAAACAACCCGAAACACCTGAAAAGCCAGTAGAAATCAAACAGGTGCCAAGTATAGATAAAACTGCTATTTCACATACATATGAAAAATCAGAGTTTCCTTGTTTAAATCATTTGGTGGAGCTGACAGAATCACTATTCAAATTAAAGCTGGTGGTTTGGAAGAATCTCATAGGAAAAATAGCTAAACTATCATAAAATAATTTCATAAGTCTTATTAAGGAAGTGCAAGTATTGACTATGCAAGCAACGAAAAACGAGAATTTTTCAAAAAACTTGAGTTCCGATTGTCAAAATTGCTTTGGTTTGTGCTGTGTTGCATTGCCGTATGCCAAATCATCTGATTTTGCCTTTAATAAAGATGGCGGCACACCTTGTCGAAACCTGCAGGCAGATTACCGCTGCAGTATCCATAACAATCTTAGAAATAATGGGTTTCGCGGATGTGTTTCCTATGAATGCTTCGGGGCAGGGCAAAAGGTATCCCAGGTCACTTATAAAGGAAACGATTGGCGGAGTGACCCGGCATTAGCAAAGGAAATGTTTGAAGTATTTCCAATCATGCAGCAGCTTCATGAAATGCTTCTTTACTTATTTGAAGCACTGCATTTAGAAGCTGTCAGGCCCATCTATCCGGAATTGCAGGCAGTATTTGAAAAAACAGAACAGCTCACCAATTTAGATCCCAAATCGATTATCGAGCTGGACGTCCTGGCACATAGAGCCGTTGTGAATGATTTATTGCTGCGCACAAGTGAGCTGGTTCGTGCGGAAGTTGCTCCTAAGAAAAAAATCGGCAGGGGCTTGGAACTTTTAGGAGCAAAGTTAAGAGGCGCAGACCTTAAAGGCGCTAACTTAAGAGGCGCTTTTTTGATAGCGGCAGACCTTAGAAATGCAGATTTGAGGATGTCAGATTTGATTGGAGCAGACTTAAGAGACGCTGATTTAAGCGGCGCTGATCTTACAGGAAGCATTTTTCTCACCCAATCGCAAGTGAACTCGGCTAGAGGCAATCATCATACGAAACTGCCACCCTCTGTTCGGAAGCCTGAACACTGGTTAAAGTAACAGCATCTCTGTTAAAAACAGAGGTGTTTTATTTTTGGCCGGGATTTTAGAAAAAGTGTCCCATAGAAAGGGTCTAAAGGACATTTTGGCCGGGATTTTAGAAAAAGTGTCCCATAGAAAGGGTCTAAAGGACATTTTGGCTGGGATATTAGAAAAAGAGTCCCATAGAACGGGTCTATAAGACAATTTGGTCGAGATATTAGAAAAAGAGTCCCATAGAACGGGTCTATAAGACATTTTGGCCGGGATATTAGAAAAAGAGTCTCATAGAACGGGTCTATAAGACATTTTGACGGGAATTTTTGAAAAAGAGTCCCATAGAACGGGTCTATAAGACATTTTGGCCGGGAATTTTTGAAAAAGAGTCCCATAGAACCGGTCTATAAGACATATTGGCGGGGATATTTGAAAAAGAGTCCCATAGAACCGGTCTATAAGACATTTTGGCCGGGATTAATGAAAAAGAGTCCCATAGAACCGGTCTATAAGACAATTTGGCCGGAATATTTGAAAAAGAGTCCCATAGAACCGGTCTATAAGACATTTTCACAACGATATTAGTAAAAGAGTCCGATAGAAAGGGTCTAAAGTACATTTTGACAGGAATTTTGAAATTCACCTCCCCTCAAATTTTTTTAAAATATAACAAGCCCCGTCCTCCGCAAAATAGAGATATTTCCCTTTTAAAATATTAAAATCGACCTTTTTCTTGTCATAGATTAGCTCCTCAGCCAATTCAAACTGCCCTACCAATTCACTAGCCGGATTAAGAATAATGTCCTGGCTTTTATTAGTAATGACAAATCCTCGAGGATTCCCTTTTCTTTCGGGCTTCAGTTCCGCAGACCATTCCCCGTTCAGTAGAACAGTGCTGGCCACTGTCTTCGTTTTTCTATTTTGCACCGACCAAACCTTCCGGCAATTACACCGATGAATTTTGTATTTCATCAATCAACCCGCCTTCTATTCAAGGATGAAAAAGCTGGCGTACTCATTTCATAACAATATATGACACAGCAAACAGGGAAAGAATATCAAGTTGTTTTTTAAAATAATGGTAAAATAAGTGGGACAAGGGGGTTCTTAAGTGCGAAAAATAACGTTGTCAAACGGAAAAACAGTTGAGGTGGAATGCCTGAGCTGTGCTTTAACGAGCGGAATCGTAGAGCCAGATGGGGGCGTCCTCATTGAAACGGAGCATTTCCATGCCCATCAGGATGTCGCCTACCCGATAAAAGGATTAATCATCTTAGCGTCAAAGCGCCATATCAAATGCTTTGATGAATTGACAGAGAAGGAAAAGCTGGATTACATAAATGTTCTCTCCAAAGTTAGAAAAGCGCAGCGGGATGTGCTGGGAATTGAGCATGTCTATTATTTTTACAATGAGGATACTACCCATCATTTTCACACCTGGATGGTGCCAAGGTATGACTGGATGTACGAATTTGGGCGGTCGGTGGAATCGATCAGGCCCGTCCTGCTGCATGCAAGAAACCACATGAACGACAAAGAAAATGTCAAAGAAGTAATGGAAGCGATTGTGACGCTTAAAAATTATTTAATTCAGGGGGAATTGAAATGAGTTTTAACCTGAAAAAAGTATTCGTCGGCCAGCCGAAAACAGTTGGTGAAAAGGGTGCTGCCAATCCGATGGATCGGGAGTGGACCAGTGCAATTTTTAAAGAGCCGGTGGAAGGCCCAATCCGGGCCGGAAAAACTGGTTTAGCAGGTGACGGGCAGGCATCTCAGGAACATCATGGCGGACCGGAAAAAGCCGTGTTTGCCTACTCGTTTGATCACTATACCTACTGGCAAAAAGAACATGGCTTTACCAACATTACAGCAGGTGGAATGGGCGAGAATTTCCTAATGGAGAATGTGACAGAAGAAATGATTTCAATTGGCGATACCTTTCAAATTGGCGAGGCGGTGGTACAGGTATCACAGCCACGACAGCCCTGCTGGAAGCCGGCACGCCGTTTTAGAATCAAAACCCTTGCACTCCACCTGCAAGAAACAGGCAAAACCGGCTGGTATTATCGCGTCCTAAAAGAGGGACTCGTTGAAGCCGGCCAGCCTTTCACATTAATCGAACGGCCGTATCCGCAATGGACTATCGCAAAATGCAATCAAATCCTCCATGGCAAGGAACAGGACTTTGAAGCCATGCGGGGGCTTGCCCAATGTGAACTTTTGGCACCGGGCATGAGAGAAACATTAGAAAAAAGAGTTGCAAAGCGTCAGGCACCGGACATCCATGACCGCGTTTTCGGACCGAATGAATAAGTCCGGAGTTTAATAATCCAAAAAGTTGCCTATAGTTCAAAGGTCTGGACTATAGGCATTTTTTACTTATTTTTAAAAAAGTCTGAAAAGTGTGATTTCAATAACGGATAAGGGATTTTTTTTCATGTATGCTTATTATGAAATTTCTTCCATGCAGCATTGGATTACTTCCTCTTTTTACCTCGATTCCCTTCTTTCAAACGTTTTAGTTTTGGCAGCATTGGTACGGAAATGTTGAATAGAGATGATTTTGGATCTTCGGCTCATGGATGAATTTTCATTTATATGAAAGGGGTAAATGAGCAATGCGTTCAGCAAAATGGCAGTTAACTCTGCAAACCTCAAGTTTTGTGGTCGGGTTTATGTGTTGGGTCATTATTTCATCTTTAATGCCAAAAATCAAAATGGATATTTCCCTTACCGCGAATCAAATTGCCTTGGCAACTGCAGTACCGGTTATTTTAGGTTCCCTTATGCGGATTCTTTTGGGGTATTGGACCAACCGGTTTGGGGCAAGAATCATGTTTTTTATCAGTTTTCTCATCTTGATTTTTCCAGTCTTCTATTTAAGTGCCGCCAATTCATTCGCGGATTTAATCATTGGCGGATTCCTGCTAGGGATGGGCGGGGCTGTCTTTTCGATAGGAGTTACATCATTACCTAAATATTATCCAAAGGAACGTCACGGATATGTCAATGGAATCTACGGAACAGGGAATATTGGAACGGCTATTACTGCCTTCACTGCTCCCGTTCTGGCAAATTCCATGGGCTGGCAAAATACAATTCGATTATTATTGGTTCCCGTTATTTTGTTTGCCTTACTAAACTTCCTTTTTGGCAATCGGCATGAGCAAAAGGTTAAGGCGCCCCTAACAGGTCAAATCAAAAGAGTCTATAAGAATGAAAAGCTTTGGTTTTTAAGCTTATTCTATTTTATTACCTTTGGTTCATTTGTCGCCTTCACGGTGTATCTTCCTAATTTTTTAGTGACAAATTTCAAGTTAACAACGGTTGATGCTGGGATAAGAACGGCTGGCTTTATTACAATAGCAACACTGCTTCGTCCGATTGGCGGGTGGCTTGCGGATAAATTTAATCCTTTTAAAATTTTATTCTATGTCTTTGGAGGATTGACCGTCTCGGGGGTATTACTATCTTTTTCTCCGTCGATTACTTTTTACACAATTGGCTGTTTAGCTGTTGCAGCCTGCGCCGGGATAGGAAATGGAACCATCTTTAAATTGGTGCCCTATTATTTTTTAAATCAGGCAGGAGTTGTGAACGGGATTGTATCATCTATGGGGGGCCTCGGAGGATTTTTTCCGCCGCTCATCCTCTCAATGGTATTAAATATCACTGGGCAATATTCCATAGGTTTTATGCTGCTTGCCATGTTCTCAATTGCAAGTTTTGTCATTGTCGTTTGGATGTATTATCTTGAAAAATTAGGTTTGCAAACAAGGATTTTGGAACATGCAGGACAGAGTTTGGTGGTGGCCAATACACAAGGCGTAATAGAGAAGGTGAACCATGCATTTACAAGGGTTACCGGTTATCAAGCAGAAGATGTGATAGGGAAGAACCCTAATATTTTACAGTCTGGAAGGCATGACAAAAGATTCTATCAAAGAATGTGGGAATCCATTCGTAAACAGGGCTATTGGCAAGGAGAAATATGGAATAAAAGAAAAAATGGGGAGATTTATTTAGAATGGCTGACGATTAGTGAAGTGAAAAATGATGCTGGGGAAGTCAAATATTATATTGGGCTATTCAGCGATATAGGTAAACAAAAAGCTGAATAGCATGCAGGAACTTCAGCTTTTTACCTTAGGAATCGTTTGGAGAAAAGTAAGGCAGGAAAACAGGTAAATTTCACTTGAAGATGAATTAGATTCCAATGTGAATAGATACTTTTGGATGAGGTGAATGGAATGGCAGAGAAAAAATTACTTTGGTTAGCGGCAGCAGCATTAAATAAAAGAATGATTGAAACATTTTCAAAATATCATGTCTACCCTTATGATGTTCAAGCCGTGCTAGTCAAAAGCGAAAATGGATTAGATGTCATTTTAAGCTTCCCTCCTGATTTTTCTCAAGTTATGACAAAATGTTTCTCGTTTGAACAGGCAACACATCCTGGTGAAGATGTGACCCGCTTTTTTACAGAGGCTGCAGAAAAGTTTAAGACTGTATTAATTATGGATTATTTTAAAATGAATGGAACAAGAAGGAGTTAGGAGACGATTGTTTTTCTATTAAATTGCTGCAAAAAATGATGCGAGGTGGGAAAATGTGCAAGCCAGAGTGAAACGATATGTGATTGTTACTGTGTTCGGCCTGTTAGTATTCGGGTTTAGTATGGTGGTTTCAAATGGCAGCATAAAGTTTGCCGAAGGGGGCGGGGAAGGAGAAAAGTTGTTCCAGGCCAATTGTATATCATGCCATAGCATCGGCGGCGGAAATGGAGTCGGCCCCGACTTAAAGGGTGTAGCGAAAATAAGGGATAAAGAATGGTTGAATAAGATGATTCGAGACCCGAAGGCATTGGTGGATTCCGGGGATCAAACCGTTACTAAATTAGTAGATGAATATGGGATGGTCATGCCGAAAGTCAATTTAAGCGATGCTGAAATAACTGCTATTGTTACGTATCTTGAAACTCAATCTGCTCAAGGTACGGGAGCTTCTAACGATGCACAATCTCCCCAGGGTGTATCGAAACAGTTAACTGCTTCAACCTTTGCATTGTATGGATTTCTCGGCGCCTTGATTTTATTTGCGATTATGGCTGTTGTTGGGCGCGGAAGATTAAGAGGGGTTCGTAAAAATATATAGGAGGGAATATACCGATGGCTTGGATAAAAGACTTAATTTCTCCTGATTCTCGAAAATGGGAAGAGTTCTATCGAAATCGCTGGCAGCATGATAAGATTGTCCGCAGCACGCATGGTGTGAACTGTACGGGTAGCTGCTCATGGAATATTCATGTAAAGGAAGGTATCGTGACTTGGGAAATGCAGGCAACTGATTATCCCAAACTGGAAAGCTGCCTGCCTTCTTATGAGCCTAGAGGTTGTCAAAGAGGAATATCCTTTTCCTGGTATTTATACAGTCCGTTGCGTGTGAAGTATCCTTATTTCCGGGGAGCGTTAATGGATTTGTGGAAAAAAGCCAAGGATGAATATCAAGATCCGGTAGATGCATGGGCTTCCATTGTTGAAAATGCCGAAAAAAGAAAACGTTTCCAAAAGGCTAGGGGAAAAGGCGGCTTCCGCCGTTCAAGCTGGGATGAAGTTCTTGAAGTGATTGCAGCCGCTAATATTTACACATTAAAAAAATACGGCCCGGACAGGGTGGTCGGTTTTTCTCCCATACCTGCCATGTCTTATCTAAGTTATGCAGCAGGTTCAAGATTTCTCCAGCTATTTGGCGGCATCAATTTAAGCTTTTATGACTGGTATTGTGATTTGCCAAATGCATTTCCGGAAGTATGGGGAGAACAAACGGATGTTGCTGAAAGCGCTGACTGGTATAACTCCAAGTTTATCGTTTCCATGGGTTCCAACCTGAATATGACGAGAACACCTGACGTTCACTTTATTGCAGAGGCACGGCATAAAGGAGCCAAGTTTGTTGTCCTATCACCTGACTTTAGCCAGGTTGCCAAATTTTCAGATCAGTGGCTGCCTATAAAAGCAGGTCAGGACACAGCATTTTGGATGGCGGTAAACCATGTTATTCTAACTGAATTCCATGCCAACCGGCAGGTGCCTTATTTTACAGACTATTTAAAGAAATATACAGATACACCTTTTCTCATTGAACTGGTTTCGCAAAAGGAGAAGAAAAATGGAAAAGACACCTTTGCACCGAACCAAATGGTCCGTGCCGGCGACTTAAAACGATACCAGGATGTAGAAAATAATCAGTGGAAATTCGTGGTTTATGACAAGCAAAATGGAGAACCAAGAATGCCCAAGGGCAGCATTGGTTTTCGCTGGGGGCAGGAACAAGGGAAATGGAATCTGCAAATGCAGGATCCTCTGGACGATTCCGTGATTGATCCGCAGCTGTCTTTTATTGATGATTCAGATGAGGTTTTGCAAGTAAAATTCGATGCGTTTGCGGAAGGAAAAGCATTATACCTTGGCGTTCCTGTTCGTTATATCGAAAAAGAAACAGGGGAACGAATTCCAGTGGCCACCGTATTTGATCTGTTAATGGCACAATATGGAGTTGGCCGAGGATTATACGGAGATTATCCTGCCGATTATGATGACCCCGCCCCTTATACACCGGCCTGGCAGGAAAGTTATACAGGAATTGGCAGGGAAACACTGATTCAATTTGCCCGGGAGTTTGCCCACAATGCGGAAGTAACCAAGGGGAAATCGATGGTGATTATTGGCGCAGGAATTAACCATTGGTACAACAACAATTTGTCCTACCGAGCCCCCATCTCGGCATTGCTCTTTTGCGGCTGCTGCGGTGTTAATGGAGGCGGCATGAATCACTATGTGGGCCAGGAAAAGCTGGCATTGGTCGCCCCATGGAGCACACTTGCGATGGGGTCTGATTGGGTCAAGCCGCCCCGCCTGCAGCAGGGACCGATATGGCATTATATTAACAGTGACCAGTGGCGGTATGACAAGGAATTTTCTGAATATGCCAATGTGCCGGGTGATGCCAAATATGCAAAAGGACATACGGCCGATTTAATTGTCAAATCGGTTCGCATGGGCTGGATGCCGTTTTTTCCGCAATTTGATAAAAATACCTTGAAGCTGGTTCAGGAAGCAGTGGAATCAGGAGCCCAAAGCGACCAACAGATTGTGGAATATGTCACAAAACAATTGAAAGAAAGAAAGCTCCGCTTGGCGGTGGAAGATCCGGATGCTCCGGAAAATTGGCCGAGGCTATGGTTTATTTGGCGGGGAAATGCCTTAATGGCCAGCGCCAAGGGACATGAATATTTCCTTAAACATTATCTAGGCACACATACAAATGCCATAGCAGAAGAGCAAGTGAATGGCAATGTTCATGAACTGGAATGGCAGCGGGAAGCAGCTGAAGGGAAAATGGACTTGATTGTCGACATTAACTTCAGGATGGATACATCCGCTTTGTATTCAGATATTGTACTGCCAACGGCAACCTGGTATGAAAAAAATGACTTGAACACGACAGATATGCATTCATATATTCATCCCCTGGGAGAGGCCGTTTCACCTTGCTGGGAATCCAAAAGCGATTGGGAAATATTTAAACAGCTGGCCAAAGTGGTGAGTGAAATGGCAAAGACCCATTTCCCTGAGCCGGTGAAGGATATTGTCGCAGTTCCACTGCAGCATGACACGCCGGATGAATTGGCACAGATGGAAATAAAGGATTGGGGATTGGGTGAATGTGAGCCGATACCAGGAAAAACGATGGCCAAACTTGTTGTGGTGGAACGGGATTATAAAAACTTATATAACCGCTTTGTTTCTTTTGGCCCGCTTGCCAAGAAAAACGGAGTTGGCGCACACGGAGCGCAGATTGAGATTGCCGATTTCTATGATGAATTGATAGAAAACGCCCCTGTTGAAGAGTGGGGGGGAGAAACATATCCTTCTTTAAGCGAAGCGGTGGACGCCGCCAACCTGCTGCTTCATTTGGCTCCGGAAACCAACGGAGAATTGGCATACCGCGGATTTAAGCATGAAGAAAAGAAAGTAGGGCTTCCGTTAACGGATTTAGCAGAGGGAAGCAGAAGTCAGCGTTTAACCTTCCAGGAATTGCAGAAACAGCCAAGAAGATTGTTGAACAGCCCTTGCTGGTCGGGACTGATGGATAATGGCCGTGCATATGCAGCTTATAGCTTGAATGTGGAACGTCTGGTGCCGTGGAGGACTTTGACAGGCAGGCAGCATTTTTATATGGACCACCCTTGGTACATTGATTTCGGTGAGCATCTGCCGACATACAAGGCGAAACTGAATTATCGCAAAACTGGAGATCTTCTCAAAACAGGGATTGATGAAAATGGGATGATTTTAAACTATTTAACACCTCATGGAAAGTGGCATATCCACTCAACTTATTCGGATAATCACCGCATGTTGACGTTATCAAGAGGAATCGAGCCATGCTGGCTCAATGACAAAGATGCGCAGGAATTAGGAATTGAGGACAACGATTGGGTGGAAGTGTTAAATGACAATGGTGTTTTTGTAACGCGGGCAGTCGTCAGCGCCCGTGTTCAGCGGGGAACCTGCATTGTGTATCATTCGCCGGAGCGGACGATTTCCGTGCCGAAATCGCAGGAAAGAGGCAACCGCCGAGGCGGAGGCCATAACAGTTTGACCCGAGTGAAATTAAATCCTGTGTTTCTCGCAGGAGGCTATGGACAATTTACTTTCCACTTTAACTATTGGGGTCCGGTTGGTCCAAACCGTGACACCTTTGTGATTGTCAAAAAACTGAAGAAGCTGGTGTGGTAAGTAATCATGACCATTGGGAGGTGTCATAGATGGATGTAAGAAGACAGGTATCGATGGTTTTTCATCTTGATAAATGTATTGGATGCCACACCTGTACGGTGGCATGCAAGAACCATTGGACGGATCGCAAAGGAACGGAATACATGTGGTGGAACAATGTGGAAACAAAGCCGGGCACAGGCTATCCCACTCAATGGGAGAATCAGGAGAAATATAAGGGAGGCTGGGAATACGATAAATACACTTACAAACTGAAATTGAAGCATAAAGGAAAGTTTGGGACATTGTCCAATATATTTTATAATCCTTCTCTGCCTGAAATGGATGATTACTATACGCCCTGGACTTACAAATACCGTGATCTGTTTGATGCCGCGGAAGCAGATGACCAGCCGACAGCCCGCCCGATATCCATGGTTACAGGAAAACCGATGGATATTGAAGCCGGCCCAAACTGGGATGACGATTTGAGCGGTTCAACAAAATATGCTGTAAATGACATCAATTTAAATGAATTGACGGAGGAAGAAAGAGCAAAATTATTGGAATTGGAACAAATGGTGTTTTTCTATCTCCCAAGAATCTGCAATCACTGCACCAATCCTGCCTGCACGGCGGCATGTCCCAGTGGAGCCATCTATAAAAGGGGTGAAGATGGGGTTGTCTTAATTGATCAGGAAAAATGCCGCGGGTGGCGGATGTGTGTGACTGCCTGCCCCTATAAAAAAACATTTTATAACTGGAATACCGGCAAGTCGGAGAAATGCATTTTGTGTTACCCAAGATTGGAGAGCGGTCAGGCTCCGGCTTGTTTCCACTCCTGCGTAGGCCGTATCCGTTATTTGGGAGTAGTCTTATACGATGCAGATCAATTGCCAGATGCCGTTAAGGTTAGTGATAGGCGATTGGTGGAAAAGCAACGCGACTTGATTTTGGACCCTAATGATCCTGAGGTCATTGCAGCTGCAAGGGCAAATGGAATTGGTGATGACTGGATTAAAGCCGCTCAGAAGTCACCCGTGTATAAGTTTGTGAAAGAATGGAAAATCGCTTTGCCGCTTCATGCGGAATACCGCACACTGCCAATGCTGTTCTATATTCCGCCGCTGCTTCCTGTCATGGCATTTACCCAAAATGGACAGTACGAAACAGCGGGTGATGACTTGTTCGGTGATATGGAAAACTTCCGCCTCCCAATGAGTTATATGGCCAGATTGTTTTCTGCAGGGAATGTACCTCTAATCGAGGAGGTTTACAAGAAATTAATGGCGGTACGAATTTTCATGCGTGCGCAAGAGGTTGATGAATATGATGAGGCTAAGGTAAGCGCCGCGCTTGCGGCTGCCAGCATGTCTCCAAAGGAAGCGGAGGCCATTCACAAATTAACATCGCTGCCAACATTTGAAGATCGATTTGTCATCCCTCCTTACCAAAGGGAATTTGAACATGATGGAAATCCGTTTGAAAACATGATGGATCCCTTAAGCAGGCGCGGCGAAGTTGGCGTTGGTTTCCGTCACGAACCAAAGAGGGGGTGGTAAACATTGCAGCGGGTTTTAGAGCTATATGCCGGATTGGTTGATTATCCTAATGAGTTTTTCGTACAGGATATTCATAGATTGGAAGAATGTGTTCGAGGGTTTGGGCATTCCCCGTCAATATTGGAACAGCTTCAGTTGTTCCAAAAGTCTATTGAAAAATTAAGTCTTGTTAAGCTGCAGGAACTATACACGTCAACATTCGATTTATCACCGATTTGTTCACTGCATGTGGGATTTCATTTGTTTGGTGAAAGCTACAAGCGCGGGACATTGATGGCCAAGTTAAGAGAGGAGTATCAAAATGCGGGATTACAGGAAGGAACTGAGATTCCCGATCATCTTTCCAATATACTGAAGTATTGCGCTGTACTATCAGGTATGGAACAGGAACATGAAGTTTATTTAGAGTTATTAACCTTCATTGTACTTCCAGGAGTAGAAAAAATGGCTGCCTCTTTTGCTGAAACAGCCAATCCATACCAATATTTATTGGGGAGTCTTTCAGCATGGCTGGCTGACCAATGTAATTGTTTGTTGGCGGAATAATGTAATCAAAAAGATGAGGTGAACCTGCATGTTTAATATTGTTTTATTTGTTGTGTTTCCCTATCTGGCCGTCATTTTGGCAGTGGTGGTAGGGCTGTATCGTTTTTTTACCCAGAAGTTCACCTACTCCAGCCTTTCAACAGAATTTATTGAAAAACGCAAACTGTTTTGGGGGTCGACTCCATTTCACTACGGAATTATTACCATTTTGCTTGCCCATATTTTTGCCATAGTTTTTTCAGGGATTTGGAAAACGCTTGTCGGCAGTACAACACGCTTATATGCAATAGAGATTATTGGCTTATCCTTTGCCATGTGGGCATTTTTGGGGTTACTTGTATTGATTATCAGAAGATTTAGCGACAGCAGGCTCCGCAGCCTGACTTCACCTATGGACACGGTTTTATTAGTTTTTCTTCTCTGGCAAATAGGCTCCGGCATTTACACTGCTTTGTTTAATCGCTGGGGAGCCCAATGGTTTACGGCTACTGCTGTTCCCTGGATCCATTCTTTACTGGTTCTTCAGCCAAACCATGAATCTGTCAGTTCCCTTTCATGGGTAATCAAGATTCACATGCTTGGCGGTTTTATATTCCTGGCCCTTTTTCCATTTACCCGTCTCGTGCACATAATCAGTTTTCCTTTTGGATATTTGTGGAGGCCTTATCAAGTGGTGCGCTGGTATAGGGAAAGAAGTCGAGAGATTTAGAAAGCAAGAGGATGTCCTGAAGCTTGATACTTCGGGTCATCCTCTTTCATTTTTAAACGTCTGTTTTATTTGAAAGTGAATTGCCAGTTATAATGCTTGTCTCCTTTTTCAAGTAGGCATTACTGCCGATATATACCCGTGCCTCGGCAGCAAGGGCGAACAAAAGGGTTCCGGCTGCAAGATGAAGCACCGCCCATAAGATATCAATATCCTTTAAGATCGTCAGGATTCCCAATACAACTTGAATGAAAACCGTTATAGCTGAAAAAATAAGTCGTTTCTGCAGCTTTTCTTCCCATCCCTTTTTGATAGATAAAAAAGCCAGAAAGAAGATGTACAAGGCTGAAATGAAAGCCAATGCTCTATGTGTGGTTTGAATGATTTCCGGACCTGTCATCGGCAAAAATGAATTTCTGCATCCAAAAGGACCACAGATCATTCCTAAAGAATCATGCTTCACATATGCCCCAAAACCAAAAGTCATGATTAATAGAACGAGGACGATATTGAAGTGTCTCTTCATTCTTTTTTGCTGGTCAGAATGATCTGTAGAGTAAATCTGTGTGCTGGCTTTCTCGTCTGCACGCCTCCAGATCCAGATGAGACTGGCTAAATAGAGCAATGCAATGATTAAGTGGACCGCAATTATACTTGTAGGCAAATCTTTTAATACAACGATTGCGCCAAAAAGCACTTGAATGATCAGCAAAACAAGCATCCAGAATCCAACAGAACGAACCGAAGGACTTACATTATTACGCAGAATTTTGCTGAATAGAACAATTGAAACGATTCCGAGAATAGCCCCAATCACTCTGTGTGAGAACTCAATCAGAGTCTCTCCCTGCAATGTTGGAACAACCTCGCCATTACATAAGGGCCATTCTGGTCCACATCCCATCCCGGATTTCGAAGATGCAACATAGCCCCCAAAGACAATTAATAAATATGCGAGCAAAATGGTCAACAACGCTAAGCGTTTAATTTTCACGCACACCCCTCCTAAAAAAGTAGCTTATTACGAAAACATCCCCATGTTTCGTATTACCATTTTCACCCAATTTTAAAAAAATGATAAAGCTGATTGTGAACATTTTGTGAACACTCGGCAAATCGCTTTTGAAGTAGAAATTTTTTATTTTTCTACTGGCATTCGTTATAGTAAGAGAAGATAACGGAATAAGGGGGTATTATGAGTGGAGATAGGAATTAGCACGTTTGTTGAGACAACGCCTGACGTTCAAACCGGTGAAGTGATCAGTCATGCACAGCGAATTCGTGAAGTGGTTGAGGAAATTGTTCTTGCTGATCAGGTAGGATTGGATGTTTTTGGGGTCGGAGAGCATCACCGCAAAGATTATGCGGCTTCTGCCCCAGCAGTGATCCTCGCAGCAGCGGCATCCCGGACAAAACGGATCCGGTTGACAAGTGCGGTCACGGTGCTGTCATCAGATGATCCTGTCCGAGTGTTTCAAGATTTCGCAACACTTGATGCGATATCAAACGGCAGGGCAGAGATTATGGCAGGGAGGGGTTCCTTTATCGAATCATTTCCCTTGTTTGGCTATGACTTAAAGGATTATGATGAGCTGTTTGAAGAAAAGCTTGAGCTGCTGCTAAAAATCCGCGAGTCGGAAAAAGTGACCTGGCGGGGAGGGCGCCGTCCGGCAATTAACAACCTCGGAGTGTATCCAAGACCAGTGCAAAACCCATTGCCTGTCTGGATTGGCAGCGGCGGGAATACGCAATCTGTTATCCGTGCAGGAGAACTTGGACTTCCGCTCGTGCTGGCCATCATCGGCGGCAGCCCTCTGCAGTTCGAACCGCTCGTCAGGCTCTACAAGCGATCGGCAGAACGGGCAGGCCATGACGTCTCCAAACTGCAGGTCGCCTCGCATTCACACGGCTTTATTGCGGAGGACACTCAGACTGCAGCCGATAAATTTTTCCCGTCTACTCAGTATGTCATGAACGTGCTTGGGCGGGAGCGGGGATGGGGGCGCTATGATCGTTCCAGTTTTGATGCGGCAAGGAGCTTTCAGGGGGCTTTGTATGTAGGCGATCCGGAAACGGTTGCAGCAAAGATTATTCATCTTCGTAAAAATGTCGGGATTACACGCTTTATGCTTCACGTCCCGGTCGGTACCATGCCGCATAACGATGTTATGAACGCCATTAAGCTGCTGGGTTCAGAAGTGGCTCCAAGGGTCCGAGAGGAAATCACCAGATGGGAAGCGGAACAGTAAACCTTGGCTGATGGAAAACTGGTAAACCAATCATAATCAATAGATTGATGGAAAAATATGTGCCTTTTTTATATAGATTGGACAAGCGTTGATACAGTGCCTCTTTCATTTTCATAAACATATAACAAATGTTTAAAATGGGAGGGGTATTGATTGTTTGGTTTTTCGATGGTTCAAATGGTCCGGACCCATGCCGATAAACTGGAACGGCCATTTCGCGAAAAAATATTAAACCTTTATAAACCTTTCAAATGGACACCTTGCTTTTTGCATAAATATATAGAGGGGTTCATTAAAAGGACTAAAAAGTTTTCGGTGATTATTGAGTTCCAAGAGGGATGTTTTGAACCAGGACGTATGGAAATAGACAGCATCATGAATCGGCACATAAGAAATGGAATTAAGCATCACTTTCCAAGGGTTTCCTGCAGCAGTGCACACATGACTCCCAATGGTTTAGAAGAGGTTCTTGACGGCAGCAGCCATATTAAAAAAGTGTATTTTAATAGAGAGGTTCGTACGCTGCTTAATAATGCCGTCCCTTCAGCAAAGGCGAAAAATATTGTAAGAAACGGAACAGAATTAACAGGCAGCGGAGTGAAAATCGCCATTATTGACACAGGGATTTACCAGCATCCGGATCTAGCTGATAGAATTACAGATTTTGTTGATTTTGTTAATAATAAAACAGATGCCTATGACGATAATGGGCACGGCACACACTGTGCCGGGGACGCAGCTTCAGCTTCTGCAGCGTATACGGGGCCTGCACCAAAAGCCAATCTGGCTGGTGTAAAGGTTTTAGACAAGATGGGTTCAGGATCTTTGGAGACGGTTATGCAGGGGGTTGAATGGTGCATTCAATACAATGAAAAAAACGATACTGGTAAGATTGATATCATCAGTATGTCTTTAGGAAGTCCACCCCAAAAATATGAATCTGAAAATAAAGATCCGATGGTGAAAATTGTTGAGGCAGCCTGGGATTCAGGTATTGTGGTTTGTGTTGCGGCCGGAAACGAAGGACCGGATGCGGGAACGATTGCGAGTCCTGGAATAAGTGATAAAGTGATTACTGTTGGAGCCTATGACGATGCAGACACTGAGGGAAGAAATGATGATAAGGTAGCCAGTTTTTCAAGCAGGGGCCCGACGATTTATGACGAAAAAAAGCCGGATATTTTATCGCCTGGAGTTAATATTATTTCCCTTCGTTCGCCAAATTCTTATTTGGACAAGTTGCAAAAAAGCAGCAGGGTAGGGGATCAATATTTTACCTTATCAGGTACTTCAATGGCCACACCCATTTGTGCTGGAATCACAGCCTTATTTAAAGAAAGAGACCCTTCATTAAAACCTGATGAAATTAAATCCTGCTTGATGGCTGGGACAGACCTTAGACGGAATAAAGACGACGAAGACTATAATATTTACGGCTCAGGCTATATTAATGCCGCTAATTCAATCCCACAGTAGTCATAAATGGTGTCAGGCACCTTTAGAAGTGCCTGGCACTAATTTTTTTACTAGAAAGGATTGCTATAAAAAATCGCCCTATTTTTGGAGGTTAACGCCCTGTATTCGGCGAATAACGCCCTGTTTTTGGAGGTTAACGCCCTATATTCGGTGAATAACGCCTTATTTTTGGAGGTTAACGCCCTATATTCGGTGAATAACGCCTGTTTTTGGAGGTTAACGCTCTATATTCGGTGAATAACGCCCTATTTTCCATCAATAACGACTTTTCCTGGATAATTAATGGAAATCGCAAAAACAAGCACCCATTCTATTAAAATATAACTAGCGAAATAATTAGTGCCACGACACTCCCCACGGAAATAGGGTCAGAGCTATCCCAATGATTTAGGCAAAACGATTATTAGTAGAATAATTACGATTAAAATGATCCATGAAAGCGGGTGGGCAAAGTTATTGGTCCAGCCAATGCCAAAACGTTTTTCAACAAAGAGGGCCGGGTCATTTTTATTAAAATAGAACAAACCAAGTTTCCAATATTGGTCATCATCGCGATTTATGATTTTGCCTGGTGAACCGATTCCTTTAATCTTAATGCGGCTGCCGCCCTGGCCGGTGGTTATTGACAGCAAAATCGACGCCGCCAAGATAGCGATGGTAAAAACGATCGGGGTAATCGTTAAAACCCGCTGATTAATTGGATAAATAATCGAAAGCTGGTGCAGCATCAGCATTCCCACTAAGCCAATTCCCATGAAAATGATAAAAAGCGACCATCTTCTTCTAAAAATCACATTTTGCTGCAGCGATACCTGGGGATTTGCTGCGGATACCTGCTGTTTAGCTTTAGAAATGACGGTATTTAGGAATAATAAAAGCAGTGTTAAATAGTTTTGCATAATGGGTAATAGCAATACGCTTCGGTATGATTTATGCGCCCAGTCAGTTACGTCTCCGCTGAAGCTGTACTTCACTGGAAATCTATCAGGTATTTGCTGATAGTTTGTAAGAGTGATGATTATGGTTACAATAGAAATTAAAAACGGAATCACAAACCAAAAATTAGAATGAGTAAGCTTCTGGCTCCGAAATCCGGTATCGACGGTGACTAACTGCTGCTTTTGCATCCAGTCTTTATTTTTCGCTTTAAGTTCCTTCATTTGGCGGTGGAACATCCAATAAATGCTATAACTTGCAAAAATATAGGCAGAAATGAAAATGGTAAACAAAATACTGATGAAGTTTTCATTCTTGCCGCCACTGATAAAGAGGAATGCAATAGTAATAGCAGCCGCCAGCAGCCCTGTCATCCAGGCATACTTTTTCCGCATACCTTTAATGTCGGCCCGGTGATAGGCTTCCTCCGGGATGGTGACGCCGAAGCTTTCCGTTTTCCTTGTCCAAAACGGGATAAAGATCAGCGAAATAAATACAGGAATCAGTATAACGATCAATAACAATAAATTCATGATTTGTCACTGCTCCTTTTTGTGAATATCTGTGAAAATTCGGCTGCAAAGCTGTAAAAAATCCTGCTCCTGGACATTCCGGCAAACTGCTTCGGCAACGAAGGGATGAAGATTAGCTGCCAGTTCAGACCAGTAGAGTTCATCCGCGGGCGGAACCCCTTCTGGATTGACGACAACACCTTTTTGCCGATGAATTAAAATAAAGCCGTCCTGTTTCAATTGCTGATAGGCCTTGTTAACTGTATGAAGATTAATCCCAAGGTCCGATGCCAGCGACCTTACTGATGGCAGTGCTTCGCCAGGCCTAAGTTCTTTTCTTGCAATGCCCGCAATTATCTGGTGTTTTAGCTGTGTATAGATGGGTACTTCAGATTCTAGATCAAGGGTAATGAACACATACTCCACACTCCTTTTGTTCTATCTGTTATATTTATAGTATAACAAGCAGTATAATAAAACTCAATGAAAAGTGTGTGGAAAATTGGTAGAAAGGGGCAATTATGGTGACAGAATCAACGGAAAGTAATTTACCTAATGGATTAGCGAAACCAGCGCTGCGTGCGTTGGAAGGGGCGGGATACGTAAGGCTTGAACATTTTACCGGTGTTACTGAAGCAGAGGTGCTGCAGCTACATGGGATGGGACCAAAAGCGATGGAACTGATTCGAAGTGCCCTTGCCGC
>CAYNUT010000015.1:37482-46381 GCA_964400595.1 uncultured Neobacillus sp. | reverse complement strand
GAGTACTATGTCGTTTTTAGTTGTTTGAGAGATAAATAGAGTTAGGTCATTGGGGGGAAAGGATTGAAGAAAAAAGGGATCTCTGCTTTTGTTTTGGCTACGATGTTGTTCTCGTCGAGTATTTCAGGGGCACAGGCGGCGGGTTCATATACATGGAAGTATATAAACAACAATTGGTACTACTACACATCAACAGGCAAATTAGTCACCGGCTGGGTCCAAGATAATAAATACTGGTACTACCTGGGCAGTAACGGGGCCATGAAGACTGGCTGGCTCAAGTATAGCAACCAATGGTACTACCTTGACAAAAAATCCGGCATCATGAAAACCGGCTGGCTGATGGATAATAATGTTTGGTATTATCTCGACTCAAGCGGAGCGATGAAAACCGGCTGGGTTAAGGATCATAATGCCTGGTATTTTCTCAACAAATCAGGTGCGATGCAGACAGGCTGGCTCGAGGATATGGGTGCAAAATATTACTTAAGTCCAAGTGGAGCCATGGTTACCGGGCAAAAATTCATTGATGGTCAAGCATATGTATTTGCCGCTTCTGGCGCTTTAAGCACTCAACCAATAACGGGCTGGTTCCGTGATGGAACGATCATTATGTATTTTGATGCAGATGGAATAAAGCACACCGGCTGGCTGACAGATGGAGGGTACAAGTATTATTTTTCGGATAACGGCTTTATACATACGGGCTGGTTAACAGAAAACGGAAAAAATTACTTCTTTGCCAATGATGGGAAAATGCAGGTCGGCTGGTTATCGGATGCCGATAAAAAGTATTATTTTGATGCCGAAGGTGTCATGCAGAAGGGCTGGCAGACGATTGACGGAAGTACCTACTACTTTGGTACAGATGGCGTCATGTATAGAGGCTGGCTTCAAGAAGGAGACAAAAGTTTTTACTTCGCTGCAGACGGTAAAATGGCAATAGGCTGGCTGAACATCGGGGATGCCAGGTATTATTTCGGAGCAAACGGCGTCATGCAGAAAAGCTGGCTCAATGATGGCGGCTTTTGGTATTATCTTGGAAAAGAAGGCAAGATGCAGATAGGCTGGCTGGCTGATGGTGATGTCAAATATTACCTGGATGCTGATGGAAAAATGCTGACAGGCATCCAAACCGTTGATAACCAAATTTACTATTTTGCTTGGAACGGTATCATGCAGTCAAATGGCTGGCGGCTGGTCTCCGATAAATGGTACTATCTTGGAACCGATGGAGCTGCCTATAAAGGCTTTCTTACACAGACGGATAAGACCTACTACTTCGGTGCAGATGGCGTTATGGTCGTCGGCTGGGCAACAGACGGCGGTGAGAAATATTATTTTGATAATAATGGTGTTATGCAAAAAGGCTGGCTGAGAGTCGACGGCAAGTCCTATTACCTGGGTGCAGATGGTGCCGCACAAACCGGCTGGCTTTTAGACAGCGGTCATTATTATTATTTTTCTTCAGCTGGAGATATGCAGACCGGCTGGGTGCTCGATAGTAATAACTGGTACTATTTATACAGCGACGGGACAATGGCCACTGGCTGGGTATCCTGCAATGGAAAATGGTACTATCTGAATGATAAGGGCATTATGCAGGTTGGCTGGTTGCTTGATAGAGGCGTTTTGTATTACCTGAATAAGAATGGTGATATGCGAATTTGCTGGCTGCAGTCAGGAGATAAATGGTATTATTTTGATGCCAGCGGTAAAATGGTGACCGGCGAACAAGTAATCGATGGAAAGACGTATAACTTTTTCGATAACGGGGTCTTAAATACTGGCCCGATCATCAATACTATCACGTACAACCTGACACTCCAGCAAATGCTGGGTTTAGAGATGAAGCAGAATCAACAAACCGATAAATATAAGAATAGCAAAGCCTATGTCAGCATTGGCAATATTTTAATCAGCGCCACAGATCCGACAAAAGGTGCGGTGACATCCGCCACGTTGAATGTGTATGAAAGCACCGATTCATTCTCCTTTGTTTTTGGCACCTTAAAACAGCAGGAACAGGTAACCATTGTGGCAAGGGTAGGAAACTGGTATGAAATAAAATACACTACCTGGCGGAATGCGAAATCGGATGATGTTTTGTATTATCTCAACCCTAGTAACTTTAGTCCGTCCAGTGCGGAATTCTTCCAATTCCTGCTTTTAAACAAAAGTCCCGGTGCCGATGCAAAGGATATAAATGACAAGGTCCTTAAGGGAAAAGGAATTCTCGAAGGGAAGGCAGAAACCTTCATCAAGGCAGGCCAACAATACGGAATTAATGAAGTATACCTCATTTCACATGCCCTGCTGGAAACTGGAAATGGCTTATCAGAGCTTGCCAATGGGGTCATGGTGGATACGGTGGATGGCAAAAAACTTGATAAACCGGTGAAAGTCTATAATATGTACGGAATCGGGGCGATCGACAGCTGTCCATTGACATGTGGCTCCCAAAAGGCTTATAAGATGGGCTGGTTTACACCGGAGCAAGCGATTATCGGCGGTGCTTCCTTTATCGGTTCAGGCTATATCAACTCCTCCACACCGCAGAATACCCTTTATAAAATGCGGTGGAATCCGAATAATACGAGCCACCAATATGCAACTGATATAGGCTGGGCGGCCAAGCAGGTTAATAATATTAAAAAAATCTATGATCTATTAACCTCGTATACTTTATATTACGAAGTTCCAAAATACAAATAGACAAAAGGTCCTTGCACAACTGATGCACGGACCTTTTTTTTGGAAACGGCTCTGTTCAACTTTGATACAAAATCAACAATGTGCTGTTACACAGCCTTGGAAATAAATAACGGGCGGAAAAGTTTCCGCCCGTCAATCGTTGAAAATATCCCAATACCTTACGCAATAAGTGCTCCTGTGTATGGATCAAAATAATAGTAGGTACCGTAAATCCACCATCCACCTGTCAGCATGACACCATCGCTATCAAAAAAGTACTTCTTGGAACCTATTGTAAGCCAGCCATAATGTTCTGAACCATCGGCATTAAAGTAATGCCATGCGTACCCAGTCTTCACCCAGCCAGTTTTCATAATTCCGGATGCATCAAAGTAATACCAGGTTCCATTAATAGTTTCAAAACCGGTTGCCATTTCACTGTCATCAAAATAATACCACTTTCCTCCGGACTTCATCCAGCCCTCTTTGAGAATTCCACCCGACTGCACGTAACGCCATCCACCATCAGAATACACCCAGCCCGCAGCAGATCGCATTTTGCCGTTATTGTCGAAATAGTAATAATGGCCGTTAACATAATTAACACCTGTCACCATCATGCCATCATAATCAAAGTAGTACCATTTGCCGCTAGATGCCATCCAGCCTTCATGCAAGACACCATTTGAGTAGGCATAATACCAGCTGTAACCGTCCCAATACCAGCCTTTATTCTGCATGATGCCGTTTTGGTCAAAAATATAATTATAACCATTAATATACATTTGGCCTGTTACCATGTCGCCATCGTAATCAAAATAATACCATTTATTTTTATAAAGCTGCCAATTTTCTATTACCTTCGTTCCATCAGACTTGATGTATTCCCAATAATCACCATCGAAATACCAGCCTGTAATAAGGGCGCCGTCATTGCCAAAAGTATAGTCGTTTCCGTCTATATATGTTGAACCTGTTGCTGCGTACCCTGAGTCGAAGAAATAATAGGTCTTGCCGTTAAGAACCTGCCAGCCTGTCAGGGAACTTCCGTCCGCTGAGAAATAATAGTGCTCACCGCTATACAATACCCAGCCGGTCTGCATTTTACCTTGATCATTGAAGAAATAATATTCTCCATCAATATAGGTCAGGCCGGTTTGCATTTCACCGTAATTGTTAAAATAGTACTTATAACCGGCAATGTCCTGCCAGCCTGTAGCTTTAGTTCCGTTAGAACTGAAGTAATACCAATATTCACCGTCAAAATACCAGCCTGAATCTATGAGAGCTCCGTCATTGCCAAAAGTATAGTAAACTCCGTTTAAATTGACGGTGCCTACCGCGGCATTACCATAGCTGTAAAAGTAATAAGTTTTGCCGTCCATAACCTGCCAGCCTGTCAGGGAACTTCCGTCTGTTGAGAAATAATAGAGATCATCATTATAAGTAACCCAGCCAATTTGCATTTGGCCATTATCATTGAAGAAATAATATTTTCCGCTAATATAGGTCAGGCCGGTTTGCATTTCACCATTGCCGTTAAAATAATACTTATATCCGCTGATCAACTGCCAGCCTGTAAGCATATAACCATCAACGGCATGGAAGTAATATGTATAGCTGCCATTTGTAAACCATCCTTGGACTCTAGCTCCGCCATCATAAGGATTGAGGAAATATTCTTTACCATCGCTTAGAGTCAGCCAGCCTAGCTGCTTTACCCCATTTTGGTAATAATACCATTTGCCGTTTTCATTGGACCAGCCGGTCGTCACTGCTTGCTGGGTTGCACCAGAAGTCGTTACGGCCGTGTTTTGAGTTGCAGCCGATGAGCTTACTGAAGCTTTTGGCTGTTCGTTTGTATCGGCGGTTTTCTCCCCAGATGCTGCTGGGTCAACTGCCGGAGATTCAGCTGCACCCGGTACATTAGTAGTGCCGCTCTGTTCCGCTTGCTGTCCAGACGCTGAAGTCAGATCCGAAGGAGCAGTGCTAGTTGTTTCCTTTGTTTCGGCAGCATAGGAAACAGATGGCAGGATCAATGCCGCTGCCATTAAGAATGTTGCTGTTTTTTTTAGCAATTCCTTTCCCCCCTAAAATAGGTCTTTGTATCTAGTCTATTAAACAATAATTATTATAATACAAAAATACTAATAATATAACACTTTTTTCCTAAAGTTAAAAATAGAAACTCATAGATTAGCGGCTAATAAACATTTTGAATGGAAATTTTATGATACACCAGTAAAAATGGCATTTCGATATTCGCTATTTGGATGCTCATATCGACGCTGACATGATTCATTTGTGCAGTAAATACTAAAAAAATATTTACTGTTTACATATTTTTGGGGCTGCGTTACAATAATAATACATTCAATTTTTGAATATATCGGAGGTCCATCCTATGGAACAGCATTTATTTCATATTTTAGAGGCAATCAATCAAAATGCTAATGTCAATCAAAAGAAATTATCGGAAATCTGCGGTATCTCTATTGGCAAGGTTAACTACTCAATTCACGATTTAACGTACGGAGACTATATTTACAGCGAAAAAAAGGGACGGAACATCAGCTATTACTTAACGCAAAAGGGGCTTGATTTTTTACAAAGGGGGATTGAAGCGTTCCATCATAAAAAGGTGAAGATCCATCAGGAGCCGCTGACCGAAATCAAACAGGCCGTGATTTTAGCAGCGGGAACTAGGAAGGATTTCAACAAACCGGCTGGGTTAATGTCGTTTGAGGGCACCACACTTTTAAAAAGAAACATTGATATCCTCCAGGAGAACGGCATCAATGACATTGTTATTGTCACGGGCTATCAGCCGGAAGCATTTAACGAGTTTCCGGAATTCAGCCACTATCAATTTGTCCATAATCCGAAATACAAATGGACGGGGTCGATGGCATCATTAGCACTGGCAAAGGAGTTTATTAAAGGTGATTTCCTTCTGGTGGAAGATGATATTTTAATTGAGGAGCGGGCGTTTAAAGAAATTCTCAGCCATCCGCAGCGCGACACGATCCTGATTGCTAACGAGTCCGGCTCGGGTGATGAGGCATTTGTTGAAATCAAAAATGACTATCTACATAAAATTTCGAAGGATATTCATCAATTCAACCGCGTTGACGGAGAAATGATTGGCATCAGCAAATTATCCTATGAAGTGTACATGAAGATGGTTAAGGAATATCAGGGAAAAAACCGCAACCCATTCATGCATTATGAATACATGCTCCTAGATATTTCACGGCATTACAATATTGGTTATTTAAAAATGCATAACCTGATTTGGGGAGAAATTGACAGCCTTCAGCATTATGAAACGGTCATGAAGAAAACCTATCCTATTTTAAAACGCAAAGAGGCGGAGTTCCGGGAGATTCAGATTAAGAGCAGGCTGATGGAAGCCCTCGATCTTGAATATGAGGATATTGAGGACATTCAGCCTTTCGGCGGCATGACGAACAAAAACTTTAAGGTCGGCATCAAAGGCAAAGAATATGTGTTAAGAATTCCGGGGAACGGAACCGAATCGATGATTAACCGCAAAGAGGAGAAGTTCAATGTCGAGCTTGTAAGCCAGCTTGGGATTGACACAGAGCTGCTCTATTTTAATGAAGAAACAGGTGTAAAGATTGCTGAATTAATTCCTAATGCGGAAACCTTGAACAGTAAAATGGCTAAACGCCAGGATATCATGGAATTATCGACTGCCAACTTCCGTAAGCTTCACCACTCTGGATTGAATATGGCCAACCGTTTTGATGTTTTTGAATTAATGGAAGAGTACGAGCGGCTGATGTTTGAAGCAAATGGCAAACCTTATGTACCTTACGAGGAAGTTAAGGCACAGGTGATGGTGTTAAAGAAAATTTACCAGGCCATGGATATTGAAATTACACCATGCCATATCGACCCGGTTCCGGAAAACATGGTCAAAAGCGGAGAAGAGAAGCTCTATTTCATTGACTGGGAATACAGCGGCATGAATGACCCGTGCTGGGATTTGGCGGCCCATTCGATGGAAAGTGATTTTTCACCGGAGGACGAGGAATTATTTTTAACGCTTTACCTCCAGCAGGACCAAGTACCGCTTGAGATTCAGCAGCGTGTTATTATGAATAAAATTTATCAGGATTTCCTGTGGAGCACTTGGACGGTTATTAAAGAGGCGAAAGGCGACGATTTTGGAACTTACGGAATCGACCGCTTCAATCGCTGCAGAAAGAATTTAAACCACGAACTGATTAGGGAGATGATGTATCAATATGAAAAATAAGGGGATATTTTTTGGGTTGTCTTCCGGGTTCACATGGGCGCTCGACACGGTCCTGATCGGCATGGTGTTAGCAAAGGGCGTGTTTACCTCCACCCCGGAAGTGATCTTTCTTGCGCCGTTAGTCAGCACCTTTTTCCACGACTTGCTTTCGAGCTTCTGGATGATGATTTATATGGTGATCAGGGGAGAATTCACCGTTCCGTTTAAAAAATTGAAAACTCGCAGCGGCCGGTTCGTCATGCTTGGCGCGCTCCTCGGCGGCCCGATTGGGATGACCGGCTACGTGCTTGCGGTTAAATATTTGGGGGCATCTTTGTCCGCCTCGATTTCTGCCGTGTATCCGGCAATTGGCGCCCTGTTTGCATTCTTGATTTTAAAGGACCGTTTAACCGTGAAAAACTGGATCGGCTTGTTTATTAGTATCCTGTTTATTTTTCTATTGGGCTTCACCGGCGGTGAACCATCACAAAGCTATATCCTTGGCTTTACGTTTATATTATTGTGCATTTTCGGCTGGGGCATGGAGTGCGTCATCCTTGCTTATGGGATGAAGGATGATGAGGTCTCACCGGAACAGGCATTACAAATTCGCCAGCTTGTTTCAGCCGTTACCTACGCTGCCTTGATTTTACCGGTGTTCGGTGGATATCCGCTCGTAGGTTCAGTGGTCACCAGCAGTGAGTTTTTCTTGATTGCCGCGGTCGCTCTTTCCGGAACGGCATCCTATGTATTCTATTATAAAGCGATTTACACATTGGGTCCGACCCGCGCCATGGCGCTGAATATTTCGTATGCAGCCTGGGCCATTTTCTTAAGTTTCTTCATTTTACACACACCAATCACTGCAAAGGTGTTGTTCTTTAGTATCATGATTTTAGCGGGCTCGATCATCACGGTCGCCACCCCTGAAGAACTGAAATGGCTGAATCTTGCAAAGCGAAGGAAAACCGCGTAAATTAATAATGGAAAAATAATTAACGGCAGGAGACCAGCTTAAATGAGAGCAATTATACTCGCAGCAGGAATGGGTACCAGATTACGGCCATTAACGTTAACGACTCCGAAATCACTGACCCCGGTGGGCGGACAGCCGATGCTTGAGCGCCAGGTGGAATTTTTACGGGCAAAAGGTGTCGAGGAAATCATTGTCGTGACCGGCTACCTTGCTGAAAAATTTGATTATCTAAAAGAGAAATATGGCGTGAAACTTGTCCACAATGACAAATATGAGGTCTACAACAATATTTACACCATGTATTTAGTAAGAGAATATCTCCCGGATTCCTATGTCATCGATGGGGATAACTACTTGAATCACAACTTTTTATTGCCGGAACCGCGGAATTCGATGTATTTCAGCGCAAGAAAGCCTGATTTCAAGGGCGAGTGGATCATCCGCTACGACGACAATTACAAGGTAACGGCCATCGAGGTGGGTGATGGCGACCATGAGTACATTCTTTGCGGTGTCTCCTATTGGTCTGAAGCGGACGGCGAGTATATTGTCGGGAAACTGGAGGAAGCGGTCGCGGGCGGAAGCTTTACAGAGCTCTTTTGGGATGATATTGTCAAGGACAATATCCCTGACTTAAACGTCTATCTTCAGGAGATTCACCCTGATGACAGCTACGAAATCGACTCCCTCGAAGACCTGGAAAAAGTTAATAAGCTATTAGCTGCGCAAAATAGCTAATGCTGAAATGCACACGACCAAAACTCGTGTGCATTTTTTTGTACTTGGTAATGGGGGTATTGAGGACAAAACACCGCAGGAAAGCAGCCAAAATGTCTTCGATCAGGGGTGTTGAGGACAAAATTTGTCCGGAAAGCAAGTGGAATGTCCTTAATAAGGGGTATTGAGGACAAAACACCGCGGGAAAGCAGCCAAAATGTCTTCAATAAGGGGTATTGAGGACAAAA
>CAYNUT010000015.1:0-37382 GCA_964400595.1 uncultured Neobacillus sp. | reverse complement strand
AATAAGGGGTATTGAGGACAAAACACCGCGGGAAAGCAGCCAAAATGTCTTCAATCAGGGGTATTGAGGACAAAACACCGCGAAAAAGCAGCCAAAATGTCCTCAATCAGGGGTATTGAAGACAAAACACCTCGTGAAACCGGCCAAAATGTCCTTAATAAAGGGTATTGAGGACAAAACACCGCGGGAAAGCAGCCGAAATGTCTTCAATAAGGGGTATTGAGGACAAAACTAGCCGAGAACTCAGTCAAAATGTCTCCAATAAAAGAGATCAACA
Source organism: uncultured Neobacillus sp. (assembly GCA_964400595.1). Lineage (GTDB taxonomy): Bacteria > Bacillota > Bacilli > Bacillales > Cytobacillaceae > Neobacillus. Next base: position 37,105 of record CAYNUT010000015.1, on the reverse strand, counting down.
ACTATTTTTTAAAAAGTATGTCGAATTTCTGGGTGGAGACGGGTGGAAAATATGTTAGTCTTAAAGAGAGAATAGAAGAATGCTAGAATTCGAGAGGAGAATTATGTGAAAAAAGTAGTATTTCGCAGTTTCTTTATTGTCCTTGTGCTGATGGCGATTTTTCATAACAAGGCAGTTGCAGTAGAAGCAGCTTCAGCACCCGCAGAGCAAAGTGTCATCTCTGTAAAACTGCCGGTCTATCGGAGTTTCGATGAACTTTCTGACTACCGGATCCATTTAGCCCCAGGGTACGTCCGTTTTGCAGAACTCAAATTAAACGACAAGGTCACCGTCCTCAGCGAAAAAGACTATGCGGCCCAAATCAAGATGGCCGATGGCAGGACAGGCTGGGTTCACAAAGCCTATTTAAGCAGCGACCCGTCGAAGCAAACCTGGCTTGTCAAGGAATGGAGGAACCTTCGCAATGCCCCGGGCACAACAGGCACAACCATAATCGGAAAAATCCCTGACCGCGCAAATGTCACCGTCCTTGATTATGACACAGCAACCAATTTTTATAAGGTCCAAACAGCAGACGGAACACAAACAGGCTGGATTTACGGGACTTACCAGTGGGAAAAAGACGGCCAATTCATCGATAACCAAGGCGGAAGCAACGTCATCCCGTATGATTTTTCAGCAGCAGGAACCGTCACAAATAAAATTACGATTTTCACACCATTAAATACGAAGGCCAATGTGACGGCTAATCAATTGAATCAGTTCATTTTCTATAAAACAAAAGGTGCCCAGACATTAATGACGGGTATGGGTTCCACTTACCTGGAAGCGCAGAATGTGACAGGCTTAAATGCGGTTTATTTATTAGCACATTCAGGCCTTGAGTCAAAATGGGGCACCTCTGATATCGTTAAAGCGAAGAATAATTTTTATGGCATCGGGGCCGTGGATCTTCGTCCTGCTGAAGGTGCATATAACTATTCCACTCCAAAAAACGGCATCGTGGCCGGTGCCATTTATATCAACCGGACGTATGTGAACCGGAGTCCAGTGGAGAATTTCCCGTTCCCGCAGCCGACCCTCGATAATATGCGCTTTAACAGCAATTTGCACCAATACTCAACGGATGAAGCCTGGGCAGGCAAGATTGCTCAAATTGCCAAGGAATTTTCGGATTTCACCGCTAGTACAGGGTGGAAAAACCTGGACGGAAAATGGTATTATTTCAATTCCGATTGGACATTAAAAACCGGCTGGCTTCCTTCGGGCGGCAAATGGTATTACTTCGACAAGTCCGGTATCATGAAAACCGGCTGGCAGTCGATAAGCGGCAAATGGTACTACCTAAATCCGGGCGGCGATATGAAAACCGGCTGGGTCTCAAGCGGCAGCAGGTGGTACTTTATGAACGCGAGCGGCGTCATGCAGACTGGCTGGGTGCAAATCAGCCGCAAATGGTATTATTTTTATAGCGATGGCCACATGGCGGCCGGCACGACAATTGGCGGTTACCGCCTCGGCAGAGACGGAGCCATGATTAAATAAGCGAAAGAATCACCCTCAAATGCAGGGTGATTCTTTTTTTACAATAATAATCCTGCAAGAGTAGTCGGAATGGCTGTAAAGCACTCGTAACATTCGTCAAAAAATATGGCAAGTAGAAATGACAAAATTCGATACAGTCGAAGAGCATTACTAGAAATCAATAGTTTTATAGTCATAAAACCAGGTGCCATATTACCTGTTTTTTCACCTGCACCCATAGAAGTTTTACAAAGGTGTCGAAAAAGGTCATTTTTTGAAACATTCCTGTAATAATATTAAAAAATAACTGTAAATAAAATCTTGAAACTTTTATGAGATACTATAAATAACAAAAGAGAAGAGAGTGAAACAAGGAGGTTATCATGAAAAGGTTTATCATCAGTGGTGTACTATCATGTTCTTTACTCTTGAGCGGATTAATCGGCGGACAACATAAAGCAGAAGCAGCAACTTTTGGGGATACGGTTTCAGACATAGCTCTTGATTATATCGGTGTACCATATGTGTGGGGAGGAACTTCTCCGAGCGGGTTCGATTGCTCTGGCTTTACAAGTTATACATATAAGCAAGCGGGCGGATCATTACCACGGACAGCATCAGATCAATTTACCAAAGGGCAGGCAGTTTCTAAAAGCAACTTAAAGGCTGGCGACTTAGTTTTCTTCAGCACCTATAAGGCTGGAGCATCACATGTAGGGATATCTCTTGGCGGTGATAAGTTTGTTCATGCTTCTTCAAGCAAAGGTGTAACAGTCAGCAAGCTATCAGAATCTTATTATACTAAAACGTACATTGGCTCCAAACGAGTGGATATGTCAGCAACAAATGGCTGGGTCAATACAAACGGTACTTGGTACTATTATAAGCAGGGAGTCAAGAAAACCGGCTGGCTTAATACCGAAGGTCAATGGTACTTCTTAGGACCAAATGGCGGCATGGTTAAAGGCTGGTTATCGTGGGGCGGCGATCGGTACTATTTAAATGGCAGCGGCGCTATGGAAATCGGCTGGAACTATACAGGCGGAAAATGGTATTATCACTATTCAAGTGGTGTAATGGCCAAGAATACTACAATTGATGGATATAAATTGGGCACGGATGGGGCTTGGATCAAATAAATAAGAAGAAAAGGAACCGGCATAAGCCGGTTCTTTTTAACGTTTTTTACTATTGTACCACTAAGGTTTTACTTGATATAATAATTTGTATTGTTATTCACTAAAATAAATGGCCAGCATTTATCATGTAAGATAAAGCTAAGGAGGACATCATGAGTGTAAGGCGAATAAATAACATTTTATTGGTGACCACATTAAATGGACTTGTGGCACTGGTTGCTTTTTTATTATATAAATATGGTTCATTTTCTTTCGATATGGATTCCATCATTGGCTGGATGGATGAAAATACGAAGAAATTTGCATTTGGTGTTTTCATTCTTTTTCTATTATTAATGTTAACAGCAAAGTTTGAGCTCAGGCTGATTGAAAAACTGGAAGAGTCATATCCATGGATCATAACCCTGTCTAAATACGCCTATATTTTTCTTTTGTCGGGGATAATGGCGTTTATTACCAGCTATTATATGGTGTATTTCCAGCTGCTTAAAGAGCCGACAGCCACACTGCAATGGATTGAAGGCAGTACGAGAATTTTCTTTGCTGGTGCCCTGCTGTTATTTTTTATATACCTCTTTGTTTTTACGTTAATCGGCAATATTTATGTAAGTTCTGTCGTAACGGCCATCCTTATTTTTGTCATGGGTTTTGCGCACTATAATAAATTAAATTTAAGGGTAGAGCCGTTGTACCCGTCAGATTTTAGTCAAATCACGCAGATGAAGGATGTTATCCCGATGGTGAAGGAATACCTCTCCATCCAAAAAACAGTCCTTATCGTTCTCGCAGCTGCCGTTGTGTTATTAATTGCAAGGTTTTTACCTAAGGCGAAGATGTCCATTTGGGTAAGGGCGGTCCTGGCGGTCGCGACGGCAGGAATGATTTATGCCTATGTATTTTACCCGACCAGTTTTATGAAGAATTTTATCGAAAAAAAGGGAAATGTTTCGGTCGTAAAATGGGACCAGCTCCAGAATTATAATTATAATGGCTTTGTTTTCGGATTTATATCCAACCTGCAAAATGATGCGTTTGAGGAACCGGACGGATATTCCAAACAGAAGGTATTAGCCACAGCTGCCAAATATCAGAAAAAGACAGCTGCTCAAACGCCTGTTAAAGGACAAGCCAAAAAGCCGAACATTGTCTATATCATGAGCGAGGCGTTTTGGGACCCGACAGAGCTGCCGAACGTCCAATTTAGTGAAGATCCGATGAAGAACCTTCGCAAGCTGAGAGAAGAATATTCTTCCGGTTACAATCTTTCACCGGCATTTGGCGGAGCAACGGCCAATGTTGAATTCGAAGCACTGACCGGATTTTCGAACTACTTTTTAAAAATTGGCTCCGTTCCCTATCAGGACTTAGTGGACAGAAAGACGTTCATTCCAACAATGGTAAGCGACCTAGAAGGACAGGGCTATCGCTCTCTGGCCATACATCCTTACAATAAGGTTTTTTATAAACGTAACAAGGATTATCAAACCTTTGGTTTTGATCAATTTGTGGACATGACGAAGATGGAGCATCAGGAGAAATCAGGCCCTTATATTTCAGATGAATCGATGTCAAAAGATATCTTTGATCAATTGAAAAATGAGAAAAAGCCGATGTTTATCCATGCGGTTTCCGTGCAAAATCATTTTCCATATGTGCCGAATCGGTACCCGGAAAACACCGTTAAAGTATCAGGTTTGTCACCAGCTTCCAATGAGATGCTAGAGGTGTATTCAGAAGGCATTAAACAAGCCGACGCGGCGCTCCAGTTACTGGTTGACAAGCTTGAAACACTGGACGAACCGACCATTGTGGTGTTTTGGGGAGATCATTTGCCCATCCTTGGCCAGGATTTAGCCATCTACAAGGAATCAAAATTTGCGGACACGGATGATAAAAACTTATACGAAGAAAAATATGCGGAAACACCTTTGCTGATTTATTCAAATTATGGCTTAAAAAAGCAGGATTTACATGCCTTGAGCCCTTCCTATTTTGGCCCGGTAGTGTATGATATGGCTGGTTTGAAACAACCTGCGTTTTACAATCTGCTTGATGAAGTTAAAAAAGAACTGCCTGGATTAAGGACGACGGTGCAAATCGATGGCAATCAGAAATATGTCACCAACAATCTGACCAAAAAGCAAAAGCAATTACTAAAAGATTACCAATTGCTGCAATATGATTTATTGGTTGGCAAACAATATAGCAAGGATCTATTATATAAGTAAGCCGGAAATGAAATGCACCCCAAATTTTAGACACAGCCTAAAATTTGGAGGTGCTTTTACTTTAGGCAGCCCGCTTTTTCTGAAACCATCACAAAAATAAAGCGGGAATATATATAAAGTTACGTAAAGAAAAAGGATTGCTCCAGGGCAATCCTTTTTCTATGATTCTATATATATATTAGTATTGATCGCTGCCGCTTTCACTATCATCATTTCTGTTTTGGCTCTGCTTCAGCATATTTAAATTTTCAATCGTATCAGATGGCAATCCCAGATGATCACGTAAATCATTGGAAAGCTGTTGTCTTGTTTCGTCGCTTACAAGGAAATACCAGCCGCTATTGATCATTTTTCCTTCGCCGTTGATTTCTATTTTATCAATCGTTTCAGCAGCAGGCTTATAGGTATTCTGGATGCCGATCATATCATCCAGGGTCAGGTTTGTTTTAACATTCTTTTCAAGGGCAGCAAGAATTTTATCGTAATTGGCCAGAGTTGAAAATGATTTTCCCTTTTCAATAATTTTCGCAATTACTTCACGCTGTCTTTCCTGACGTCCCCAGTCACCTCGGGGATCGGCTTTTCTCATCCGCGCATATTGGAGTGCTTCTTCACCATTTAAATGTAATTGTCCTTCTGGCAGTCTAACACCATCCAATTCAAATTCAAATTTGTTGTCAACGTCAATTCCGCCAACCGCATTGACGATATCCTTAAAACCTTCCATGTTTACCTTAACATAGTAATCTATCGGAACATTAAGAAAATGTTCTACTGTTTCGATGCTCTCTTCAATCCCGCCAAAGGCATAGGCATGGTTAATTTTATCGAACTTCACCTTATTAGGATTATCAGGATCAATTAATTTTGTCCTTGTGTCGCGGGGAATACTTAATAATTTAGTAGATTTCTTTTCAGGATTCACCGTCACAACCAGCATGGAGTCCGTACGTCCGTTGTCGCCTTTACGCTCGTCAACCCCAACCAGCAGGATGGAGATTGGATCCTTTTTGTGAAATGCCACTTTTTCTTCCCGCTTTTTGGATTTCTCACGATCGATTGGATGATTCATATTATTTACCGCTCGGGCAACGTTAGAGTAGATACTATATAAATAGGCGCCGCCGCCTACTAATAAGACGAGCATAGTCAGCGAAATGACTCGAAACCATTTGCCTTTTCTCTTTTTTTGCCTTTTCTTGCTGGTTCTTGTATTTTCCATATATATTTTTCCTCTCTATAGAGATTATTTTCGAGAACAATCACAAACCAAATTATAATATCCAGTGAACATTAGTTCAACTGAAAATAATAAAAATATACCACAAAAGTACAAATTATGACAAGATTATCATTTTTTCTAGAAATCATCCAATTAGACGTTAATCACTAATAAAGAGTTACAAAAATGGGAGTTTTCCTTAATCACGGTAGAAAAAAAAGCAGGTTTTCTAATCTGAAAACCATACTTTTTTGGAAAATGTTATCTATTTTTTAACATTGATTTGAAAAGTAAACTCGATATTTGGAATCTCCAGAGAATTTTTTGCATCAATGTAGAGGTATTTTCGACAGTCGTAACCGTCGTCTCATGTCTGCGATAATAAATCAATTTTTCTGGTATGAGTAGCGCAGATTTATTCATATCAGCTACCAAACCAATCCACATATCATGCATTGGTACGTTTCTTGGTATGGGCAAAATTTGTGCTTTTAATTCCTTTCTAAAAGACATAGCACAGCCGATATAACTATTTTTGATAATATTTTTGATGACACCTGCGCGGCTTCCTCTATATTCGTAAAATGACTCAATGGTTGGATTAAGTTCATTATCTACTACTGTAATATCAGACATGATCATTTGGATTTTTGGATATTTTTCATAGTAGGATTTCACTGTTGCCACTTTCTCAGGTTTCCAAACATCGTCTTGGTCACTTAAAAAGATAATATCATTTTGGGTATGCTTAATAGCATTTTCGAAATTAGAGGTTACCCCTGATTCATCATTCATAACTAACTTCACGCGGGGATCTTCCTTCTGATATTTTTCAATAATAGTAAGGGTCTGATCCGAAGAATGATCATCAGATATGATTAATTCATCTTCACTGTTCAATTGGGAAAGAATACTATCTAGTTGCTGTTTAAGATATTTCTCTCCATTATAAGTGGCCATTGCTACAGAAACCTTCATTGTCTTCCTCCACTATTTTTCCACATAAAATTTATACTCTTTTTCTCCAGTTAATCCAAGGACATCTAATACAAAGTAGTTGATGGAATAACGTCCTTTCACTTTTTCCTCAACGGGTGCAAAAGGCGCTGTCATAAATTCAGTCGGCACAACAATGCTGTCTCTGTCTACAATACAAATATTATTGGGATGATAAAAATCATAATTTTGAATATCTGCATTTGTGGTAATTATTTTTTTGTTGGCCCCAAGCATTTCAATCGTTCTCATGGTCAGCCCTGTTTGTTTAGGATGCTGAATATCGACCACAGCCCTTGACTGTTTTAATTTAGCTGTCAATTGACTGCTAGGCATACCTTCAAAAGAAAATTCAGTGATTTGGCTGCCTTGAAAATCGCTGGTAAATAACTTTCTTTGATAGTACATCAATTTACTAGGAAGATATAGAAAGTAAAAGACAGCTAAATGGTTCTTTTCAAATTGTTCTTTTACTTCCTTTAAAATCCGATAGCGGTCGCTATGAACGGTTCCAACAAAAAATAAATCGTAAACCAATGATGGTTCTTCTTTTGCAATCTGTTCATACTCTTCATCAAAAAACAATGGTCTAAAAGTCAGGCCGAATTGATCACAGTCTTGTTTATCAAATGAAAAAACTTCATCAAATAAATCTAATTTTTCTAATGTATTTACTTTATTTGCAACCGAATCCCATAGCATTAGCACCATTCTGGCATGGGGATTCATCTTTCTGATATCTTTTAAAAAAGATATAGGTGTTGCTTCCGCCTGGCAAATGAAAATGTAATCATACTTTTTATCTTTAATTTCTAAAGTAATTTCTTCATAATATTTGTTAATTTGCAATGAAACAAAATTTCGATTGATTCTTAATAAAGCCTTTGAAAGAAAAGTATTGGAGGGGCGCTCATCATAGTAATCAACCTCAGCTCCAAGGGATTCCATGGCCTTCATTAATTTTTTGTGATAATTAAAAAATAAAGGACATAAAAACAATATCTTTTTATTTTCAAGCTTACGTTCCATTATTTATATAATCCCTTTTTCTTCATTTCATCGATTGATTTTTGATACTGATCCTCTACCACCTCTTGCTGATTCACCCAATCCACGAATTTACCGATGCCTTCTTCAAAACTTACTTTAGGGGTAAAGCCTAGTTTTTCATGGATTTTTGTCAAATCAGCGTAGTTATGTCTAATATCACCTAAACGGTAATTACCGCTAATTTCAATTACAGTATCTGATTGATATTTTTCCTTCAAGACATTAGCTACTTCGATCACCGTGGTAGCCACACCAGTTCCAACATTAAAACTTTCAAAGTTTGCTTCTTCTTTTTCGATTCCTAAAATGGTAGCATCAACAATATCGTCAATAAAAACGAAGTCTCTTGATTCATTTCCATCTTCAAAAATGTTAATTTTATTACCATTCTTAATGATGGTGGAGAAAATCGATAGAATTCCTGTGTATGGATTTTTCAATGATTGACCTGGACCATAAACATTTTGATAGCGGTAGCCTACGACAGGGATATTTAATGATTTGCCCACGACCATGCACATTTGTTCCTGAACTTGTTTGGTAATGCCATAAATAGAGGTTGGATGAATTTTGGTTTCTTCCGTCGTTGCCATTAATTCTACATTGCGATGGCATAGAGGGCATTTTACCTCAAAATCACTTTTACTCATATCTGCTTCTGTTCTTTCTACAGGGAAAACTGTTCCGTGCTCGGTACAATGATACATTCCTTCGCCATAGATTGCCCTAGAAGCGGCTACAACGATTTTTTTAACTTGATGTTCTTCATTTGTTAACAGATCTAATAAATTGGAAGTTCCTTTTACGTTGACATCGATATATTTATTTATTTCATACATCGATTGGCCGGTACCTGTTTCAGCAGCTAAATGAACGACCACATCCTGCCCTTTTAATGCTTTTTTCCAGTCATCAATATTAATGACATCACCTTTAATAAAGGTTACTTTATCTCTTATTTTCAAGAATAATTCTGATGATGTTCCGTCTTCTCCATGAATTTGTGGTGATAAATTATCAAGAACGGTAACCTTATATCCTTTATCTAATAATTTTAAGGCTAAGCTGCTGCCAATGAATCCCGCTCCGCCAGTGATAAGTACATTTTTTATCATATTAAGTTCCTTCTTTCTTATAGTTGAAAAATGTTAGGGCTTGTCTTCAAACCGAAACCAAATTGGTTCTATTATACAAAATACGCTAAAGAAGTTCAAATTTCGGTATTTTCCTTCAGATACATAAAATAATGAAACCGCCTCTATCTGGAAAAAAAAGTGATACAAAATACGGCTGGATAATGCTATAATCCATTTTGTGAAAAAAGAACACGTTTACCGTTCGAGTTATAGTTATGTTTTTACAAACATGGTACCTGCTTTTATGTATTATTCATGGGAAACATATTGTATTTTATCCGAGCCCGAGGTGGACAATAAAGGAGAATGCTGAGTGATCATAAAAGGTAAGAATATCGATCAATGTATCAATTCTAGAAAAAACAATCTGGATTTTATTCGCTTTATTGCAGCAACGTTAGTCCTGTTTTCTCATGCCTATCCATTAACCTGGGGTAATAATGGTTCTGAGCCATTTTCAATATTGACAAATGGACAAATGACTTTTGGGGAGCTTGCTGTCAGCATATTTTTTGTGATTAGCGGATTTCTTATTACACAAAGTTTCGACAGGTCCAGGGATCCAATAAAATATTTTAAGGCAAGAGCTTTACGGATTTTTCCGGGTCTCATTTTCTGCGTGCTATTATCTGTCTTTTTACTCGGCCCCATCATAACAGAAGTAAGTTTAGGGTCCTACTTTAAAGATCGTGATACTTATGAGTATTTGAGGACCATTACTTTATATTGGATGCAGTATGACCTGCCGGGAGTATTCGAAAAAAACGTATGGCCTGCAGCAGTAAATGGATCATTATGGACTTTATGGTATGAATTTTTCTTTTACATGGTAGTTGCCGTCTTTGGTGTTGCAAGAATTCTTGATAGAAGAATAGTTCTGGGCGTTTTTATTCTCAGCACCGGCCTTCATTTTTGGGGCATTGGTGATTTCTATACAGAATTATTTTGCTATTTTAGCGCAGGGATGGTTTTTTATCTGTTTAGGAAACAGATAAATTTAAATGGTTGGCTCGCGTTCCTTTCTTTCATAATAATATGTATAACAGTTAAATTTGGAACGTATTTAAATTATTCGCTTTCTATTTTTGGCACGTACCTTATTTTTTATTTTGCTTTTGACACAAGATTTAAGCTGCATAACTTTGGCAAATATGGTGACTTTTCATACGGTATTTATATTTATGCCTTTCCTATCCAGCAAGTAATGAACTATGTTTTTGACAATCAGTTAACGCCTGTGAAAAACTTCTTATTTTCCTTCCCGTTTACGCTGATATTTGCTATTGCTTCGTGGAATCTGGTAGAGAAGAGAGCTTTAAAATATAAAAATCTTTCTTTTAAAACTATATTGCAGAAAAGAAAAAAGAATGTTATTGTAGAAAATTCCATTAATACAAAAGCTGATCTATAGTAGAGAGCGAACCTAACTCATTTGGAGAAGTGTACAGGAATAGGAGAGGTTTGTTGAATGAATAGGTTTGAAAAAATATTGCTAACGATTTTTTTCATAGAGGTGTTTGCAGGCGGCGGTGGAAGGCTGATTGACTTTGGCGTGCTATCCATCCGCCAAGTTTTATTTTTACTTCTAATCGTAACGTTTGTTTTCCGTATAGTGAAAGAGAAAGCTTTCTTTGATACAGAAATAAATACCTTTTTGCGGTTCAATCCAGTAACAATAGGTATTTATGCACTATTATTTTGGTTTGTAGTAAGTGCAGCGATTGGATTTGTGAATGGTCACCCGGTGTCCATTATTGTTATGGACTTTCTCAGGGTTTCGTTCTTCGCGCTTTATTTTCCTTTAGCTTACTATATTTCGAATGATCGTTTTCCTCTGAGTCGTATTATTACGATATTAAAGTATAGTGCACTTATAGTGGCGATCTTTACAATCACTGTTTCCCTCTTAGGGAAAACTGTTTTTGCGGACAATTTCAAACCATTTTATGATTTTATGAACTGGATTATGAATGATGATTTATATTTCCGGCCTAGCAATAGTGTTTTTTATAAGAGTCATCTCTTTGTATTAATCGGTCTTATTCTGTCCTTAAATGATCTCTTGAACAAAAACTATCGCAAGCTGGATATCGCCATAATCATATTTGCTTCTATTTCTGTTCTATGGTCTGAAACAAGAGGATTTTTACTAGCCTTTATGTTAAGTTTGCTGACGATTATTGTTTTAGATGTGAAGGTTCTTGTGGACCCAATCAAAGGAATGATTCAAAAATTGCAAAAAATATTTGCCTCCAAATATTTCTTGAAGAAATTCGTTATTCTTCTCCTGGTAATGGTTTCTGTCCCATTTTTATTTCAGCACATGACCCTTGAGCGGTTTGAGACAGAAACAAAACAGACACCTGCAGTTGAATCGGATAATAATGTGAAGCAACCTGATAATCCAGAGGTCAATGATATAAGCACGAATGAGAGAATTAATATATTAATCGACGCTAAGAAACGTTTATTCCAGCCTGTACAGCTCATCTTTGGATCCGGTTATGGAACGGAGATTAACCATAGAATAAATGGAATTGAAATCAGTTTTCTTGATATCTTAATGGAACAAGGATTGATTGGTTCAGCCATCTGGGGATTTTTATTTATCATGGTTTTCTATAATTATTATGTATCCTATAAGCGTGGAAGCCGCTTAACATCACTCGATATATCTTTAATTGCGTCTTTTCTGGGCATATTATTATTAACGAATATTAATCCGTTTATCAATAACCCGATTGGCATCAGCTTTTTCTTGATTTTGCTAGTTGTTTCTCAAAATAAGAGGAAATTAAGCGGTGAATGAGCATGAATGTAACGATGGTAGTTGTTTTATACAAGCAAAAGCTTGAGGAAAGCAAGACATTCCAAACGATTAAGCAAACATTGTTTTCTAAAAATCAGGATTTGCCCGATATTGAACTTATCTTTTATGATAATAGTCCTGAAAAACAGGTATTTCCCCTGAAGGAATCCGGGGGAATACATATTTCCTATGTTCATGATGCCCGCAATTTGGGGATTGTTGCGGCTTATAATTATGCTTTTTCGAGAGCGAAAGAAAATGGGAGCCAGTGGCTTCTGCTGTTAGACCACGATACGGAATTAACGGATGCCTACATCAATGAGGTATTTAATCTGTCCGATGTACAGAAAGAGGCAGCGGCGATTGTGCCAAAAATCATGTGTGAACAAACCATGATTTCACCGGTATACAGCCACTCGCTGCGCCCGTTAATGGAGGAGCGGCCGAAGGATGGACTCCAAGAAAAGCCTGTGATGGCGATCAATTCAGGTGCTCTTATCTCTGTTCAGTTTATTGCAGAGCTTGGCGGCTTTAATGAGGACTTTCCTTTGGATTATCTTGACCACTGGCTGTTCTTTGAGATTTATGCCAAAGGCCGAAAGGTTTGGATGTTAAAGGCGGTCCTAGAACATGAATTATCCGTGATGGACTACAGCCGAGTTTCCTTAAGCCGTTATCAAAGTATCTTAGCTTCGGAAATAAATTTTTATCAAAATTATAAAAAAGATCTATTGCCAGCGTATCGAATGCAATTGGCCAAACGGTTCCTAAAACAAGTGGTTACTGTGAAAAATAAGAAAATTGCAATTCATACATTAAAACGTTTTTTCTCTATTTAACATATTTTGAAAAGGCGATATCCCTTGTGAAGGCGATATCCTTTTTCTATGTAAGCAGTATGGTAAACATAAACCAAGGTATTTTTGGGAATATTTTAATAAACATAAATACAGGTTTTTTCATTTGTTACTTTTTTATTACATTTTACTTCGCGTTTGTTTTTTTATGGGTTCCTTCTTTATAATGGGGAAGGAAGAATTTTGACTATTTATGTAGAATGATTTATTAAAGAGGAGTTGGCTTTCATGAAAGGTATTATTCTTGCAGGCGGCAGCGGCACAAGGCTCTATCCTTTAACGAAGGTAGTTTCGAAGCAGCTATTGCCTGTCTATGATAAACCGATGATTTATTATCCCTTATCAGTATTAATGCTGGCAGGTATTAAGGATATTTTGATTATTTCAACACCTGAGGATACCGCTCGGTTTGAACAAATCTTGGGAGACGGTTCAGACTTTGGATTGAACTTTACATATAAAATTCAGCCTCATCCAGGCGGGCTCGCGCAAGCGTTCATCCTGGGAGATGAGTTTATCGGGGACGATAATGTTGCATTAGTCCTTGGCGATAATATTTTTTATGGACACGGCTTAACTAACCTGTTAAGAAATGCAGCATCCCGCGAAACAGGTGCAACTGTTTTCGGTTATTATGTCAACGATCCGGAACGTTTCGGGGTTGTGGAATTTGATAAGAGCGGAAAAGCGATTTCCATTGAAGAGAAGCCGGAAGTGCCGAAATCAAACTATGCCGTGACAGGACTTTATTTTTATGATAATCGTGTTGTCAACATTGCAAAGAATATCCAGCCTTCTGCCCGCGGGGAATTAGAGATTACGGATATTAATAAAGCGTATCTTGAAATGGGAGAGTTGAATGTTGAGCTGCTTGGCCGAGGCTATGCCTGGCTGGATACCGGAACACATGCCTCTCTTTTAGAAGCATCGCAATTTATTGAAACCGTTGAAAAGCGGCAATCCTTAAAAATCGCCTGCCTGGAAGAGATTGCTTATAAAATGGGCTACATTTCCAAAGAGAAGCTGCTCGAGCTTGCCGAGCCATTAAAGAAAAATCAGTACGGCCAATATTTAATCAAGATTGCCAATCAAGGTTAAGGTGAGGTAAAAAAATGAATGTAATTGAGACGAAAATACCGGGTGTAAAAATTTTAGAGCCGAAAGTATTTGGCGACCACCGCGGCTATTTTATGGAAAGCTACAATAAAGAATTATTTGAAAAACTGGGGCTTCATTACGATTTCGTCCAGGACAACCAGTCATTGTCCGCGCCGGTCGGCACGCTGAGAGGGCTTCATTTTCAATTGAATCCTAAAGCTCAGACTAAAGTTGTCCGCTGCATTACCGGTGCCATTTATGATGTTGCCGTTGATATTCGTCAAGGCTCGCCAACTTTCGGAAAGTGGGTTGGAGTGATTCTAAGTGAACACAACAAAAGGCAGCTCTTAGTTCCGAAAGGCTTTGCCCATGGTTTTTGCACATTGGTGCCTGACACCACGGTTGCCTATAAAGTGGATGAATATTATTCACCTGAACATGATGGCGGGATTCTTTGGAATGATCCGGAGCTGGGAATTGATTGGCCAACGACAAATCCTATTCTCTCTGAAAAGGATACAAAGCATCCGACATTAAAAGAAGCGACACATCTTAATTTTGTTTGGGAGGAAGCGTAATGAAATTATTAGTTACAGGGGGCGCCGGCTTTATTGGCAGCAACTTTGTCCGTTATATGGTCAATAAATACCCCGAATATACAATCGTCAATCTAGATTTATTAACTTATGCTGGAAATCTTGAGAACTTAAAAGACATTGAGAATAAGCCAAATTACAAATTTGTCCGCGGTGATATTGCTGACCGTGATTTTATTCAGGGGCTTTTCCAAGAAGAAAAGTTCGACTACGTCCTGAACTTTGCCGCTGAATCTCATGTGGACCGCAGCATTACCGATCCTGGGATTTTCGTGCAGACCAATATTCAGGGAACTCTAGCCCTTTTGGATGCCGCGAAAACCTTTGGAGTGAAAAAATATCTGCAAGTTTCGACAGATGAAGTGTATGGTACGCTGGGTGAAACTGGGTACTTTACTGAAGAAACACCGCTTGCGGCAAACAGCCCGTACAGTGCAAGCAAGGCGGGAGCAGACCTGCTTGTCCGTGCTTATAATGAAACATTTGGTCTGCCGGTGAATATTACCCGCTGCTCAAATAATTACGGACCATACCATTTTCCTGAAAAGCTCATTCCATTAATGATTATTAATGCTTTAAATGATAAAGAGCTTCCGGTTTATGGCGACGGCTTAAATATCCGCGACTGGCTGCATGTGGAAGACCACTGCCAGGCCATTGACCTTGTGCTTCATAAGGGCCGCATCGGCGAAGTATACAATGTTGGCGGTAATAACGAACGCACGAATATTGATATTGTAAAAACAATTTTAAAACAGCTCGGCAAGCCGGAAACGTTAATTAAATTTGTTAAAGACCGTCCAGGTCATGACCGCCGCTATGCAATTGATGCTACGAAGCTTAAAACAGAACTTGGCTGGTCGCCGAAATATACGTTTGATACAGGGATTGAGCAAACGATTCAGTGGTATTTAAATAATCGTGAATGGTGGGAAAACATCATTTCCGGTGAGTATCAAGACTATTTCAAATCGCAATATGGCGACAGATTAGGAGTAGAATAATGAAGGTTGTAGTAACAGGTGCAGCAGGTCAGTTGGGACAGGATGTACTTTTGGAATTAGAGCGAAAAAATCATGAAGCCATCGGCATTGACCGCGATCAGGTTGATATAACAGATGAAGGGGCAGTTAAAGCCTTTATCAGCGATGTGAAGCCGGATGCGATTCTGCACTGCGCCGCCTATACGAATGTCGATGCAGCAGAAGAGAATGAGGATATCGCCTGCAAAATAAATGCGGACGGAACAGAGCACCTTGCGAAAGCAGCTAAAGCGGCTGGTGCAAAAATGCTCTACATTAGTACAGATTATGTGTTTGACGGTACAGCGAATGAACCATATGAAGTGGAACATCCAACAAAACCTATTGGGGCATATGGCCGGACGAAATTAGCCGGCGAAGAGCTTCTGCAAAAGACTATGGATGAATACTTTATCGTGAGAACGGCCTGGGTATTTGGGATCCATGGCCATAATTTCGTGAAAACAATGCTCCGCCTAGGAGAAGAGCGCGGCGAGGTAGGCGTTGTCCATGACCAGATCGGCTCCCCAACCTATACAGTGGATTTGGCAAGGCTGATGGTGGAATTGATGGAGACCGACCAATATGGCATCTACCATGCCACAAACAGCGGCGTTTGTTCCTGGTATGAATTTGCGGTGGAAATTTTCAAGCAGGCAGGCTTGAACGTGAAGGTGAATCCATTAACAACCGATCAATTTCCGCGTCCGGCAGCCCGTCCAAAATATTCTGTTTTAAGCAAGAAGAAACTCGAAGAAAAGGGTCTTACCCCGCTTCGTGATTGGAAGGAAGCACTTGCCGCTTATCTAAAGGAAAGCAGATAAGAACTGATATTTATTATCAGTTCTTTTTTCCAATATGCGAAAGGAGGAATAGGAATGAGTACGACGTTTGAAAAAGTGAAATCCTATTTCCGAAATAAAAAAGTTTACAAAGCTCTCCGCTCGAATCCGTTTTTAGCTAAGATAAATCAGCATTATCGCGATCAAGCAGAAGCCCAGAAACGGGAATCAGTTCATACATATGGGCTAGAGGCACTAATCAAGGCAAGAGAATCCTTTCAAGAAATCCATCGGGAATTTTGGCTCGATTGGGGAACGCTCCTTGGCGCTGTCAGGGAAAAAGGATTTATCGGTCATGATGCAGATGTCGACCTTGGAACATTTTTTACCGGAAATGATGATGCCCTAAAACTAGAACAGGCAATGGAAAAAAGAGGTTTTCAAAAGCTGCGTGAATTTTGGATGGATGGAAATATGATTGAGGAAACCTACCTATATAAGGGGGTGAACCTGGATGTGTTCTATTACTACCCTGGAGGGGTTAAGGAGCAAATGTACTGTTTTGCTGCAGAAGAAGGGGAGCACAGAATTTATCAGCCATTTGATGATCATACGGTTGTGACCAGGCTTACCGTGGTGAGAATTCCTTCAGTCTTTACAGGAACAAAAATGATTGACTTTAAAGGAGAGCCATTCCCAATACCAGAAAATGAGGATCAATATTTACAGGGATATTACGGACCAACGTATATGATTAAAGACCAAAACTGGGATTGGACAACTAGTGAAAGGGACGTGCTTCCTTTCAAAGACAACACGAGAGCGGTCCTTTATAAAAAGTAATAAGACATTTTAAATTCGAAGGGTTTTTTATGAAGAAATCATTATTTAAAAATATTATTTATAAAGTGCTGTTAAATGTCTTTAATTTAGTCATTCCATTATTGGTCGGACCGTATGTAAACAGGGCGCTCGGACCAAAGTCACTTGGCTACGTCCAATGGACGGAATCCATCTATAATTACTTCTTTATTTTTGCGAGCTTCGGCGTTTACCAATACGGAATGCGGGAAATGAGCCGGATCAAGGACGATAAGCAAAAGGTGAGCCGGCTGTTTACCAGTTTATTTACAATCAGTACGGTAACCGGCATTTTAACCTTGCTCCTGTATATGGGTTTTAGTTATTTTAAATATGGCGATGCCGTTATTTATCCGATATTGTTGATTTTTGGCTTTAATTTTATCATCAATATCTTTTATGTCGAGTGGGTTAATGAAGCAATGGAGAATTACGATTTCATTACCATTAAGACGATTATTGCCAGAAGTATTTATGTTGTCCTGATTTTCATCTTTGTCAATACGGCAAAGGATTACCATCATTATGCGATTCTTTTAGTGGTCTCAATGTTTTTAAATAATATCATCAGCTTTGTGTACATTAAACGGAAAGTGAAATTTGATTTTAAACATATCAGCATCAAACAGCATTTACGACCGATGTTTCTTGTCGTCATTTTCTCAAATGCCAATGTTCTGTACACACAGCTTGACCGCTATATGCTCGGGGAATTCGTCAATCCCAAAGCGGTTTCTTTTTATGTAATTCCGCAGCAGATTATGGGGATTATCAGCACCTTGATGCTGAGCGTCGTTCAGGTCACGATTCCAAGACTGTCCTATCTGTTAAGCTCTGATGACGAGAAATCCTATCACATTCTCTTAAATAATATTTCAAAATTGTATTTTTCTCTTATGCTCCCGGCTGCGGTAGGATTATATTTAATCTCCGATGTCGGGGTGATGATATACGGCGGTAAAGGCTTTATGGAGGCAGCACCGGTGTTAAGCATGTTTACCTTTTATATGGTTGTGCTTGGCATCGATTCAATTCTCGCCAACCAGGTAATCTATGTGAAAAAGAAGGAACATATATTGGTCAGACTTGTCTTCCTTTGCGGCTTCATCAATCTTCTTTCCAAGATAGTGCTATTAAAGCTCGATCTTTTCACACCAAGAAACGCGATTCTGACCACAGCTATTTCCAATCTGCTGTTAATCTTATTGGAATACGTTTATATCCGCCGTTTCTTGAAAGTGGATTTTCACCTGTTCGATTTCAGCAAATGGAAGTATTTATTATATGCACTCTTGTTTATTCCGGTTTCATACGGGATCAGGCAGTTCGTTTCCGGGCCGATTCCCCTCTTCGTTGTGCTGGTCGGGGCGAATGCGGTTCTTTATGCCTTGATTCTGATTGTTACGAAGGATTTTGTCTTCCAAATGCTGCTTGGAAAAATAAAAGCCCGCTTTGGCCGCTCCTAATAAAACAGCCGTGAATTGTTACAATCTTGTATCAATTTAGGCTGTTTTTCATTTTTCGGTCATAGGATAAGGGTCCATTTCGAAGAATATATCGTGTATGGTTTCACTAAGGTGAAACTTTCTTGGAGATAAAACGTCATATATTGAAGGCAGCATGTTTCGACCGGCTCTGCAAAGGGGGCGCTTTATGGATAAAGTTTGTCTTTTTGGTGAATCAAGCGTGATATATGGAAGATTATTTCCCTTAAAAAACCTTCATTTTTAGACTTCTTTACCTTTAGAGTCTATTAATCTCGGGAAATAATTGTAGAAAATGGGTGTTTCTTTCTAAATAGGTCTATGCTATAATCCATTAGGATACCATTTGTCACTATATTTCTATTAAAAATAAAAATACACCTCAATATTATTATACAGAATATGTAACCATGGAGGCGCTGTATGTCTTATCTTGCTCTGGTCATTTGTTTTTTCGCGGCAATTATCTTCACCCCATTAGTTAAAAAGCTAGCTTTTAAAATTGGAGCTACTGATAAACCGAATCAGCGGAAAGTTCATGTGAAAATTATGCCTAGATTAGGCGGTTTAGCGATATTTCTAAGTTTTATTATTGGCATACTTATCATCCATCCGGAAGGCGAGTATCATCTTCCAATCGTGATTGGAAGCATCATCATCATCTTAACGGGAATACTAGATGATGTAAAAGAGATTTCACCAAAATTAAAATTGGCTGGACAAATCGCTGCAGCTGCAGTCGTTGTTATTTACGGCGGACTAAAGGTTGAGTTCATTAACCTTCCTTTCGGCGGTATCATCGATTTTGGCTACTTAAGCATTCCATTGACGATGATTTGGATCATCGGTATAACCAATGCGATTAATTTAATTGACGGCTTAGACGGTTTAGCCGGAGGTGTTTCCTCGATTGCCCTCTTAACCATTGCAGGGATGTCGGTGGTAATGAACAACGGCTATGTTACGATAATGGCCTTAATTGTTGCAGCCAGTACAATCGGTTTCTTATTTTACAATTTTCACCCTGCCAAGATTTTTATGGGAGATACCGGAGCCTTGTTTTTAGGCTATATTATTGGCGTACTATCTCTATTAGGGTATAAAAACGTTACTTTCATTTCGTTAATCATCCCTATTATTATTCTCGGTGTGCCAATCTCTGATACATTTTTCGCGATTATTCGCCGTTTGGTAAATCGCCAGCCGCTATCGGCGCCAGATAAGTCCCATTTACATCATTGCCTGCTCAGAAGCGGATTCTCTCACCGCCAAACCGTCTTGTTAATTTATGCAATGGCTGCAGTCTTCGGTCTTTCTGCGTTTATCTTCTCACAATCAACGGTATGGGGCTCTATGATTGTCATTTTAGCTCTATTAATCACGATTGAAATTATCGTTGAGAAAATAGGTTTAGTCCGTGAAGACTACAAACCGCTCTTAAAGTTTGTGAAGGGCATTAAGCCGGTTAATATCAAGGATCGATAATAATAAACTAATAGAAAGCCTGCATCGATGCAGGCTTTTTTTGTTGTAGTTTGACAAGTCAAGAGAGCAGGAACTTTATATTTTCTGTCCAAATAGGCCATTGACTAGCTAAAATTTTACAAAAATATTAAAAAAAGACTATTAATCTTTTTGAAAAATTAGTAGAATTATCTTGCAATGCAAAAAATATTTTGTCGAAAGGCGGTAAAAAAGTGAAAAGAAAGAGTAAACACAGCATGAAGAAGCGCGTGCTCAATGGTTCTTTAGCTACAGCCTTAGTACTCTCAATGATTCCGTTAAATGCATTCCCGCACGCTGCAAAAGCGGCAACAACGGGAAACACTGCAACTCTTCGTATCTTGGAAACTACGGACCTGCATGATGCAGTCATGTCGTACGATTATTATCAAGATACAGAGAAGGGTGTTAACTATGGATTGGCAAAAACAGCATCCTTAATTCATCAGGCGAAATCTGAGGTAGATCCAAGCAACTCCATGTTATTTGATGCCGGTGACTTACTGCAAGGAAATCCAATGGCTGATTATGTTGCAAAAGTCAAGCCTTTAACAGCTGATGAAACACACCCGATGTTCAAAGCCATGAAGCTTTTGAATTATGATGGCGGTATCGTCGGAAACCATGAGTTCAACTATGGTTTAGGTTTCTTAGACACTGCAATGAAAAATGCACCGTACCCGATTGTAAACGCTAACATCTATGTAGATGATCATGACAGCGACCCGACTAATGACAAGAACTATTTCACTCCATATCAAATTATCCCTAAAAAAATTAAGGATAAAAATGGTGTTGAACAAACAGTAAACGTTGGTATTGTTGGTTTTGCTCCGCCACAAATCATGCAATGGGATAAAGATAACCTTCAAGGAAAAGTTATCGTTAAAGATATTGTTAAAACTGCAGAAAAATATGTTGCAGAAATGAAATCAAAGGGTGCAGATGTAATCGTTGCGATTGCCCACTCCGGCTGTGACGTGACCAACGAGGGCCAGGAAGATGCAGAAAATGCAGTTTTCTCTTTAAGTAAAGTGGCCGGAATCGATGCCCTTTTATTCGGGCATGCACACCTTAACTTCCCTGGCGGAAAAGAGTTCCATGAGGGTGGAAAACTGACCAATCCTGATTTGCCAGGTCTTGATAATACAAAAGGGACAATCAATGGTACACCTGCAGTGGAAGCTGGCTACTGGGGAAATAACCTTGGAGTACTAGACTTAGCATTAGTACAAGATGAAAATGGAAAGTGGAAGGCAGATAAAGCTGCTTCAAAATCTGTCGATATGCCTGTAACGGCGACAACTGCTGTTGACCAGACAATTGTTGATGCAGTACAAACTGAGCATGAAGGAACATTAGCATATGTACGTGGACAAATTGGTGAAACAAATGCTCCGATGAACAGCTATTTTTCACGTGTAATGGATGACCCAACGATCCAAATCGTTAACAATGCACAAACTGACTATGTGAAAACCTGGATCAAAGCAAACCGTCCAGACCTTAAAGATGTACCTGTCATCTCTGCAGGAGCACCGTTTAAAGCTGGACGACAAGGTGCATATGACTATACAAAAATTGATAAAGGCCCTCTTTCTATCAAGAGTGCCAATGACCTTTATTTGTACAACAACACATTAAAAGCAGTTGAGTTAACAGGTGCAGAGGTTAAAGAATGGTTAGAAATGTCTGCATCCCAGTTCAATCAGATTGATAAAACAAAAGCTGATGCGCAGGAATTAATCAATTACAACTTCCAGCCATACAACTTTGACGTCATTGATGGCGTGAAATACCAAATCGATGTTACGGTCCCAGCCCGCTACAATTTCACCACTGGTGACGTAATCAATTCTGATTCACACCGTATCATCAATTTTACAGATATGGATGGAAAACCAATTGATCCTGCTCAAAAGTACATCGTTGCAACGAATAACTATCGTGCTTCCGGCGGTGGTAACTTCCCAGGAACAAAGGGTGGAAAAGCAACAATCGTTGTTGATTCTCCATATGAAAACCGTCAGATTTTAATGGATTACATCAAAGCCCAAGGTGTTGTTAATCCTACAGCAGATAACAACTGGAAAATTTCACCTATCAATGGCGCTGCTAAAACTTTAACATTCAAATCTTCTCCAGCTGCAATTAATGTTCTAACTTCTACTCCAAATGTAAAAGATGTTGGACCATTAGCAGATGGCTCTGGTTTTGAACAATACACATTAGACCAAAACGTTCATGTTCAATTACTGGGCATTAACGATTTCCATGGCCAATTAGATTACACTACTAAGGTTTCTAACCGTGAAGTCGGAGGAATCGAATATTTAGCTGCTTACTTAAAGCAAAGAGAAGCAACAAACCCTGCTAATACTTTAATGGTGCAAGCAGGAGACCTAGTCGGTGCGAGCCGCCCAGTTTCTGCTCTATTACAAGATGAACCAACGATCCGTTTCATGAATGAAATTGGCATGGACGTTGGAACCATCGGTAACCATGAATTTGATGAAGGCGTAGCTGAAATGAAGCGCTTAATCTATGGCGGAGAGCATCCGAAGACCGTTGAAAAATATGGAAAATTTGAAGGTGCAGCCTTCCCATATGTTGTAGCAAACGTAGTGGATGAAAATACAAATGAATTAATTTTACCTCCATATGTGGTAAAAGAAGTTGACGGCGTTAAGATTGGCTTTATCGGTGTCGTTACAACTGAAACACCTAATATCGTAACTGCTGCAGGTGTTGCAGGCGTTAAATTCACTGATGAAACAGAAGCTGTTAACAAGTACACTGCTGAATTGAAAGAAAAAGGCGTCAAGGCAATTGTTGTTCTTGCTCATGACCCTGGTACTTCAGCTGCAAATGGAGATAATCCAACTGGTCGAGTTGTTGAAATGGCCAAAGCTATTGATCCTGAAGTAGACGTTATTTACGGTGCTCATGACCATAAATATCTAAACTCGACAGTTAATGGCAAATTGCTTGTTCAATCTTACTCTTACGGTACTGCGTTCTCTGATGTCGATCTAACAATTGACCCAGTCACACAGGATATTTTAGAGAAAAAAGCAGAAGTTGCATCAACATTTAAAGATAGTATTACTCCTGATGCAAAAATTAAGGCAGAACTTGATAAATACAAAGCAGATATCGCTCCAATCGTTGGACAAGTAATTGGTAAATCAGCTATTGCTCTAACTCGTACACAAACGCCTGCAGGTGAGTCCTCTTTGGGTAACTTAATTGCAGATGCTATGCAAGCTCGAACAAAGGCTGATTTTGCGTTCATGAATGCCGGCGGTATCCGTGATGACCTGAAAAAAGGAACCATTACATGGGGTGACCTGTTTGCCATCCAGCCATTTGGTAATGATGTTGTCACATTGAAAATTACTGGTGAGCAAGTAAGAACATTATTGAATCAGCAATTTGCTGCTGACAGAAACCGCATCATGTCGATTTCTGGTTTAACTTATACCTGGGATAATAAATATCCAATTGGTGAAAAAGTTGTAGATATTTTCTTGCCAAACGGTCAGAAAATTGATCCGGCTGCCACTTACACTGTTGCCGTAAATAACTTTATGGCTGATGGTGGAGACGGATATACCATCCTTAAAAAGGGTACAGACCGTACAGTATTGAAAACTGACTTAGACACATTAATCGATTATGTAAAAGCTCAATCAAGAGCAATTTATGCAGAAGTTGAAGGACGAATCACATTATTAGATACAACTGCTCCTGCAGCACCGCAGGTAAATGCTGTATCATATGAAGCAACATCAGTAACTGGTAAAACAGAAGCTGCTGCAAAAGTGGAAGTAAAAGCAAACGGCACTCTACTCGGAACAGCAACAGCTGCATCCGACGGTACATTCTCTGTTACAATTGCTGCACAACCTGTTGGATCCGACCTTGTTGTAACATCAACAGATGCAGCAGGCAACGTAAGTGCTGAAACAAAAGTAACGGTTGTAGATGCAGTTGCTCCTGAAGCACCTGAAGTTATTTATGTAACAAACTTTGACACATCTGTGATCGGTACAGCAGAGCCTGGTTCGACTGTAGAAGCAAAAGTAGACGGCAAAGTCATTGGTTCTGCTGATGCTGATGTAAATGGTGATTTCTATATCGACATCGAAGCTCAAGAAGTTGGCACTGTCATTACGGTTACAGCAAAAGATAAAGCTGGAAACGTAAGTAAAGCTGTCACTGTCACTGTAGAACAGTATACTGGATGGTACGGAGATGAAGATGGTCTCCGCTATATCAATGCTGCAGGTATGGATATGACAAGTGCCTGGCTGAATGAAGAAGGAATTTGGTACTACTTCAACAAAGACGGCTACATGGTAACTGGCTGGGTGAAAGTTGGAACTAAGTGGTACTTCTTCAGCTCAGAGGATGAAACGTCTGGTGAAATGCAAACTGGCTGGTACAAAGAAAACGGCAAATGGTACTATCTTGACAAAGTGAACGGGGATATGAAAGTGAACTGGGCACATATCAATGGCAAGTGGTACTTCTTTGACCAGAAAAATGGCGATATGAAAACTGGCTGGGTTCAATCAAGCGGCAAGTGGTATTTCTTAAACAAGGATGGCAGCATGGCTGTTAGTACAACTGTTCAAGGCAAGTACAAAGTAGGTAGAGACGGAGCTTGGATTAAGTAATCTGTCTTATCTTAAAGAGGTAATTCCTTCGGGAGTTGCCTCTTTTTTTAAAAAGATAATTCTGGAAGCGTCTTTTGCGGAATTATTGGAAAAATGCGCGGAATAGTAGCAAAAGTTCGCGGAATGATCGGCATAACCCGCGGAAATAATCCGCAAACTCGCGGAATTAACACAAAATTCAGCGGAATCCCCTGTCAGCCGCCGTCTGCTTTTTTCAAAAAAATTTAATTTCCGATTTTTACTATGCTTTCATTGTTTTTGTTTTTTATTTAATGGACAAACTTACTATCAAGGAGGCTTAATTGAATGCTTTTTCTCACGTTGATAGTATGTTTTCTCATATCCATTCTTATAACTCCACTTATAAAAAAATTAGCCTTCCTCATTGGCGCAACCGACCGGCCCAATCACCGCAAGGTTCATCAGTCAATTATGCCAAGGCTCGGAGGCTTAGCGATATTTATCAGCTTTATCATCGGGATGATCATCATTCGACCGGAAAACCCATATTCACTAGCGATTCTGATAGGCTGCCTTATCATTATCACAACTGGCTTTTTGGATGATCTGTTTGAATTGCCGGCGAAGTATAAGTTGCTTGGCCAGCTCGTTGCAGCATGTACGGTTGTTTTTTTAGGAGATCTGCAGGTAGTTTTCATCAATCTTCCATTTGGCGGCAAGCTGCAGTTTGGTCTATTAAGCATCCCGTTTACAATCATTTGGATTGTCGGCATCACCAATGCCATTAATTTAATTGACGGACTGGACGGGCTTGCAGCAGGGGTATCCTCGATCGCGCTGATCACCATTTCCGCCATCGCTGTTATTCAAGGGAATTTATACGTTTTTGCTGTTGGATCGATTGTGCTCGCCTGCACAATCGGGTTCCTGATTTACAATTTCCATCCAGCGAGCATATTTATGGGGGATACTGGAGCTCTTTTTTTAGGGTTTATCATTTCCGTTTTATCACTCCTTGGTTTTAAAAATGTGACATTCATTTCCTTTGTCATTCCTGTCATCATCCTTGGGGTGCCGATTTCTGACACTATTTTTGCCATCTTAAGGCGCATCATAAACAAACAGCCATTGTCAGCGCCTGACAAATCACATCTGCATCACTGCATGCTCCGAATGGGCTATTCCCACCGGCAAACCGTACTGCTCATCTATGCGATGTCGGCCTTTTTCGGATTGGTTGCCGTTATTTACACACAAGCCCGCATCGGGGGTGCCCTTTTCTTAATCGCCGTCATTATTTTGTTAATTGAAATCATTGCTGAAAAAATCGGCCTCATGGGCCGGGATTATCGTCCATTACTAAATATAATGCGCACACTGAAAATCTCTGCAGCAAAAGACCGCACATGAATGCAAAAAGGGACTCATTGAGAGCCCCTTTCATTATTGTTCAGTTTGGTGATTTTCTTTTTTCAATTGTATTCGGTTGTGCTATAAACTATAATTTTTCAAAAGACTTATCTTTGATAATCTTCCTCAAGATAAACAGTTTCGCCTTTTTCCATTGTGCATTGACCATTCGTCAGTTCGGTCATCCATTCCATAAAGGCCGGGACTTGGTTTTCGTCGACATATGTTTCAATCCCGACGATGTCGAGGTAATGAATTTCCTTGATGGTGAACTCGGAGGCACGAAGTTCTTTTTCCAATTTCCCAAGCCATGTGTAATCAATCTTGACATGGACGATTTGCGCCAGCCGCCTTTCGACAATTCCGACGGCATCAAGACCCTCGGAGGCAGCCTTGCCGTAAGCTCGGATCAGCCCGCCGGCACCAAGCTTGATTCCGCCAAAATAGCGAGTCACGACGACAGCCGTGTCCTTCAGCTTTCTCTTTTTCAACACCTCAAGAATTGGCACACCAGCAGTTCCGCTTGGTTCCCCGTCATCATTGGCTTTTTGAATTTGATCATGCTCGCCGATGAGGTAGGCAGAGCAATTATGGGTGGCATCCCAATGCTTTTTCTTTATCATCTGAATGAATTCCTGCGCTTCACTTTCTGATTCAGCCCTTTTGACATGGGCAATAAAGCGGGATTTCTGGATGTTAATTTCATTTTCTCCGGGTTGCTTTACAGTTAAATAGTGGGGCAGCATCGCTCGCTCCTCCTCTTTATTAAGAAAAAATTAATAATATTGCTGTAATATACCTTTAATATGGTAGTAAAGTACGAATGATATAATAAGCCAAGCTTTAAAGTGAAAATGTAGAATAGTATTATTATACTACTTTTTCAGGCTTTGAGGAAAAGTCTGCTGGTAGAGTGCCTTCAAGTTAGCAAAATGATTCAACAAAAGGTAAAATATGGTAGAAGGCCTAAAGGGAAAAATGATCCGTCCCTGGGGGAATAATGCATGAAATTGAAGCAGTTTAATGTGAAATCAATTGATGAAATCCGCGAAGAAATGATTGAAACAGTGACAAGCAGTAAAATTGATATATTCCAAATTGGCGAACAGTGCCGTCAAGACTATGAATGCATTACCAATGAATTAGCAGATATTAAGCAAATGATGGCCAAGCTGAATGAGGAAGGCAGACAGCTGGAGGGGCAGGTCCAGGAGGCAAGACACCTACTGTCTGAAGTCAGCACGAATTTTAAAATGTACTCGGAGGAAGAAATCCACGTTGCCTATGAAAAAGCGCATCAGCTGCAAATGGATTTATCGATCAACTGGCAGTACAAAAAGCAATTGCTCGAAAAGCGGGACGACCTTGAGCGGCGGCTAGTCGGATTGGATGAAACGATTGAGCGGGCGGACCAGCTCATCTCGCAGATTTCTGTCGTGATGAATTACCTGCAGAGCGATTTGAAGCAGGTCGGCGAATTCTTCAAGGATGCCAAAGCCAAGCAGGATTTCGGTTTGAAAATCATTGAAGCCCAGGAGGATGAACGGAAGCGGCTGTCGCGAGAAATTCATGACGGCCCCGCGCAAATGCTCGCCAATGTCATCGTCCGCTCTGATATCATTGAAAGAGTTTTTCGCGAACAGGGCCCTGATGAAGCATTTTCCGAAATTCACAGCTTTAAAAAAATGGTCCGTTCGGCCCTATACGAGGTCCGGCGCATCATATATGACTTACGGCCTATGGCATTAGATGATTTAGGTCTTGTCCCTACCCTCAGAAAATACCTGCAAACCATCGAAGAATATCATAACCATTCAAAAATTGATTTTGTGAATATAGGCCTAGAACGAAGACTGCCTTCTAAGTACGAGGTCGCACTATTCCGTTTGATTCAGGAATCCGTGCAAAACGCACTCAAGCATGCCAATGCCTGCGATATTAAAGTCCGCCTGGAAATCTCCGACGCATCTGTTGTTGTCTTAATCAAGGACAACGGCGTCGGTTTCGATCTCAATCAGGAAAAACCGGACTCCTTCGGAATAATCGGCATGAGAGAACGTGTCGATCTCTTGGACGGCGAAATTACTTTTGATTCAAAAATCGGCAAAGGAACCGCGGTCCTCATCCGCGTTCCGCTTATCAGCTGATCGGTGCGCCATTTGTAGTGTCAGGCACTGATCAGTTTTATTTAGAAATTAATGGAACAATAGGGGGCGTAGCAAATGACTACCAAAATTGTCATCATTGACGATCACCAACTATTCAGAGAAGGCGTAAAAAGAATCCTGGAATTTGAAAAATCATTCAAGGTTGTGGCAGAGGGCGACGATGGCACAGAAGCCTTAGCACTTGTCGAGGAATACCTCCCGGATGTTGTCATCATGGACATCAACATGCCGCAAATGAACGGTGTCGAAGCAACAAAAGAACTCATTGAAAAATATCCTGAAACAAAAGTTATTATTTTATCCATTCATGACGATGAAAACTATGTAACACTTGCCCTCCAAACCGGAGCAAGAGGCTATCTTTTAAAGGAAATGGATGCCGACGCTTTAATTGAAGCCGTCCGAGTCGTGGCCGATGGCGGCTGCTACCTGCATCCAAAGGTCACCCATAATTTAGTGAACGAATACCGCAAGCTCGCAGCCGGCGTGGCCCGCGGCGGCACCTATGTGCAGACGGTTGAAATCCGCCGTCCGCTCCATTTATTAACCCGGCGTGAATGCGAAGTGCTCCAGATGCTGGCTGATGGAAAGAGCAACCGCGGCATCGGCGAGTCTTTATTTATCAGTGAAAAAACGGTTAAAAATCACGTTTCCAACATTTTGCAAAAAATGAACGTCAACGACCGCACCCAAGCTGTTGTTGTCGCCATCAAAAACGGCTGGGTGGAAGTGCGATAAGCTGGTTACACGTTTCTAATATGGAGGCACGCTTACGTTAGCGTGCCTTTTTTGTATTGGGCACCAAACCCTCATTTTTTTAAAGTAATGCAATTTATTTCTATTTCATATAAAATATATAGCAGACGTAATTTGCAGAAAAAAACAAGGATGGTAAAGATCTATATGAAAACGGCAGTTGTCACGGATAGCACCGCGTACATCCCCAAAGATTTACTTAAAAAATGGAATATACATATGATCCCGCTAAATGTCATTTTCGGCAGCGAAGTTTACCGGGAAGAAATCGATATTAATTGGACTCAGTTTTACGAGGAGGTTAAAACGAAGGAGCTGCCCACCACCTCCCAGCCGCCGATTGGCCAATTCGTCGAGTTGTTTGAGCGCCTTTCAGCTGATTATGATGCGGTTATCTGCGTTCATCTTTCTAGCGGCATCAGCGGCACGTACCAAGGCGCCATTTCGGCCGGTACCATGGTCGAAAGCATCAAAGTCTACCCATTTGATTCCGAAATAAGCTGCATGGTCCAAGGATTCTACGCCCTTGAAGCCGCTGAATGGGCTTTACGGGGCGAGCATCCAGATGCGATTATGGCGCGCCTAGACGAGTTGAAAAAAACGGCCCGGGCCTATTTTATGGTTGATGATCTGGCACATCTCCAGCGAGGCGGCCGCCTGTCCAGCGCCCAGGCCATCATCGGCAGCCTGCTGCAGGTCAAACCGCTGCTCCATTTTGATAATAAGGTCATTGTTCCTTTTGAAAAAATTCGCACGCGCAAGAAGGCGATGAAGCGCATCGTCGAACTTCTCGGCGAGGATGCAGCCTCCGGCGAGGCCTACAGGGCCGTCATCATTCACGCAAACCGCGAGGAGGAAGCGGAGGAATGGCGGGCTGAGCTCACCGCTTTGTATCCAAACGTCGAATTCTCAATCGGCTACTTCGGCGCTGTCATCGGCACCCACCTTGGCGAAGGCTCCATGGGCATGGGCTGGATGAAAAAATAAATATACTAAAGTTTGAAGCCATTCCGCCCTCTGGGCCGGAATGGTTTTTTCATCTGGCTGGCACGATCTGGGCCCGAGCATTTAATGTGGTGGTTGCGCGGAATTATTGGTATATACCGCGGAAATCAGGTGAAAGTCGGCGGAATTAGAGGGAAAATCCGCGGAATAAACGCAAAAATCCGCGGAAATCCATCAGAAATCCGCGGGATCTCCAGGGAACGAGTCCTAAACATGCCGAAAGCAGGCTCGAGCAATTAAAAAAGGTAACTGAAAAAATGGTTTCGCGGAATTATTGGCATTTTCCGCGGAAATCAGGTGAAAGTCCGCGGAATAAACGGGGAAATCCGCGGAATAAATGAAAAGATCCGCGGAAATCCGGCAGAAACCCACGGAATCCAGTCTCTAGCACAGACGATACCAGTCTCAAGATCCCAGAATCCTTCACAAAACTGTCAAATTCCGACAACTTTTGTGAAGGGATTCCGTAATTTTTGTAGAAATTTTTCAAAAAAGAAAAAGGAGTGATGTAAAATTGGTTTTAAAAGAATTGCCGATGCCGCAGAGGCTGTTATTAACCTTAATCTTGCAGCCAAGGCTAAGACCTGGGCACCCCAAACATTCTGCCATTGAAAAGGATTTAGGAAAACGGTGGGCGGGCTACTGGGGCGAAATGGCCTTAGCCAATTATGTCAAAGAATTGCCGCACGATCAGTACTACATTTTCCACGACCTCCAGTTAGAATTCAAGGGAATCCACTTTCAAATTGACACTCTACTCCTCACCCGAAGCTATATTCTCATTATCGAAGCCAAAAATATTGCAGGCACCCTTTATTTTGATAATGTCTTCAAGCAGCTGCTCCGCAAAAATGCTGACGGAACAGAAGAATCGTTTGAGGACCCGCGTGTTCAATGCCAGCGGCTCCAATCCCTTTTTCGGAACTGGATGATCAAAAATGGCCTGAATTTGCTGCCAATCGACACCCTCATTTTTTTTAAAAGCACAAGTACCATTTTGAAGGCCAATCCAGGTGATAAAATTGATTTTAGCAGAGTCTGTAAAGGCCGGGATGTTTTTAACAAAATAGAGGCGATTGAGCAGAGGTACACTCAAGAAAGAATCGATCAGCAAACCTTAAACAAAGTCGTAAACATGCTTCTATGCGGCCATTCCCCGCAGCCAATTCAAATTGTAGAAGAATATAATCTTACGGAAAAAGACATCCTGCGCGGTGTCCGCTGCCCTGAATGCTCCCGTATTGCAATGAATTATAAAAAAGGAAAGTGGATTTGTCCTGCGTGCGGTAGCTCTTCAAAAACCGCTCATATCGATTCACTCACCGACTATTTTTACCTTATCAAGCCACTTATCACCAATGCAGAACTTCGCCGCTTTCTCCATCTTCCAACGAATAATATCGCACAAAAGCTTCTTTTTTCATTGAGCCTTCCATATACGGGGAGTACAAAAAATCGTATTTACCATCTTGCGGCGAAGGAGGGAATTCATGCGGTTTATTTTAAAAAAGCAGCAGCTGGTTCCTGTTAAATTTTCCGAAAAAAATTCACTGCGAATTTCGGAAATTCAAGACATACCACAACCGCCGCTTAACCCTGACTTCCAATTCAACCGCAGTATGCAACTCCTTCTTACTGGTAAACAACTTCTCATAGATGATATCCCACATACACTCGAAGAAATCCACACACATTACCAAAATGGATTTGTTACTTTTCGAAAAGGAATGGAGTACATAGGCAAAAAGCCTCGATGCTCCCGCTGCGGTAACGTGGATCCCCAATGGATTGCGTCCTACCCGTGCTCCCGATGCGGCGAAACTTGTCTTTATTGCCGCAAATGCATCATGATGGGGCGAATCAGCGAATGTACAGCGCTTATTGGCTGGGCGGGCCCGGTGCCTGAAACCACGCTGCCCACAGAAATTATGACATGGAGGGGGACACTATCCGCCGGTCAGCAGGGAGCATCGACGCGAGTGGCCGAGGCAATTCAACAAAATCAGGAGCACCTCGTTTGGGCTGTCTGCGGTGCCGGAAAAACAGAGGTGTTATTTACCGGCATTGAAGCCGCTCTCGCTGCTAAAAAAAGAATTTGCATTGCCACGCCAAGGACGGATGTTGTCCTTGAACTAACGCCAAGGATAAAGTCAGCGTTTCCTGGGATCACCATCGCCTCCCTTTACGGAGGTAGCGGGGACCGTCATCTTTTTGCACCTTTGACGATTGCGACTACTCATCAATTGCTTCGATTTTTTCATGCATTTGATGTCATCATTTTGGACGAGGTTGATGCCTTCCCGTATACAGTGGATGCATCGCTCCAGTATGCGGCTCTTCACGCACGGAAACCGGAATCAGCGATGATCTGCCTAACGGCGACGCCGAATGCCAAATGGCAGCGAGAATGCCGCACTGGAAAAAGAGCGTTCACGACTATTCCGGCCCGGTTCCACCGTCACCCGCTTCCAGTGCCCGAGTTTGTGTGGTGCGGCAACTGGCAAAAGCTGCTCAATAAAGGTGAGCTGCCGGCGAATGTGCTCCGCTGGATTAAAGAGCGGCTCGAGGGAGGCAAACAAGCCTTGATTTTTTTTCCTCATATCTCTTTGATGGAAAAAGCGCTGCCCATCCTCCGCGGACTTGCGCCTGATATTGAAGCTGTTCATGCGGAGGATCCGGAGCGGAAGGAAAAGGTTCAAAGAATGCGGGCAAAAGAGATTCCGCTGCTCTTGACGACCACGATTCTTGAACGGGGTGTCACCTTTCCGAATATTGATGTTGCAGTGGTTGGGGCGGAGGATGTTATTTTTTCCGAAAGCGCTTTGGTGCAAATCGCGGGGAGGGCAGGGAGGAGCAAGGATTATCCGGGCGGGATGGTGACCTTTTTTCATTATGGAAAAACAGAGGAGATGCTGAAGGCGAGAAGGCAGATTGTAGCAATGAATCGGGAAGGTGTTAAGAGGAGGCTAATTGGGCCGTGAGATTGTTGATGAAAGGAACGGAGATGGATGTTGGACTTACTTCACCAAAACCGCTGTTTAATTTGTCATGAGGAAATCCAGCCTTCAATTGGGTGGTCGGCTCTCTTTTCTGCAGAGAAAACACCGCTGGTTTGTCCCTCATGTGAAGGAAAACTTAAAAAAATTGCAGGGGAAACATGCCGGATTTGCACCCGGCCATTTCAGTTATTGGACGAGAAGTTCCGGGATGGCGACTTGTGCCATGACTGCTTTAGGTGGGAGGAGGACGCGGAGTGGCTGGGTTATCTTGATCAGAACCATTCACTTTTCTTATACAATGAATTTTTAAAAGAGGTAATGGCCAAGTTTAAATTTCGGGGTGATTATGTGCTTTCAAAGGTGTTTGCGGAATTTGTGAAGGAGAGACTTTCGGGAATGGAGGCGGTGGATTTCCTTGTGCCCATTCCGTTAAGCCCGGAGCGGCAATATGAACGCGGATTCAATCAGGCTGCTGCATTACTGATTGAATCCGGCTTCACTCCAGCAGAAATTCTCACCCGTATCCACGCTGAGAAGCAATCCAAAAAAACAAGATCGGAGAGGATCCATCTGTCACAAGTTTTCCGCTTACGTTCGGATGTTAACGTTGAAGGCAAAAAGATTATCCTAATCGACGATATCTATACCACCGGCTCAACCCTTCGCCATGCCGCCAAGCTATTAAAAGGCGCAGGAGCAGCACACATCCAATCGCTGACGATAGCGAGGTAGCTTGGAAAACGGCAGTGCAAGGGTGGTATAACGTTGTTGCGATGGTGGTGTCAGGCACCACTCGTGGACAAAAAACGCAACATGTCCACCTGAGGAGGACATGTTCAAAGGAGAAAGTGTCCATATGGGGTAGACAAATTGCCCAAAATGTCTTTTTGTGGTGCCTGACACCACAGTGACTACTACAGCCACTACCAGAGCCACTAGCAAAAACAGCTCGCTGTCAGTACCCCATATTCAAGGCTTTTTGGGTGTTTTGGATGTCGTGTCCGAGCAGCAGGTTGAGGTCGTATGCCGGGTAGTAGCCGTGTTTTAGCATGTAGTTGAAGATGCGTTCGTGCCCTTGGATAGCGCCCATTAGTTGATTCGAAAAGGTCCTTCTTAGAGCAGGGGTGGCGGTTTCCGTTATCGCGTGGGCGAGATTACGCACCATCGTTTTCGACAAGGCCAGCAAATCTGCCGCGAAAAAGCCCAAATCTTCACGGACATCTTCATCCTCCCGAGCTTGATAGCCCTGGGCCGATGGATAGAATTTCAACAAATCCCGGAGGTTTGCCTCCAGATCGTGGATCCACTTTCGATATAGTTCCTTTAACTCTGTATCCGTTACTTTATTAATGGACATCTTCAGCTTCATCAGCTCGGATGATTGAAAGGAGACTATTTCGTGGAGCTCTAATGTTTCATGCCATGCCAGCTTTTTTCTTTCTTCTTGGGTCATGTGAAAATCCTCCTTCATTTTTACATCAATTCAACCTATTCCACGAGCGTTTTAGTGGCAAATTGTCCCGCCTAATATTACAATAAAGGTGAATAATCCTTCATTTTAGTAAGACTTATCAATTATTGTCAAAGGTGGTGTCGAACATTATCACTATTTGCCTGATGTTTTTGTCAAAATTTCGACAAAATTTTTGTTCTGATTTAGCAGGATAATCATAGGGTAAAATAGAAATGTAATTACATAGCCTTAATTAAAAGGAGGAGTCTACATGAAATATAACGTACGTGGTGAAAACATTGAGGTAACTCCAGCAATTAGAGAGTATGTAGAAAAGAAAATTTCTAAATTGGAGCGTTATTTTACTGAAACTCCTGATGCAAAAGTAAATGTAAATCTAAGATTTAATCAAGATAAAACTTCCAAAGTAGAGGTAACCATCCCGCTGCCGCAATTAGTATTACGTGCTGAAGAAACAAATGTGGATATGTATGGGGCAATTGACCTCATTTCAGACAAGCTTGAGCGTCAAATCCGCAAGCACAAAACCAAGGTTAACCGCAAATTCCGTGAAAAAGGGGATTTCCCTATTACATTTGCAAATTCTGAAAATACCGATGGTCAGGAAGTGGATGACGATGATTTAGAAGTTGTCCGGACAAAGCGCTTTGATCTTAAGCCAATGGATAGTGAAGAAGCGATCCTCCAGATGAATATGCTGGGTCATAGCTTCTACGTCTTCACTAACTCAGATACAAACCGTACAAACGTTGTTTACAAGCGTAAAGACGGCCGCTATGGCTTAATCGAAGCCCATTAATAATTGAAAATAAACGCTGCTCCAATTGCGGAGCAGCGTTTTTTGGTGGGGAAAATGGTACCTTCGGAGCTTTTAAGTGCAAAAAAGTAAAAGAAGCAGCAATAAGAGTATTGTTAGAAAAATAATAAATTACTTCGATATGCTAAATTCTAAATCCTATTTATATTAAAATAATTTTTTATAGATAGAAGTGTTCAGCCGTTGTTTCGATTTTCTTTATCATCTTTACCCTTCACTGAGGATCGAAGGGGTGCTTCGGCTTGGGCTGTACTTTTCTTTATCCGAAGTTGAGTCATTTTAGATTGAGCAACAAAAGGGATTCCGCGGATTTGGGCAGGAATTCCGCAAGCTTGGGGATTAATCCCGCGGGTTTTTAAGTTTTTCCCGCGAACTTTGGCTGAGATTCCGCGGAAATTCAAAATAATTCCGCGAACCCAATTTTTAAGATACTTTTTTCATTTTTTAAAAGCTTTTTTTAGATGGGATTTCGTCGATTTGCCGATAAATGGGTGGATGCGCCGAAGAAAATGGGGAATTTGCCAATAAATAGGCTGGATTTGCTGGTAAAATGGAAAGTTCGCCGATAAACTGGTTGGACTCACCAATAAAATGAAAAAAGAACTTGGGCTGCTTTAAAGAAGCAATCTGGTTCCCGGAATCATAATTGAAATCCGCGGAAATAAATCATTTTTTTGCGGAATCCGGATGAGTTTCCGCAGATACAAAAGCTCTTTTAATTATAATTGTTAAAAATAAAAAGAGGTCATTGTTTTCTTCAATGTCCTCTTATGGTAATTATTTGTTGATTTCTTTCAATATATTTGATATCCGTTCCTTTTTAAAGACAAATTTGAAGGATTGATTGTCCTTTAGTGTTATTTGAATAGCTCCATTCAGTACACCATTTGCTTCTTTGCATTCAGTTATATCGGAACGATGAATTCCGATCGCGAGATGAATGTCCAAATTCATTTGTTGTTTATAGACAAGTAATCTTTGGTCTGTTATCGCTAATACCATTGGCATATTCTCTTTTGTGAGCCAAGAAATTTCAGGGAGAAGTTTCATTACCCAATTAGTAGGGGCAGTTCTTCCCGCGATGACATCAATAATTTGTTCTTTTGGTTCTAAA
Source organism: uncultured Neobacillus sp. (assembly GCA_964400595.1). Lineage (GTDB taxonomy): Bacteria > Bacillota > Bacilli > Bacillales > Cytobacillaceae > Neobacillus. The sequence continues at coordinate 412 of CAYNUT010000015.1, read as the reverse complement.
TCCTGTTTAACCCTTTCTTGATATTTAACAGTAATACTCATTTTTATGTCTCCTATCAAATTGTAATTTAATTATTTCATTTTTAATACGTTCTAAGGGAAAAATTGGTTTCATTAATTTGAAATAAACAACATTCAACTATCATTTAACTTATTGAAGCATTATTACTACTATTTCTTACAATATCTAATACTGAATTCAATTTTTCAATCTCCGCTATTCATTCTCTTACCTTCACTCTAAGACAGAGTAAACGAGCGTTCTGAACATACTGCGGAACGTCCGTTCAAGTTATTTGAATATCAAAAGAGTTATTTAACAAAGCCATTACAAAAACATTACATTCAAAAAAGTGAATTATTTTTTTAAAACTACCTCCACAAAATGATAGCCCCCTTTCGTAATGTTTACT
>CAYNUT010000014.1:18175-49151 GCA_964400595.1 uncultured Neobacillus sp. | reverse complement strand
CGAAACACCTGGAGCGGAAATCAACAGGCCATTTAGCAGAGACTATTAATAAAATTGTTATAAAAATCTCTGTTTAGATTCTGACATAATAAAATTATTTTACATCGTATCCTTGATCATCAATTGTTTCTTTAATAGTGGTTAGGGAAACAACATTCGAATCAAATTCAACATCGACCTGGCCTTTATCAAGCTTCACAGATACATTTTTTACACCGGCAAGTTTCCCGACACTGCCTTCAATAGCCTTCACACAATGACCGCAAGACATGCCAGCAACATTTAAAGTTGTATTTTCCATTATCCGTTCCTCCATTATTTTTTCATTAATTTTTGAATGGTAACAAGGACTTCATCGAGAACCTCGAAATCCCCTTCTTGTATTCTCTCAACCACGCAGCTTTTCATATGGCCTTCAAGCAAAATTTTGGCCACGCTGTTTAAAGCTGATTGCGTAGCAGAAATTTGGTTAATGACATCATCACAATACGTATCTTTTTCAATTAAACCTTTTATTCCGCGAATCTGTCCTTCAATACGATTTAATCTCGTGATGAGATTTGTTTTTGTTTTATCAGAATGGTGGCTTTTTCGTTCACTGCCTCCATGTTCACAGCAGGATTCATCCATTAATCCGGCTTCATTTTCGAGTTCAAAAGACATGCTATCCGCCTCCTTTTCACTCATTATATCATACCCCCGTATCGTAATGCGACAGGTCAAAGCGGCATTTGCTATCCCTTAAAAACGTTCCCCAATCAATTTTTCTATTTCCGCCTTATTTGCTTCGAAGCCAATGATGACCTCATTCTTTTTTAAACCGAGAAATTTCTTTTTTTGAAAGAGAAACAGGGGAACAATACGGGTTCCTGAAAGTTCAATCATATCCTTCTCTTTTTCCGGATGTTCCGTTACATTAATTTCCGTGTACGGAAATTCTATTAGCGAAAGAAACTCCTTCGCTTCTTTGCAGTCCAGTCACATCGGCCTCGTATACAATGTTAATTGGTATGAATTCATCCCAATGTCCTCCCTATTTTACTGTTATGACGTATGGGAACACCCTTACTTTTCCATCCTGTTTGAATTCAGCCCAAATTTTATAAACGCCTGGCTGATCAAATTCCGTTTCAAAAATAGGTTCATTGTCATTAAGAGGGTGTACATGCAGGTACTGGGTGGCTTCTTCATTTAAAATGATAACATGACCCGCTGCGCCTAAATAAGGCTCAAGTTTTGATTCATTTAATTTAAAGTTTAGGGTTACTGGGCTTCCCGCTTCGAATGAGCTAACATCCATTTCCGTTGTTTCTCCATCGACTGTTTTTACCAGTGTAGAGTCTACTTTGAGGCTGTTGTGACTGTGGGAATCCTGCTGCTCCCCTACTTTGAAAGAAACCGGAGTTACATGATAGCTCAGCTTTTCAGGCTTGATATCGATAAAGGCTTTATAGGAACCATCCTTTAATTCCTGTACAATTTGGAATTTCCCTTTTCCCACTTTTTCAGGGTGCAGATGATAGTATTGATTAAGATGATCATCCACAACAATGAGATGCAGGAGTTTTTCATGATTGACCTTAAGTGCGTCAACCAGATTACCCTCAGAATCATTTAGTGTGATGGTTATTTTTCCATCATAATATTGAAAAATTGTCTTCACGTTGCTTTGTTGTTGTACATCACCTCCTTCATGTTCATGGCTTTTTCCTGCCTCAGAAGCGGCAGTCACATGACTGCCCGCTTCCTCTTTCTTGAGCATCTCCAGCCCATCTCGGTATAGTGGACGCATCATAAACCGTGTACCCGCCGATTACTACAAGCAGATAGACAATGGCTGAAATCGCCCACTTTTTCATATAATCCCATCCCACCATAATTATAATTTGACTCTTTGCAGTCTTAGCGCATTTAACACAACAGATACTGAGCTGAAGGCCATTGCCGCACCGGCAAGCCATGGTGCTAGGAAACCAATTGCTGCAACAGGTATTCCTAGGGTATTGTATCCGAACGCCCAAAATAAATTTTGTTTGATATTTTGAATGGTTTTCTTACTCATGTAGATCGCATCGGCAATGCCTGTTAAATCGCCTCTCATCAAAGTGATATCTGCCGCTTCCATCGCTACATCCGTCCCTGTTCCAATTGCCATGCCGATATCAGCAACCACAAGTGCCGGGGCATCATTTATGCCATCCCCCACCATTGCGACCCGTTTTCCCTGCTCCTGAAGCTTTTTCACTTCAGCTGCTTTTCCTTCCGGTAAAACCTCTGCGATAACGGCATCCACTCCAACCTCTGCCGCAATGGCATTGGCGGTCCGGATATTATCGCCTGTCATCATGATGACTTCAAGACCCATATCCTTTAATCTTTTAATGGCTGCCTTTGAGGTTTCCTTCACTGTATCGGCTACGGCAACGATTCCTGAATAAACTCCGTCGATGGCGACGAGCATTGCTGTTTTACCGTTTTCTTCAAGCACCTCCATTGTCTTAGCTGATCCCTTGAAATCTACCTCATATTTGTTCAATAATTTACGTGTACCAACTAATACTTCTCTGCCTGCCGTCGTTGCCTTAATCCCAAATCCAGGAATCGCTTCAAACGCTTCTGCTTCTAATAGCTCGATCCCTCTCTCTTTAATTCCGCTGACAATCGCCTCCGCTAGAGGATGTTCCGATTGCTTTTCTGCAGAACCGACTAATTGTAAAAACGTTTTTTCTAAGAATTCCCCTTTGATCACCACATCGGTTAATACCGGTTTTCCGTTTGTAACAGTCCCTGTTTTATCTAAAACAACGGTGGTAAGGCGGTGGGTCATTTCCAAATGCTCCCCGCCTTTAAATAAAACTCCCTCTTCTGCGGCACGGCCGGAACCTGCCATAATTGAGGTCGGCGTTGCCAGCCCAAGAGCACAAGGACATGCGATCACGAGCACAGCAATCATTTTTTCAAGGGCTTCAGCAAAGTTTCCTGGGCTTACCCAGATAAACCATACCAGGAAGGTCACAACGGCAATTCCTACAACAATTGGAACGAAAATTCCCGAAATTTTATCGGCTAAACGCTGGATTGGCGCTTTGGAGCCTTGTGCTTCTTCAACGACTTTAATGATTTGTGCTAATGCGGTGTCCCTGCCGACTTTAGTTGCCTTCATTTTCAGGAAACCATTTTTATTAATCGTTGCACCGATGACTGAATCGCCCACTGTTTTATCAATCGGTACACTTTCACCCGTTAACATTGACTCATCAAGTGCTGAGCGGCCCTCGATAATCTCCCCGTCAACCGGTATCTTTTCACCTGGTTTAACAAAAATAATGTCTCCAGCCGCGACTTCTTCCATTGGTATTTGTATTTCTCTGCCATCTCGAAATACTGTGGCTGTTTTTGCCTGCAGTCCAATCAATTTCTTAATCGCTTCTGACGATCTTCCTTTTGCACGGGCTTCAAACAATTTTCCTAAAATAATCAGCGTAATAAGGACAGTGCTTGTTTCGAAATAAAGTTCAATCATATGCTCACCTGATCCTATGGAAGCAAATGATAAATATAAGCTGTAAAAATATGCAGCCGATGTACCAAGAGCGACTAAGACATCCATGTTGGCACTGCCATTGCGGAGTGCTTTATAAGCCCCGGCATAAAACTGCTTTCCTACAATAAATTGAACCGGTGTCGCAATCGCTAATTGAACCCATGGGTTCATAAACATCTCCGGCAAATAAATAAATGAAGTGAATTTAAAGTGGCTTACCATTGCCCATAATAATGGAATAGCTAATATTAAAGAAAAAATAAATTTCCCCTGCTGTTTTTCCATTTCTTTTTTCCGATGGTCGGTTATCCCTTCTGTTTTGTCCTGCTTCGGCTTTGCCTCATAACCGATTTTCTCCACTTTTTTTTCGATGTCCTGGATCGTTACTCGTGATGGGATGTATTCTACACTTGCAGTTTCAAGTGCCAGGTTGACGCTGGCCAATGTTATCCCTTCAAGTTTGTTTAGCCCTTTTTCAATCCTTGTAGCACAAGCGGCACACGTCATGCCGATGATGTCAAATTCTGCTTTTTCTGTCTTGGTTAATTGAATTTCTTTTATTTTTGTTTCCATTTCCCTTCCTCCAATTTATTCAACCCTTCCTTTTGAGATGGATTTTTGTTTGTTCAAGTGTATTATTGATCTTATGGTATTATACTATACCCCCCTATCCTATATTGTCAATAAAAAAATTAAATTTTTTTCAAATTTTTTACATTCTTGACTTTGGAATCTGATTTCGCGGAATTAATTCAAATTTACGCGGAATACTTGCAAAAATTTGCGGAATAAATCCGAATGTCCGCGGAATCAACTCAAAAGTCCCGCCCTCTGAGTAGTCAGCCGCTCCGAATCATCTAAATTGACATCATATTTTTGGAATTAGATGCTTAACACAAAAAAAACACACGGCATCGTGTGTATTTTTCAACCTATCCTTTTTGAATTAGTCCATTTTTAGCATAAATTGTTCGATGAAAGGGAGATTCAAACCTTCTTTGGCAATATCTAAAAGCCTGAGTTCCTCTTCTGCCTGATCAGCACGCTTGATCTCAATGATTTCTTTATGGAGCCGTTCCATTTTAAGATCCAGCTGACTGGCCATAACCGCGGCTTCTTTTAATTCAGCCACCATATGGGAAGGGATTTCTTTATTGTATTTATAATAAATTTTATGCTCTAAGCTGGCCCAGAAATCCATCGCAATCGTCCGGATTTGCACCTCCACGAACGTTAATTCTTCGCGGTCTGACATAAAGATGGGTATTTCAAGAATGAGATGCAGGCTTTGATAGCCATTTGGTTTTGGATTTTTAATATAATCCTTATAATCGATAACGCGGACATCTTTTTGCTTGGCAATCATTTCAGCTATTTCATATATATCGGCAATAAATGAACAAGATATCCTGATGCCTGCAATATCTCTTATATTTTCCTTTATGGAAGGTAGAGTGAATTCATAGCCTTTGCGATATATTTTTTGAAATATACTCTCAGGAGACTTTAACCGTGATTTTACGTGTTCTATTGGATTATAGTCATGAATATAATTAAATTCATCTTTAAGAATATTTATTTTTGTATTCATTTCGTCTAAGGCAAATTTGTAGGCCATCATAAACCTTGTCAATTCCACTTTCAATGCCTTCATTTGCTTAATGCCAATGCTGTTCTCAATATTCAAGCCTTTACTTCCTTTCCGTATTGACGGTCTTTAATCAGAGATTTTGCCCCGCAATTTGGCTAATACATCAGGTGGAAAAACCATTCGGCAGATCACTTTTGCCAAATCATAAAAATTTGCCTGTTTACCGCTTTGGCCCTCTATATTTTGTGTATTTTCCACTAAAACCATAATCGACCATGTCACAGCTTCTAAATCTAAATCCTTCCAGGTCAATCCTCGATCAAAGGCAAGTTTCAAACCGGAATGGATTTTATCATATATTTTTCTTCTCGCGGCTCCCAGAACCTCGACAAGCTCCGGGTCTTTAGGCAGTAATTCCGGCAGGACACGATACAGCCCCATTTCATTCAGCCGTTTAGAATGGGCTTCGAGCTTAAAAGCCAATAATGTTACAGGATCTCCGGAAAACCAGCTTGGTTCAGGAGGCAGAAGATTGTCTAGCTTATCTTCTAAAAGTGACATAAGAAGCTGGCGTTTATCAGAAAAATAGCGATAAAAGGTCCCGGTCGCAACCCCTGCATGGGCTGCAATTTCCTTTGCCGTTGTTTGCTCGTATCCGTTTGTTATAAACAAAGTATGTCCGCTTTCAAGAAGTGCTTTTCTTTTCTGCTGGGCCCGTTCTTGTTTAGGGATAAAGGGAAAATCACCAACAAGCTGTTCTTCACGCTCCGACATTTTACCACCTCATCCTTATCATACCACAATTTTAAAAAATGAACTATAGTTCATGTTTTTTTATTGACAACAAGACTTTAAGATGTAATACTTGAACTACGGTTCATGTTAGTGTTTATCCATGTTAATGCACCCCTTGGCATAGATAATTGGGACCTGACATGACCCGATTTGTTTTTAAATTTTTTGTAAAACATTCACTGACTTAGAAGGAAATTAAAATGTTTTTGCGAATTAAATATAGTAAATTTATCTTTTATTTTTTATAAATCTTGAAAGGTGTTGATTAATTTGGCCAATCACTCTGAACCTAAAAAAATCTCTGTAGATTCCACTATTTCTCTAAAAGGAATTGTTAAAGCCATTTTTAACGATACCGTTCATGTCCAGATTGGCGGAAAAATTATTCCGATTCCTGCATCTGATTTTGCCCTTGATAAACCTGTAAAATAAAATGAAAAGCGATGTCTCCAAAAAGAGCATCGCTTTTCTTGTTTCATGCTCCGTTCGCTGGACATTCGGGTCAAGCGAACCCCGCCTTTCTTTTTTGCAGATGAGCCGTTTTTTTATAACAATCACAAGTCACAATATGGTCATTCACCATGCCGACAGCCTGCATGAAGGCATAACAAATTGTTGTACCGACAAATTTAAAGCCGCGCTTTTTCAAATCCTTGCTTAACATATCACTGATTTCTGTTGTTGCTGGGACTTCAGCCAATTCTTTGAAATGGTTTTGAATTGGTTTTCCCCCAACAAATGACCAAATATATTTACTAAAGGAACCAAACCCCTCCACTACCTTCAAATAAGCCTGGGCATTGATAATTACTGCATTGATCTTCAGCTTATTTCTAACGATTCCTTTGTTTTGTAAAAGCTCCGCAATCTTCTGATCATCATACTGAATAATTTTTTCAGCCTCAAAATTATCAAAAGCTGCACGATAATTCTCCCGCTTTTTTAAAATGGTGTACCAGCTAAGGCCTGCCTGTGCTCCTTCGAGATTTAAATATTCAAAAAGCAGGCGGTCATCATAAACCGGAACACCCCATTCATGGTCATGATAAGCAATATATAATGGGTCTTGATTCACCCAGCCGCATCTGTTCATTTCCCCCACCTCCAATTCCAATTATTGCATATTTCAAGCAAAAAAACCTCCCTATGTTATAGGAAGGGTTAATTTTCCCGAAGCATTACTTTTAGGCCATTTCTTTCGGCGATACACTTGGAGACACAGATGCCGCAGCCTGTGCACTGTTCTCTTGAGACCACCGGAACACCATTTTCGAGCTGGATGGCTCCTTTCACTGGGCAGGCCCGGACACAATAATCGCACATGACACTATTATAGGCCAGACAAAAGCCAGGTTTCACTTTTACATAGCCTAAAAAACGGCGGGCTTCAAAATCCGTTTCATTTAAGGCATCTGTCGGGCAGGCCACCACGCATTTTTTACAAAAGGTACAGGGGGAAATATTCGGGTCCAAAAAGGGGGTGTTGACCAGCTTTGCCCCATCCTGCAATGAAAACATGCGGATGCTTTGTTCAGGACAGATTTCCTGACATTTACCGCAGCGGGTACAGGAGGTTAAAAAGCCAAGCTCGCCAAGAGCACCCGGCGGGCGAAAAAAAGTTCTTTCTATTTCCATTTGCGGGGCAATAAAGTTTCCCAAAAAACCAATGGTGGATTCCCAGTTTAATGAAATAAATTCTCTTCTGTTCAACTTTTCCGTCACTGAAGACCAGCTGCTTCCTGGTAAAAAGGTTCGTCCTCGAAGTTCGTATAGACAAGGCAAATTGTCAGCACGCCATCAATTTCCTTAAATTTCTCAGCTGTGTGGTAGCTTTCATCCACTGTATCTGTTTCTAAGGTAAGAATAACCTTTTGATCCTCATGAATATGGTGGATTTCCACGCCGTTCAGTCGAGCCAGCTGCTCGGCCGCCTGTTCGGCCAGCCCTGAAATTGTTTCAACGTATATTCCTGAAATTACCATTTTAGGTCCCCCTTGTGTTTAGAAAGGGAAAGCCATAGTTAACAGGCTTTCCCTTTCATGCTAATTGTTGAATGCCGTTTTTGTTTTTGTTTCATGCTGCTGGGCATGGCATTGAATGCAATTGTCCCTGAAAATTTTCCCTTTTGTGTCATTGTTATAGAAGTGGGCTGCTGTTGGTGTCGGCGCACCAGTTTCAGATTTGCCATGACAGGCAAGACAGCTGCCTTCATGAAGCTCTGGATTCCAGCGGTCCACATGGGAGGCCGGCTGTAATGGCGGTGCATTCAAAAGCCCCATTGTTTCTGCATTTTGTCTGCCCTTCTCTGTCAGCTGAACAAGTGCTGTTTGAGTTGATTTCGAGCTCGCATCACCTTCAGAAGATGTGGACCCTAATGAACTTTGAAGCTTTGTAGTACCAATGGCTAAAGTTAATACAACGATAAACGCAGCAATAAAAAGAACTCCTTTTTCCTTCATGCTCATCACACCTCCATTACGCCTTCACAATCTTAACAGCACATTTTTTGAAATCAGTCTGCTTAGAAATAGGACAATAGCAATCTAAAGTTACCAGATTTATTAATGTCTCTTCCGCAAAGAATGGAACGAAAATGAGTCCCTTCGGCGGATTTCCACGGCCTGTAGTTGTTGCCTTTACTGTTACTTCACCGCGGCGGGAAATCACTTTTACCATGTCACCTGTTTTGACACCAAGCGCCTTGGCATCATCAGGATGTATTTCACAAAGTGCTTCCGGAAATGCCCTATGAAGTTCAGGAACCCTTCTTGTCATGGTGCCGCTATGCCAATGCTCTAACACCCTGCCAGTACATAACCAGAATGGATACTCCTTGTCAGGGACTTCTGCTGCCTCTTCAAACGGACGGAAAAGAATTGCCGGTTTATGATCGGCAGATTTATAGAAATCAAGATCCATATATTTGCCTTTATGGCCGAACTCCTCAACACCATATTGGTCAAAGCCGTCTTCCTGCTTGCCGTATGAATAGCGCCAATTCGTTTCCAGCCACTTGCCGTTTACGTTTCGTACCGGCCAGCAAATCCCATGCTGTTTCAGGTATTCATCATATGGAGCCAATTGTTTTGCTTTCATTTTTAATTTAGCCCCGAGCTCCTGTGCCTCTTTGTTTGGATGTTCGTGCGGATTAGAGAAGAGGCGATACTCCTCCCATAGCCGTTTATTAACTTCATGCTGATCTTCAAGTAAATCGTTCTTCTTGCTGTCCCAGATCATGCCAAAAAGAACATCAAAGGCAGGTTTATTGCCGATCATTTTGCCGTCAAGGACCCGTTTCGCCACTTGAACGATAGCCCATATATCAAACTTGGCTTCCCCTGGCGGTTCGACGCATTTTTCAAAAATGGAAGTACGGCGCTCGGCATTTCCGAATTGGCCTTCACGCTCAACCCACATAGCAGCAGGGAAGACAACATCCGCCATTTCCGTTGATCTGGTCGGGTAAACATCAGAAACAACAATAAAGCCATCGATGACACCTTTCCCGTTTGCATCATTTCCTCTGTATCGATTCAATTTCGGATTTGTCTGCCCCCAGTTATTGGACATGCTCCATAAAAATTTGACTTTCCCATTTCCTAATTCACGGAACATCTTTACGGTATGCATTCCCGGAGTTTCAATCGGATTCAGATACCCTTTCGGCAGATTCCAAATTAATTCTGCGTAGCTGCGGTGCTCCGGATTTTTCACGACTAAATCTGCCGGCAGACGATGCGAAAATACACCTACTTCACGGGCTGTTCCGCAGGCACTCGGCTGTCCGGTTAATGAGAACGGTCCGCTGCCCGGCTTCGAAATTTTTCCGCTCAGCAGATGGATATTATAAATAAGATTATTCATCCATGTTCCGCGGGTGTGCTGGTTTACACCCATTGTCCAGAGGGACATGATTTTTTTATTAGGGTCTCCGAATTCTTTTGCGAGAGCTTCGATATCCTTCGCTGGTACGCCGGACATTTGAGCTGCTTTTTCTATCGTATAGACGGAAACCTGCTTTTTGAATTCGTCAAAGGTAATAACCCAATCTTTATCGGCTGCTTTTCCAACCTCTGTTGCCTCATAGTTGTCATCAAACGTGTGGCCAAGGTTTTCTGTTCCTGCTTTAAACTGTGTATGCTCATTAACAAACTTTTGATCAAATAAATTGTTTTGGATTAAATAATTGGCAATCGCATTGGCAATCGCTAAATCGGTCTGCGGCCTGAAGACCATAACAGTATCAGCTAATTCTGAAGTCCGTGAATGTCTTGTTGTGATGTCATAGTGCCTGACACCTTTATTTTTCAACTTATTGGCGGTCAGACGGGAGTAGAGTACCGGGTGCATTTCCGCCATGTTCGCGCCCCATGTGACAAAGACGTTTGCTTCATCAAGGTCGCGGTATGAGCCCATTGGCTCGTCCGATTGGAAGGTGGACATAAATCCGGTCACGGCGCTTGCCATACAGTGACGGGCATTGGGGTCTATGTTATTGCTTAAAAGGCCTGCCTTCCAAAGCTTTACAGACGCATAACCTTCCATGATCGTCTGCTGGCCTGATCCGTAAAAAGCAACAGAATTTGGATCGGCATCATAGGCTTCCTTCAATTTTTTTGCCACCAGGTCTAAGGCTTCTTCCCATGTTGCTTCTCTAAACCCTTCCCTTGTGCCTTTTTTCGTTTTATCATCGCGAATAAGCGGTTTTGTTAAACGGTCTTTGCCAAACAGAATTTTCCCGACATAATAGCCTTTAATGCAATTTAAGCCCTTGTTGGAGCGGTTATCAGGATCACCTTTTGTGGCAATCACCTTTCCATCTTTAACACCGACTAAAATACCACAGCCAGTACCGCAGAAGCGGCAGACTGTCGTTTTCCACTCATCGGGTTCAATGCTTGCTGCCTGTGCATTGCTTTTGTCTTTTACTTTTTCTTTTTGACTGCAGCCTGCAGCGGCTAACGTCATCGAAACAGCTGTTGCCTTCAATAATGATCTCCTTGTAAGTTCCAAAGTCAATCTTCCTCCCTTTTCAACTGGGTTAAAGGCGAAAATCTATATTTTAATAATAATTGAAAATTGAAATATTTGGTTAAAGTTCTTGTGACTTTACCAAATATTTCACCCTAAAATAGAGGTTTTGTCACAGATTTGCCATTCCTTATTTCAGAACTATAAATAAGTGAATTTCCAGAACGGAAGGAACCCAAAAAAACCGCTCATGCCATCAAAGCATGAACGGTTTATTAAAGTTATTCACCTTTTGTAAAAATGTCAGTTAAAACAGGAACGATTTGCTTCTTACGGGAAACAACGCCTTTCAAGACGGCCGTATTACCGGAAAGTGTCACATTGTATGCTTTTTCAACAGCGGCAGTTTTGCTTCCTAAAGCTAAACCGACGGAATCGTTTGTTAAGATGTCTGTTATGACAAATAGGAATAAATCTAAGTTCTTTTCTTCGATTATTTTTGAAATAGCTGTTTCTAATTCTGCTTGACGGGCAAGCACATCAGCTGTATCGACTACGTTTACCTGCGCGATTTCAACTTTGCTTCCGCCCATTTCAAATCCCTTGGCATCCAGGCTCAAGAGTTCGGAAACACTTTTATCGCGGACATCCGCCCCTGCTTTTAGCATTTCAAGGCCGTAGGATTCTGCATTTACGCCGGCAATCTCTGCTAATTCGCGGGCTGCAGCAACATCCTGGTCTGTACAGGTTGGAGACTTGAATAACAAAGAATCTGAAATAATTGCTGATAGCATTAGACCGGCGATTTCCGGTTTGATCGCCTTGCCGTTTTCCTTATACATTTTATTTAAAATGGTTGCTGTACAACCTACAGGCTCGCAGCGGTAGTATAAAGGATCGCTGGTTTCAAAGTTTGCAATCCGGTGATGGTCGATAACTTCCATGACTCGAACATCAGCAATATCAGTTGCACTTTGCTGGCGCTCATTGTGATCAACCAGGATAACAGAATTCACTTCATTTGCCACTGTTTCAACTAAACGTGGAATCTCGGCGTTAAATTGTGTGAGCGCATATTGTGTTTCACCGTTAATTTTCCCCAGTCTTACCGGTTCTACGTCCATGCCAAGCTGTTTTTTTAAGTCTGCATAAGCGATCGCTGAACAAATTGAATCGGTATCGGGATTTTTATGACCGAAAATAAGTACTTTTTCCATGATATTTCTCCTAACCAAATAATATTATGTAAAAACAATCCTAAAAGGTTTGTCTAAGGCAAATTATATATTATTCTCTTCTAGTATTCAAAAAAAGATGGGAAGAAATCTCCATCTTTTTTGATTTATCATCTAAAAAATCATTTTCTATAATGATTCTATAACGCATATCCCCATGGCGGATTTACTAGAGACTGATATAATTCTTCAGCAGATAAAGGATGGCTAAATAAAAAACCTTGTGCATTATGGCATTTATATTGCTTAAGCACCGCCAGCTGTTCTTTTGTTTCTACTCCTTCTGCAATTACCCTTAAACCTAAATTTCGGGCCATAAGAAGAATGGTTATGGCAATATTTTTATCACCTTTATGTTGTTCAATATCCTGAATAAACGATTTGTCAATTTTAAGATGATCAATGGGAAATGCTTTTAAATAACTTAAGGAACTATAGCCCATGCCAAAATCGTCAATGGAGATTTTTACGCCGAGACTTTTTAAGTCATGCAAAATGCCGGATACTTTTTCCACATCCATTGTCATGCTTTCAGTTATTTCGATAATGAGACGGTTAGGGTCGATTTCAGACTCTTTTAATATTTGCCTGATCATAGCAATAAAATTGGGCTGGTAAAATTGACGAAGAGATATATTAACTGAGATAGTTTGAGGGAATAAACCTACTTTTTCCCAAGTTTTCAATTGTCGGCAGGCAGTTTGTAAAACCCATTCACCAATAGGAACAATCATCCCTGTTTCTTCTGCAATCGGGATAAAGCGACTCGGAGAAACTACCCCCCATATAGGATGATTCCAGCGAATTAATACCTCCACACCTGACATTTTATATGTTGAAAGATCAATGATTGGCTGATATCGAAGCGTAAATTCATCCTTATTCAATGCCTTTCTTAATTCATTTTCTATTTCTAATCTTTCATGTATTTCATTATCCTGAATCGGATGATAAAATTGAAAATTATTTTTCCCTACATTCTTGGCATGATACATAGCCACATCTGCCTTTTTTAGCAGTTCATTGGCATTTTCCCCATGATGAGGATGTAAACTAATCCCGATACTAGGAGTAATAAAAATCTCATTTCCGCCAATGGTAAATGGTTTTTCCATTTCATCGAGAATTCTTTGGGCAAAAAAATATGTCTCTTCCTTTGAAACATCTTCTAATAAAATCGTAAACTCATCTCCGCCTTGGCGTGAAGCAATATCTTTTTCACGAATACATGATTGCAATCTCAGGGAAACTTCCTTCAGAAGCAGGTCGCCCATGTTGTGCCCGAGCGTGTTATTGATCAATTTAAAGCGGTCTAAATCAAGTAACATTAACCCTAACTTTTTTCCATGAGCGTTTCTATGATTAGCAATTGCATTGTTTAATCTATTTTTAAAAAATCTTCTGTTAGGTAAACCGGTTAATTCATCATGTAAAGCCATATAATTTATTTTCTCTTCAGTGAGATTAATAATTTTTTCTAATACCTCTGGAAGGGGAACTCCTTTTTCAATCATATCAAGAATTTCATTCTTTCTATGTAAAACCTTAGCGGTCCCCACAATTCCATATATCCGGCTATCAGAATAAATCGGTACTGCTGTAATCGATAAATCCACTTTTTTACCGTTTTTTTTCTTAATGGAGGCAGCAGTTATTTTACGATTTCCATTCAATACACTTTTGAACCATTTTACTATATTATCAATATTTTCAGACATAATAAGTGAAAAAATAGACATTTGTTGTGCTTCCAGCTGTGAGTATCCTGTCAATTCAATAGCAGCATGGTTTAGCATGAGAAAGTTGCCATGTAAATCTAAAGCGTAACAGGCATCCTGATGATGATTAAAAAGTGATTTATATATATCGAAAAGAGAGCTTGGTGTCGTTAAATTTTCAGCCACAGTTCTATTCCCCCTTTTTACTAGTAAATTCAAAACCGTGAATGGACACCCCTATCCAAAAATTTGTTGATTATTGTCATATTAATGATTTATGTACTATCCATTATCGGTATGATAAAATAATTGTTTAACTTCATTTCCAGATTTGGGCATAAAAAAACACTCCTTTTATATAGAGTGTTTGAAAGAAAATGTATATGATTTTTGCAAGATCTCCTGCTTATGTTAAACCCATTTCTTTAGCTTTTACTACAGCTTCAACCCTTGTCTGGACGCCTAACTTATGAAAAAGATTCGTAAGGCTGTACTCCAATGAGCGTTGACCGATAAACAGCGATTGGGCGATATCCTTATTTGTCTTCCCTCTTGCCAATTCTTTAAGAATCTCTTTTTCTTTTTCGGTGATTGAAATATTTTCCATGTATACCTGACGCTGAACAGACTGTTTAACCCGTTGATAGATTTCTTTTAGTACTGCGGTAGATATAACCATCTCTTTATTTAATCCGGATCTGATGGCCATGATTAATTGGTCCTTTGTAGCTGTTTTGGAAATAAAACCAACAGCACCAGACTCTATGAACAGCTCGAAATGGGGCAGGACATCAAATCCAGAATAGATCAAAATATTTGCCTCATCATCTATTTCTAACACTTTTTTGGTTAATTCAAAGCCGTCCATTTCCGGCATTTGAAGATCGAATAGCATCACATCAAATTTTTGGTTTTTTACCAGTTCTAATGCCTGGTCACCGGATGTCTCAATATGGACTTTCATGTCCTCTTCGTTCTCAATTAATAATTTTGTGCCTTCACCAACCAAGGGGTGGTCATCCACGAGCAGAATTTGAATCATTTAAACACCTCAAATAACATGCTTTTTTGGACATTTTTATTTGCAATAGGAATAGAGATTAATAGGTTTACTCCCTTCCCTGGTGCGGAGTACATCTCCAGCTCTCCTTCAAGGCTATCCACTCTTTTTTTGATCCCGGATAAGCCTATATGCTGAAAGGTGTCGACTGCACGGTCAAGATTCATTCCTATCCCATCATCTTGATAGCAGAAGTATATAATATCATTTATACTAGATATCATAAATTCGACTTTCGTTGCGTTAGAGTGCTTTCTAGCATTTGCCAGGAGCTCCTGTGCAATTCGGTAAAGAGTGATCATTTCTTCTTCACTTAATTCGTGCTTTAGTCCACCATAATTAAATTCAATATGACAATCGGCTGTTTCCATTGTATGTAAAAAGAGACTTTCCAACGCTTTAATTAATCCCTGTTCTTTAAGATATGGAGGGCGCAGATCGTTGCAGGTTGCCCTGATTTGGCTGATAATTTCCAGGAAACCGTGTTCAATTCCCTCTATTTCCTGTTTTAAACCGGGAGTTAAATCAAAGTCTGAGTGAATAGACTGTAGTTTACGATACCATATTATTTGATTTTGTAAAACAGAATCATGTAAGTCCGCTGACAGCTTCATTCTTTCCTTTTCTGCGACAAGGAATAGCAGTCTGAGGATCCATCTAGGTGTTGACTTTTCCTGTGATCTCTGTTCCAGTTCCTTACCCAGATCCTCAATTGTAAATAAATTATCGTAAAGTACACTTACATACCTGCAAATAGTTTGAAGCCAAATCCTCTGTGGTAAAATTTCAGAAATATCCCGCTCATTTTCAATACATAATAATATGATTCGTCCGTTCGTTTCCCCGATTTTAACAAAACTTCCAAGCTCAATTTTCACAATCTCCCCAATCGGCACACGCTGATCATAATTTTGCAGAATCAGCTCATGAAAGTCAGCGGCCCCGCCGGTACTGGAATATAGATTAAGTCTATCATCAATTTCGATAATATAAATTTCTTCTAATTGTAAAATGTCCTTTAACTCAATAATGAAGCGGGATTCTAAATCAGAAACTTTCATTACCTTAAAAAGGTCCTGAGAAAAATGGTCTAAGCTCTCTTGGAGAAGCCGATAGCGTTCTTCACTATCTTTTAGTTTTTCCTCTGCGATTTTGCGTTCTGCTATGTCAGCAGGAACACGATCCCAATCTACCTGGATACTGCCATGTCTGTTCTCGTCTTTCTTTCTGGTTAACCGGCGCTGAATCGCTGCACCCAGCAGGGGCAATCCTATTAAAACCGGTATGGCCATTATAAAACCAACCACTGCCAACGAATACACTCCTTTTAACTCCATCACCTAATACTATCATTTTTGGAAGAATTCGTCCTGTTTTTTTCGTCAAAATATGTCGAATCATAACAGTGAAAAAAATTGGACTTCCCTGTCCATTAAAAAACAGAATCAATGGAAAAACCTTTAGCTTCAAGACATTGACGCAAACGAAGTATTGCTTTTGAATGAATCTGAGATATCCGCCCTTTTGAAAGGTTCAAAACCTCAGCAATCTCAACCTGGCTAAGTTCCTCATAGTAAAATAATGTGAGAACAAGTCTTTCTTTTTCAGGCATCCGCTCTATGCATGTCGCACATCTTTTTTGAAATTCAGTCATTTGCAAATGGCGTTCCTGAGAAATGATTTTATCGTCCTTAATCTGCTCAAGCCGGCTCTGCTGCTTGCCTTCTTCTTCATTTGCATTCACAGGCTCATCCAGGGATAGCAGGGTTGATAAAGACATTGCCGACATGGCCTGGTCCACCTCTTCCAGAGGTAAATTCAAATATTTGCTTAGTTCTTCTTCAGTGGGCGATCTTAGCAAGGATTGCTCCAGTTGACGAAAAGCTGCATTCAAATTTTTAGCTTTTTCTCTTAATCCGCGCGGTATCCAGTCCATTTTGCGTATGCCGTCCAGCATTGCGCCTTTGATCCGCCATAGGCCGTAGGTTTCAAATTGATACCCTTTGTTATAATCGAATTTTTTTATTGCTTCCATTAATCCGATATAGCCTAGCCCAATTAAATCTTCCTTGGGGATAATCGATTTTGGGATGCTTAGGCTTAAACGATTCGCCATTTGATCGACCAAATACAGATATTGTTTTACAAGCTTTTCCTGTGATTGACCATCATTTTTCTCCCGATATGTCCTCCATAACAGGTAATGCGGAATGGTTTCTTTGACTGCTGCTCTCAAGCAAAATCCCCTCCTGGTTTTCCATAGTTCAATTCCGGATGGTCTGTGCAATCTTTTCTAATTATTTAATCCTTCCCATTATGTAAGGATTGTAATGTAACTGCTTGAAACGATTGATTGTCAATCGAAGAATCTTCTATCTGAGTATTGCTGACACTTTCCACGCTGCTCTCTTTTTCCCTATTTTGCTTCGGCAAAAAATCTGCGTTTTTCTTTGATATAATTTGATACATAACAATACGGAGAATATAGGCAAAAATAAAGAAGACAATAAATCCTATACCTGCCCTAAAAAGGGAGGTTATCCATGTATTATTTATGAGTGAGAAAGTGAAGGTAAATATGAATGCAAGTAATCCCAATACTGCATTCACTCGCCAATTTTCAATCAAAAGGATGCACCTCCTTTACGACAATTTACCTAATGAAAAGATTTTTTCGAAAAACCCTCGTATTCCTTTTGAAGGGGAAAGAGGAATCTCATTCAAATCAGGCAGGTATGAAAAAACGATTTGTTTAATATTTTTTGTTGCCTCACAATTTGGATATGATAGATAAAAAGGTGTTTGCATCCTTACAGATTTTCCAACGCTGATATCTTCCATTACAAAACCAAGAGTATTCAAGCTTATTTTTAAAAAACTGCTGCTTGCATTTTTTAACGCTCTTGAAGTTTCAACTGCTTCCCGATAGGTATGAGCACGATTTACAATAAGACGAAATCTCGGTGTCTGTTTGGTATATTGAGAAACGGTCTTCATTACAGCATAGGAATCGGCTATCGCGGTTGGCTCGGGAGTGGTTACCAGAATAGTTTCATCTGATGCTAAAATAATATCTACTAGTTCCTTGGAAATTCCCGCACCCGTGTCAAGCAGAATAAAGTCGGCATAGGTTTGAAGCTCTTGAATTTGATTCCAAAAAAATACAAGCATTTTCTCATCCAATTGTAAAAGGTCTTGGATTTCTAGTCCCCCGGCTATATACTCGATACCTTCCGTTCCAACTTCTAAAATATCCCATATATTTTTTTTCTGATACAACACATCTCTGAGGCTGTATCTTGGTGTGATTCCCATGAGAATATTGATATTGGCAGTGGACAAATCTAAATCAAGGACTATTATCTTTTTTCCAGCTGCTTTTAAACCTAAAGCAAAGTTTAGGGTGAAATTGGATTTGCCAACCCCTCCTTTGCCGCTCGTAACGGTAATCACACGGGAGATAGGATTGGATTGCTGCTGCATTTGAAACCGGTTCATGTATTCCCGAAGACTTTGTGCTTGATCCATCTTACTTTTCCTCTCCTAATAAGTAACTCGCAATCTGATCCGCATTGATGGTCGTAATATCTTCAGGAACACTTTGCCCATTGGTAATATAGGCTATTTTATATGGAAATTTATAAGCAATATTCAATATCGATCCATAGCTGGATGTTTCATCAAATTTTGTCAGGATTAATTTTTTTACCGGGCTGTTTAAAAATTCATTTAAAAGGAGCTGCATATCTTCATATTTAGTCGTTAAGCTTAGCACCAGATAATTATCACTTATCAATGGTTGATTTAAATACTCATTTATTGATTCCCGGTATTTCAATTCTTTATAATTGCGTCCCGTTGTATCCATATAAATAAGATCGCAGTGTTCAAGTTTTTTCAGCGCTGACTCAAGTTCATTAACAGTTCGGGCAACTTCAATCGGGACATTTAATATTCCTGCATACGTTTTTAACTGTTCGACTGCTGCAATCCGATAAACATCTGTGGTAATCATGGCGACTCTGCGTTTTTGTTTTAAAACCTGCTCGGTCGCCAGTTTGGCGATTGACGTTGTTTTTCCGACACCTGTTGGTCCAATCACATTAATCATTCTGGTTCTCTCATCAACTAAGGTTGACTCCGGAATTCGCTTTTGGATCAATCCTTTGATAATCGAGAAGACTTCTTGTTTAATCTCGGCATCTTGTAATTCGCTCAATGATTCAAACTTATATAGCATTCCGGTCACAACAAACTCGAGTACTTCTTCTTCTACCCCTTGTTTCTTCAATCGTTCAATGCATTTGGTCAAACCGGGCGGCAGAGCCCCTTGTTGTTTATCGTTGATCATGTAGTTCATCATTAATTTCCGCATGTTTTTCAATTCATCCATCAAAGAATCTTTTTCAACCAGTGAAGGCTGTGCGGCAGGAGCAGGTGCCTTCTCCGGTTCAGATGCAGCTTGGGAATAATAACTGTACAGCTGCTGCGGCTTTTTATGAAAAACGGAGCTTTTCAATTCATCTTCCCCGCTTGTACCTTCAGAACTGGTTTTAAAAGACAGGTTTGTCTTTGGGTTTTCATTACGATTGATATTAGGGTTCGATTTAAGCCTCTCTTCTTCTGATTCAACAGAGTAGGCAGTCACTTCGTACTTTTGTTTGCCAAAAAGTCCAAGAATTCCTCCTATTTTAACAGCACGGGTATTAACAATGATGGCATTATCCCCCAATTGCTGACGAACCATTTTTAAAGCAAGAGGCATGGAATCCGCTACGATTTTTTTAGTTTTCATATGTTCACCACTCCTAAACTTTGGATCTCAATATCGGGCTCAAGCTCCGTATAAGCAAGAACTGGCACAGACGGCATAATTTTATCTATAAACTGTTTCAAATACATTCGAATCGATGGTGAAGTCAAAAAGACTGGCTGTCCCCCTGCTTTCACTACCCCTTCAATTTGCTCATGTAATTGCTCTGTAATCCTGCGTGACATTTGCGGATCCATTGAGAGGTAATGTCCCCCTGTTTCCGTTTGGTGAATTGAATCAGATATACCTTTCTCTAACGTGGCCCCGGCCGTTAATACACGAATTACCCCATCTTCAGCATATTGTTCGGTAATTTGCCGCGTCATAGACTGGCGGACATATTCTGATAAAACCCTGGGATCCTTAGTAAATACAGCATAATCGGCTAAAGTTTCAAAAATAGCAGCTAGATCTCTAATTGATATCTGTTCACGAAGAAGATTCTGCAGAACCTTTTGAATATCACCAACTGACAAGAGATTTGGTACAAGCTCCTCAACAAGATTCGGATGCGTTTCCTTCATGTTATCAATTAATTCTTTTGTTTCCTCTCTGCGTAACAGCTGATAAGCATAGCGTTTTAATACCTCTGTTAAATGTGTAGCGATAACGGACGGCGGATCAACGATGATATATCCCAAAAGCTCCGCTTTTTGCTTCGCTTCTATACTTACCCAAACAGCTGGCAGACCAAATGCCGGCTCAATAACCGGAGTCCCTTCAATCTCATCTCCTGCTCCCGCTTGACTCATGGCAAGGAAATGATCTGGATATACTTCTCCGGACGCAATTTTGCTTCCCCTGAACTTTAACACATATTCATTTGGCGGTAATTGTAAATTATCGCGTATACGAATAGTGGGAATGACTAATCCTAGTTCCATGGCAAATTGCCTGCGGATCATCACAACTCGATCAAGGATGTCTCCGCCTTGTTTTTGATCAGCCAAGGGGATTAACCCGTACCCAATCTCCAATTCGAGTGTATCAAGCTGCAGAAGTGTAATCACTTTTTCCGGGCTGCGGATATCTTCTTCCATATTCTCCATGTCTGCTTGTTCAGTTTGAAGTGCTTCCATTTTCGCCGCTTTTTGCATTGAATAGGCACCATATACCAATGCACCCGATACTGGAAGAGTCAAGAAAATGCCAATTGGTGTAAAAAGCCCCAGTAGAAATATAGTCCCGGCAACAATATATAATAGCTTAGGGTAATTAAAAATCTGTTGCATAATGTCAGAGCCTAAATTGCCATCAGAGGCTGCCCTGGTTACTGTAATCCCGGTCGCAGTGGAAATAAGCAGGGCCGGGATCTGGCTGACCAGTCCATCACCAACGGATAAAAGTGTAAAGGTGCTGGCAGATTCTGCAAAACCCATGCCGTGAATAGCCATCCCGATGATAAATCCGCCAATGACGTTAATCAGAAGGATAATGATACCAGCAATTGCATCTCCTTTTACGAATTTACTGGCTCCATCCATCGCCCCGTAAAAATCTGATTCCTGTTCGACTTTTCTTCTGCGATCACGGGCCTCCTTTTCACTTATTAGTCCGGCATTCATATCCGCATCAATGCTCATCTGTTTACCTGGCATGGCATCCAATGTAAACCGTGCTGCAACTTCTGCAACTCTCTCGGAACCCTTCGTAATAACAATGAATTGAATAACGACCAGAATCAAGAAAACAACAAAACCAACGACGGGGCTTCCGCCGATTACAAAGGAACCAAACGTCTCGATAACTTTTCCGCCATCCGCATTTGACAATATAGAACGTGTTGTCGAGACATTAAGGGCCAAACGGAATAAAGTGGTAAGTAATATAGCGGTTGGAAAAATAGAAAACTCCAACGGTTCTTTTGTATTCATTGCAACCAATAAGATCATCATCGAAATGCTGATGTTAATGATTAATAAAAAATCTAATAAAAGTGTTGGCAATGGAATGATCATCATTGCGACAATCAATATTACAACAATCAATACTGAAAAATCTTTTATCTTCATGCCATCATCCCCTTGTACCGGCCTTCTTGATAGTAAACATAAGCCAAAATCTCTCCTACTGCATTGAACAGCTCATCCGGTATGGTCTCCCCGATTTCTACTGAGGCAAACAATGCACGTGCTAACGGCCGGTTTTCAACTGTCATAACTTTATGCTGTTTCGCCATTTCTTTTATCTTTAAGGCAATATGGTCTTGACCCTTTGCAATTACCTGTGGAGCATCCATCGTTTCGAAATCATAGCGGATTGCCACAGCAAAGTGCGTAGGGTTTGTGATAACCACATCTGCTTTTGGAACTTCCTGGATCATCCGATTCATGGCGATCTGACGCTGTTTTGCTCTCCTTTTGCCTTTAATGATTGGGTCACCTTCCATTTTTTTATATTCATCTTTAATTTCCTGTTTTGACATGCGAAGTTTTTTTTCGTATTCATACTTTTGGTATAAATAATCTGCTGCTGCCAGAACCACCATACATCCAGCAGCTGCGATCCCCATTTGCAGGGTTAAAGAACCTATGAATCTGGAAGAATCCCAAATACTTTTTTCGCCGAGGGAAAACAATTCGTTTTTCGCTTTCCATATCATTGAACCAACAATGCTTGAGATTAGAGCAATTTTCAAAATTGATTTTATTAATTCGACAATTGCCCGAAGTGAAAAAATATGCTTTGCACCTTGGATTGGGTTCAGTTTTCCAAAATTCATCTTCAACGATTCGAAATTGATCATAAAACCAACCTGCGCAAAATTAGCAGCAAGGCTAGCTGCCACGACCACAGCAAAAATCGGTCCAACCAATTTGGCAGCATCCCACAGTAGTTGGTTAAATAACAACTGAGTGCTTTTTATGGAAAGGTCCCATAACATATATTCCTGAAAACTGTGCCGGTAAAGATAAAAACATCCCTCAATAAAGCTTTTCCCTCCGAATAAAAAGAAGGAGAATGCAAACAGAAAAATCAGAGCTGACGAAACTTCTGCACTTTTTGCGATCTGACCTTTTTTTCTTGCATCACGCCGTTTCTGGGGCGTGGCTTTTTCCGTTTTCTCTTCGGCCATGCTTACGCCCCCATTATTTTCAAAATAGAGTACATGGAATCAAACATATTTTCAAAAAGTATGTTTAAAAGGTAAAAAAAACTCGGTAATATCATAAAATATATCAAAAAGTGCACCAAAATTTTGACTGGCGGGGCTATCGCTAAAATATTCATTTGTGGCACGGTTCTCGAAATAATACCGATGGCAAAGTCCACAATAAAGAGTGTACCTATAATCGGTGCTGCCATCATAAAGCCCAGCATGAACATATCCTTAAAACATTCCAGGATAAATGAAGACATCCTTCCATCAGTCAATGCAGGTACAAATGCCTGTAAAGAAATCCAATCAAAACTCCCTAAAATGGCTTGGATCAGAAGATGATGCGCATTTGTAGAAAAGAAAAATAAAATGGCTAAAATATTTTTCAAACGTCCGGTAAGCTGTGTGTTCATCCCGATATTAGGATCAAATAGATTGGCCATTGAGAAACCTATTTGCAAATCCAATAAAGAACCAGCAATTTGGACAGAATAAAGCATAATATTCGCCGTCATTCCAAGAGCAATCCCAATCATAAATTCTTTTAATATCAATAATACAATTGACCACTCCGGTAAAGAATGCAGTGGTTCGTTTAATACCGCTGCACATAATATACTAAGTAATGCACTGAAACCGATTTTGTAGGGTGCCGGTATTTGACGGCCCGAAAACACTGGGGCTGTTACCATAAATGCAGTGATTCGGACAAATACAAGCAGGAAGGTCAGCCAAGAAAAACTATTCATGAACATCTTCTACCCCACAAAATGCGACAGATTTCCTAATATATTTTCAGTAAATTCAACAACATGACGGAGCATCCAAGCCCCGAAAAATAAAATACTTAGAAATACAGCCACTATTTTTGGAACAAATGAAAGAGTTTGTTCCTGAATTTGTGTCGTTGCTTGAAAAATACTGACCAGCAAACCGACTAATAAAGCCACACCGGCGACCGGTGCAATAACAATGAGGATTGTGTATACAGATTCTTGAGCAATTCGTAAAATCATTTCAGTCGTCATCCACAATACCCCCTTCTAAAAACTCATAAGCAGCGATTTGACAACTAAATGCCAGCCGTCAACTAATACAAACAGCAAAATCTTAAATGGCAGTGAAATCATCACAGGCGGGAGCATCATCATTCCCATGGACATTAAAACACTTGAAACAATCATATCGATTACCAGGAAGGGAATAAAAATCATAAAGCCCATTTGAAAGGCTGTTTTTAATTCACTAATCGCATAGGCAGGGACTAAAGCTCTAAGTGGAATATCCTTGACTTCCTTAGGAGTCTTCATCCCGGCGTAATCCAAAAACAGTGCCAAATCCTTTTCGCGTGTCTGTTTGGTCATAAATTCTTTTAATGGAAGACTGCCTTGCTTAAATGCCTCCTGCTGCGTCATTTTTCCCGACATGAAGGGCTGCAGTGCTTTTTGATTCATTTCTGAAAAAGTAGGTCCCATAATAAAGAAGGTCATAAAAAGTGCCAAACCGATCAATACTTGATTGGGCGGTGACTGCTGGGTGCCGATTGCAGTGCGGACAAAACCCAAAACGACAACAATTCGGGTAAAGCAGGTCATTAATACAAGAATCGCTGGTGCAATTGATAAAACCGTTATCAATAGAATGATCCGAAGCGTATTAGAAACCTCTTCAGGACCGTTGGAACCACCAAAATCGATTCCAGGCAAAATGGTCCCGGATGGTTCTGCTGCATGTGCAACCGAAAAGTATCCAAGTGAGAGCAGAGGAATGAGAATCGCTAATTTTCGCAACATTTGTTTCTTACTCCTCCCCATTCTCTTGTTTCATATTCAACAAATGCTTTGTAAAAACGGTATTCCACTTAATTTTAGAATCCTTACTGAACCATTTGGCAGAATTGCCTTCGGCCTGACTTTCTATGCTTTCCAATAAGTGGTGGTACTCTTCTCCTTGGGAAATGGTGCGAATTAATGAAATGGTTTCCCCCACACCAATAATATAAATCGTTTGTCCAATGAGCAGAACCTGCAATGACCGATTATTGCCAAGCCCATGACCTCCTAAAGAAAGAACAGGACCGTTGGATTGTAATAAGCGGTTCCGTTTTGAAAGAAAACGCAATAAAACAATTAACAAACCTATGACCAATACAAACGAAAAAATAAATTTCATAAATAAGGGAAATATGGATGGTGAATGACTATCCACAGTCTTTGCCTTTTGCGGTGAGGGATTTTTCTTATCCTTATGGATAGTGTCATATACTGAAGGTTCGCCGCCAGATATTGAACCTGCGGCAAATGTTGTGGGCTGAAAAGAAAATAGGTAAAAAGACAAAATAAAAAAGAACATGAGGCGTTTCATAATTTTCTCCTTCCATGGAGTTATTCTAATTATTTAAATTCGCTGTAATTTGTGCTGCTAATTTGGCATCAGTCTTCGCAATTTCCGATAAAATTTGAGTTCGTGAATTTATATTGACATTTTTAATTAATTCCATGGCTGCCTGCTCATTTGTCACAATCATGGATTTTATTATGTCAGCCGCTTGGGCAGGCTCCATCCCTCCGATGGTTTCCGCCAAGGTTTCCGTTGGATTTGCCTGTTTCTGAACCAGTTCATGAACTTGGTCCTGTAATGTCACCGGATCAATGGCATTAAGTGCGGCAATTTTTTTTAACATCATCGTAATTTGAGCAGCTTTCTTTGAATCCTTCATGCTGCCAAGGATACTGCTTTGTTGATCCTGATCAAGCTGAGACATCGTTAAAGAAGCATCTTCTAAGGACATGGACTCAAACATGGCGGCTGCTTTTGATGGCGGTAAATTCGTATAAATCCCTGCTACCTGTCTCATTTGCTCTTGGAGCTTCTTTGATTGTTTTTCATCCAGCTGTTTTTGTAATTCATCATTACTATTTTTTAGGTCCTTCATCCCTTTTTGAATGGAGTTTATTTGATCGTTTAATTTCGATATTTTTTGATCTTTTTTCTTTATCTCAGACTGAAGTTCGAAATAATGTTGTTTATAATAATCTGAATCACCCTTATTTTTTGCTATGTTATTAGCAGAGCCAGGTATGAATTGATTAATAACAGGAATTTCATTCCCCCACTCTTGGACGGTCCGCCAAACAGGTATATCCAAAAAATTCAAAAGAATTATTCCAAAAACAGCTGTTAATAAAAATGGAATAAAACATAAGTAAAAAAAGGATTCCATTTTTCCTTTAATTTTCTCTACCATTTCTTTCTCTCTCCTTATACGCCTCGGGAATAGCGTAAAACAGCCATTTCATCCAACATGGCCTGCTCTTTGCGGCCCATCTGCCTTAAATAGGCCTCCTTTGATTTTTCCTTCCACTGAATCCACATTTTTGCTTCTCGTGATCGTTCAATAAGCTCCTGATGTTTTAGCTCAACTTGATGATGAATTTGTTTTGATTGAAACTCCAAATGTTTCATTTGGCGATTTACATGATCGATTCCTTGCTGCACCTCTAAAATCTCTAAAACCGTTTTCCGATCAACTTCATCGAATTGGTTGAAAACCTTCTGTTTTTCCATTTCCAACACTTCAATTTGTTCTTGGAGTTCCATTTCCCGATGTTTGATTGTGCCAAATTCCTGCTTTGCCATTTCCTTCTCTTTTTCCTTAATATCCAAAACTTTTTGAAAAGAAAACCTAAATGTCATCGCTGCATCGCCCCAAATTGTGAAAGTAGGAAGGATTGTGCATCCTGTAGATTTGAATTTTCATAAATACCCTGGCCCAAAAACTGTTCCATCTGCGGTTTTAGGCGTATGGCTGTGTCGATCTCTCTGTTAGAGCCTCTTTTATATGCACCAATATTTATCAAGTCTTCCGCTTCATTATAGGAAGCTAGTAATCTTTTGAAATTGTTAGCGGCATATAAATGCTCTTCAGAGGTAATTTCCGTCATGACCCTGCTTGCACTGTTTAACACGTCTATTGCCGGGAAGATTCCTTTTCCTGCAATGGATCTGTTAAGAACAATATGTCCATCCAAGATGCCTCTAACGGCATCCGCAATTGGTTCGTTCATATCGTCCCCGTCAACTAATACCGTATAAATAGCTGATATCGAACCCTTAGGACCAGTGCCTGCCCGTTCCAATAACTGAGGCAGCATGGCAAATACAGAAGGAGTATATCCTTTTGTCGTTGGCGGTTCACCGATGGCAAGGCCAATTTCTCTTTGGGCCATCGCAAATCGGGTGACTGAATCCATGACAAGTAACACATCCTTACCCTGATCACGAAAATATTCAGCAATAGAAGTAGCGACTAACGCGCCTTTGATGCGGATAAGTGCAGGCTGATCAGAAGTTGCCACAATGACAACAGATTTTTTCAACCCCTCTTCTCCAAGGTTCTGTTCTATAAAATCGAGAACTTCACGACCTCTTTCGCCAATAAGGGCAATAACATTCACATCAGCTGTCGTATTTCGGGAAATCATGCCAAGGAGCGTACTTTTTCCAACACCGCTTCCTGCAAAAATCCCCATTCTTTGCCCCTTACCCATTGTCAATAAGCCATCAATAGTCCTGACCCCCACGCCTAAAGGAGAATGTATCCTCGGCCTGCTAAGCGGGTTTGGCGGCATCGAATGTGTCGGAATTTCCTCTAAGCCAATCGGCAGCGGCTTGCCATCAATTGGCTGCCCCAGCCCGTCTAGAATCCTCCCGAGCAATTGATGACCTGCTTTTACCATCATCGGTTTGCCGCTCGCCACCACATCACACCCTGGACCAATTGCCCTGACCTCGCCCAGCGGCATCAGAAGGACCTTATTTTCCTTAATTCCGACGACTTCTGCCTGAATAGGAGTTTGGGACTGAGCAGGATAGATGGAACATAGTTCTCCGATTCTTACATCAGGCCCTTGGGATTCAATGGTAAGTCCGATAATTTGAGTGATTTTACCATTTACTCTCACAGGATCAATACTGTGAATGAGCTTGACATAGTTTTCAGCTGTTAATCCCACTTTCCGGCTCCCTTCTTACTTCAAGAATCACCTTTTTAATCTCTTCAATTTGTGTATCAATCCTGGCATCAACACTGCCATATGCAGTTCGTATGATACATCCTTTAGGTGTAACCGAATGGTCAGGTATCACTTTAATTTCCGTTTCACCGTTTACAACAGCAGCAAGATGAGTCCGCTGCGCGTGAATAAATTCAAAATCATCGGGGTGAACACAAACTGTAATAAATTCCTTTTCTTTAAAGCGAAGTATATGCAGTTTAATCAGTTCAATTAATTTATCAGGCTTCTGATCCAGTTCTTGTTTAATAATTTGCGTTGCAATTGCAGTACTTAACTCAAGTAAAAATGGTTCAGCCTCTGAAATAATGGCATCCTTTTTTTCATATGCACACTCAATCAAAAGGTGGATCTGTTGAAGCTTCTCCTGATACTCCAGCTGAATCTCAGACTCGGCTTCTTTCCTGCCGGTCAGAAAACCTTCTTTATACCCTTGTTCTTTTGCTTCAATGGACATGGCTTCCAGCTTATTCTGATTTTCTTCCCACCAAAAACTAATTTGTTCTTCTGCTTCCGACTTCAGGGAACGTGCTTCCTGCTCAGCAGCCTCAATTATAGCCTGAGCCCTTTCATGAGCCTCCTCGGCCAGATGGCCAGAGTGATGGCCATCATTTCCTTCTTTATCAAGGAGTGTTTCTTCATTGCCTTCACTTGGAAGGAGATTATGAATAGAAACAGGGGGCTGGGAAATAACCTTTACTTCTTCCATCATTGATAACTGAGAAGCCTTAAACACCTTAGATAAGGATGCCATCATTTCCACCTCGAGCAACTACAATCTCACCTGAATCCTCTAAGCGGCGGATAACAGACACAATTCTCCCCTGTGCTTCTTCAACGTCTTTAACCCTGACTGGTCCAAGATATTGCATTTCTTCTTCGAATGTTTCGGCCATCCGTTTAGACATGTTCTCCATAATAACCTTTTTGACTTCCGGACTGGCAGCTTTCAACGCAAGCAGTAAATCTTGATTTTCCACTTCTTGAATAACCCGCTGGATGGCGCGACGGTCCAATTTAATGATATCTTCAAAGATAAACATACGTTTTTTGATTTCTTCCACCAATGACAAATCTTTTGTTCCCAAGTCTTCCAAAATGATTTTCTCTGTGCCGCGGTCCACGCCATTTAGAATGCCGACGATGGCATCAATTCCGCCGACAACGCTGTAATCCTGACGGATAGTAGCAGCCAGATTTTGTTCGAGAATATGTTCCACTTCCTTAATAACCTCTGGTGAAGCCTGCTCTAACAGCGCTATGCGTCTCGCAACATCAGATTGAAGTTCACCT
This sequence comes from uncultured Neobacillus sp., assembly GCA_964400595.1. GTDB lineage: Bacteria > Bacillota > Bacilli > Bacillales > Cytobacillaceae > Neobacillus. The sequence goes on along the minus strand of CAYNUT010000014.1, from coordinate 19,956 downwards.
GGAAGTGACGATAATATAACCGATGCCTGCTGCGGCTCTAAATGAGCTAATACAAGGGCAATCGTTTGAGGATGTTCGTTTTGCAAAAATTGATAAATTTGTACCGCATCCACCCTGCGGGCAAAATCAAACGGTTTCACCTGAAGCTGTGTTGTTAACCGCTGAATGATTTGCATTGCTCTATCTTTCCCTAGAGCAGATTCCAATACGTCCTGTGCATAGTTAATTCCGCCCATTGCCAAATAGTCTTGAACGATACACATCTCATGAAATTCCTTCAAAACTTCTTCTTTTTCTTTGGAATCCACCTTATTTATATTGGCAATGGAAAGGGTCAGCTGATCGATCTCTTCCTCAGGCAAGTGTTTAAAAATTTTTGAAGAAGCCTCCTTACCCATTGCAATCAGCAAAATCGCCGCTTTTTGTCTTCCATTCAACTTTAATCCTGTCGCCATGAGAATTAGGCCTCCTCTTCATGCAGCCATGTTCTGATAACTTTTGAGAAATCTTCCGGCCTTTGATCGAGCAATTTCTTCAATTGACTTTCCACACTCATATCTTGTTCAGCAAAGTAATCTTGTTCCATTACTGGAGTGGTTAATGCTGGAGCTTCTAGTGTATCCTCTATTTGTTTCTGTTTTTTCTTTCTTGATAATAACCATAAAACAGCTCCAAGCATGATCATTGCTGCAGCTATTGCACCGCCGATAAACATCCAGCTTTTTGAAGATGTACTTTGCATCGTTGTATCCTTTGCGAACGTATGCGGGAAAACAGTAATTCTCTGTTCAATCTCGTTTTGGCTTAAATTTGGGTGCCCTAGGGCTGTTCTTACTGTATTCCCAACAATATTCCGAATATTGTTTTGTGTTTCTTTCGATAAATTCTTTGACTTTGGAGAATCAGGTTCTACACCGACATTAATTGAGATATCTTCAATTTGATATGGGCTTTTGATGATTTCATTATTAATCCGATTGACTTCGTAGTTTACCCTATTTTGTGACTCTTCATAGTTGGATGAACCATTAGAGCTTGATGCAGTATACCCAGGAACATCTGTTTCGCCTGTTCCTTGTACACCCCCGGGACTTGCTCCTTGTCCACTGGATGATTTTGTGATTTTTTCAGAACTTACCACAATCCCGTTATTGTTTTTATCCGATGGTTTGACCAATTTTTCTTCTGTTTTCACTTTATCAAAATTGAGTTTTACAAATGTATGTACGTATACTTTATCGGTTCCAAGAATGGTTCCAAGTAATTTTTGAAGGTTTTGCTGAATGTCCTGCTCAACATCTTTTTTAACTTTTTGCTGTTCAGCATACTTATCCAGTGAGCCATCACCATTTTCGATATCATCCAAACTCAATGTCTCACTGTACTGGTTCATGATTGTAATATTATCCAGCGGCAGATTTGGTACGCTTTTAGATACTAATGTATAAAGTGCCCTAATCTGCTGAGAGTTAAGTTTTACACCTGGCTCAATTTCAACCATTACTGAAGCACTAGCCTTCTCCTCTTCATCCTGGCGGATAAACACAGAATTTTCAGGAAGAGTTAAAATGACCTCAGCATTTTTTATTCCATCCACGTGCTTAATTACTTCAGACACTTGATTTTGCATAGCTTCGCGTTCAAGTATGTTATATTGCCTGTCTGTTGCTCCAAAGGAGAGATTTTCTCCAAAAATATCGTAATTAATTTTGTTGTCCTTTGGATACCCTTTTGACGCCAGGCTGACTATTAAATCGGGAGCTTCCTTTTGCGGTACCAAG
>CAYNUT010000014.1:17694-18165 GCA_964400595.1 uncultured Neobacillus sp. | reverse complement strand
GAGCATGGTTCCGTTTTCATTTAGCTTATAGTCAGTATACCCCTGTTTGTCTAATTCTGCTTTTATGTCCCCTACTTCCCGCTGGGTTAATTGCCCCGTGTACAAGGGTACATACTGCGGGCGGGACGCAAAATAAATAAAGGCAGATAAGGCAACAAGAAGAAATATGAAAGTCCCGATAATGAGCCCTTTTTGTTTTGTGCTCTTAGAAGACCAATATTTGTTTAAGAGCTCTTTTGATTGTTTGGTTTGATCTGTCCATGATCGTTTCATTTTTCACCCTGCCTAGCTTTCTATCATTCTTTAAATTTGCATCCGCATCATTTCTTGATATGATTCAACAGCCTTATCCCTAAGGGTAACCGTCAATTCCAGTGCTAATTTTGCCTTTTCAGAAGCAATTGTTACATCATGAACATTGTTAATTTCTCCTGCAGCTGCCTCAGTTAGCAGCTTGCAGATCTCTCCTTC